>JAFLSM010000092.1 GCA_022510955.1 Ruminococcus sp. | reverse complement strand
ACCATTGCACCCGATGTAATGGTTTCCGCTCTATCCTGTTGGCGCAGGGTAGGGCGGTTTTTATTTTATATAAATTTATATCATTGACAAATATTATCACATAATGTAGAATAATGTCGAGGGATAATCTATAAGCACATTGTTCCTTTTTACGCCGTCTTGTGTTGGCACGCACAAGACGGTGTTTTTTATTACTCTGCTATTTCAGCTTTCCCGATAACCTTACCTATACATCTAAAATCGCCGTATTCAGTTGGATACACATCTTTATATTCAGGGTTAAGTGAAATAAGTCTATCATCTGCAAATTTTTTTATGTAGCCGTTGCCGTCCATTATGAATATGCCAACTTCGCCTATTTCAACGGCAGGCTGTAAACGTACAAGAACTTTATCCCCATTATTGTATTCTGGTTTCATACTATCTCCATCAACTTCAATAACAATGTCGGCTTTGCGTGCTTCAGGGGTGTCAACTACTATTATAGTATCCATCTGTTCATCATCAAGCCAATTTCCTGTTCCAGCTGAAGCTTTTAGAAGAGAGCATCTCAATTTTATTGATGGCTCT
This sequence comes from Ruminococcus sp., assembly GCA_022510955.1. Lineage (GTDB taxonomy): Bacteria > Bacillota > Clostridia > Oscillospirales > Acutalibacteraceae > Ruminococcoides. The sequence goes on along the minus strand of JAFLSM010000092.1, from coordinate 2,076 downwards.
TTTTCGATATATAGGCAACGCTCATACTCATCATTTAAAATATCATCAACCGCTTTCTTGCCGAATTGGTCGAGTGAGCGGTATTTTTTTATTGTATCAATTTCTGCTTTGCTGAAAGTAATGTTATTTTTACTCTCTTCAATATATCCTACAGCATCATTCAACGAACAGTTTAAGGCGGAGCACAGTAATTCTACCGTACTTAGCGTGGGATTAGTGCTTATTCCAGCGGTTATTTTACTTAATGTGCCTTTAGGTACACCAGATTTTTCAACTAATTCATCAATGCTCATGTTAAGTTCTTTTCGTCGATTATTTATAAATTCATTAAAAAACACATTATCACTTCCTTTATATGTATACTATCACAATTTTAATGTAAGGTCAATATATAAAATTCCATAAAATGAAATTTATTTCTAAAAACATATTGACAAATTCCATATATGGTGATAGTATAATAGCATAAATTCCGTTTATGGAAGATAGAAAGGAGCGAGTGAGTTTTGGTAGAAGCAAATAAACCCTATTATCCTATTTTAGAATCTGAAATTTCAAAGTCAGGAGTAAAAAAGAAGGATATTGCAGATAAGCTGGGATTAAGCCCACGTGCGTTAAGCAGTAAACTTACAGGAAAAGTGGATTTTTGGCTAAACGAGGTACTTGTAATACATTCTTTTTTTCCGAATGTTCCACCTATGGAACTTTTCAAACACTAAGAAATGAGGTGAGGATATTGGAGAAAAAACAGAAAGAAAAAATAAGATTGAATATTGAGGCTATAAACTTTAATGAGCTTAACAATATTGTCGGTAACATAAAAAAACAAGCCAGCGAATTACAAAAAGCAATTAGCCAGCTTGAGGAGTTTAAATTAGAAATTACAGTTAAAAATTGATGTTTAGATGTAGATCAACATTATTTTTGCAATTTGGGCAAATATTTTTGCCACTTTTAGCTTTAAAAGGCATTTTGCAATGCGGGCAGATAACATCATAGGTTCTTTGACGTACAGAATTTCTTGCAGAATCAAGAAGGCTGTTTTTGATGTCACGCTCAAATTTTCTCATATCTGACTTGCTACTAAGATTGTATTTCTTTGTCATACTGTTTTTTTCACCTCATTTCCTAATTATTTGTTTTATTATACCACATATAGAAGAAAAAGTAAAGAGTATAACAAAATATAGTGTGTTAATTTTTGAATATCTGTTTGTCACTGACGAAAAGACAGCTTAAAAACTATTAAAATAACTTGATAGGGGGACGAAAATGATGTCAAATTTAGAATATGAATTACCCGAATTTATGTCTGAAATCCATTTTGGCTTTTTAAGTGGTAAGCATTATATAGGCAGAACCGAGGTAAGTCATTGTACGAAAATTGAAATTGCTTTTGATGGAAATACAAGGCAATGGCGAATTAGAGTTGAATGGGCTGATAAAAACGGCTCGGTTAAAGTTTCCGAAAAAACTTATAACAACCGCTTGAGAGAGTTTGGGATTCACGAAAAACAGATACCGCCGAATATTGCAAAAGAATAAACGGCGGTATGGTATTTAGCTTACAACTTTAAAACTTTCAATTACATCATTATTTTTAATAATCTTACCTTCGTTTATCAGCTGTTTCAGTTGGGCATCGACATTCCCAAACGGCAGCAAATCCATTTCATCAAATTGATGATTAGGTTGATTATTTTTGATATCAAGTAATTTGTTGTATAGCTCTTCTGCTGTTATAGGCAAAAAATTCACCTCCCTTCTTGCTAAATTTTAGCACAAGTGGAAAGTGAGAGCAATAATTTTATCGAAAGGAGGCAAAAACATATGACGCCAAATCAAGAAACAAAAATTCGCAGTCTTGGCGAGGAGCTCGCAGAAATTCTTATCGGTATGACTGATGAAGAAAAAGGCATTGCTCTTGCTATGATGCAGGGTATGGTTGTCGGTAAACAAATTGCAGAACAAAACAAATCCGCCTAACAGCGGCAAAGCGAAAGCGAGGTGAACAAATTGAATCGGAGCAGTTGCAAAGGGTGCGGACACAATCGTCCGATTGCCAGCTCAAAGCCA
>JAFLSM010000091.1 GCA_022510955.1 Ruminococcus sp. | reverse complement strand
CAACAAAAGCGACATCTTTACGATGTCGCTTTTGTTATATCAAATAATTTGATTATGATATGTGCTCCTCAATAATTTTTTCAGCGCATTTAATTCCGTCAACTGCGGCAGAGATAATTCCGCCTGCGTATCCTGCACCTTCACCGCAGGGATATAATCCCTTTATTCCTACGCTTTCAAGAGTTTCGTTGTTACGCAAAATGCGGATAGGAGAGGAACTTCTGCTTTCAACAGCCGTCAAAACAGCATCGCCATCGTCAAACCCTTTAAGCTTTTTGCCCATATGCTTAATTCCCTGAATTAATGACTCCGTGATATATTCAGGGAAAATTGTGCCGATATCCGACAGAACATAGTTTGGACCAATGCTCGGTGTAACTTCACCTAAGTTAAGACTTTTTTGCCTCTGTAAAAAGTCTGCAACTCGCTGAACAGGCGCATTGTAATTTTCACCGCCAAGTGCAAATGCTTTTTCTTCAAGCTCTCTTTGAAAGTGCATACATCTCAGCGGATGTTCTCCTGCAAAGTCGTTTGGACTTACGCCGACGAGAAGTGCCGAATTTGAATTGACCTCATTTCTTGCAAATTCACTCATACCGTTTGTAACAAGACGCCCCTCTTCGCTTGACGCATTAACAACCTTTCCGCCTGGGCACATACAGAATGTATAAACACCTCTGCCATTTTCAAGGTGAACATTCATCTTGTAGTTTGCAGCACCAAGTCTTTTATTACGAGCAAATTTTCCGTACTGTGAACGGTCAATCTGCTCACGCAAATGTTCAATACGTGCGCCAACCGAGAACGATTTTGCCTCAATCGGAATTTTTTTATTATAAAGCATTTCAAAGGTATCTCTTGCGCTGTGACCAATCGCAAGAATAATGCTGTCTGTTTCAATAATTTCTGTTTTATTATCTTTGCTTATGGTAGCTGAAACAACCTTGCCGTCTTTCGCATTTATGTCAACAAGCTGTGTTTCAAACATCACTGTACCGCCAAGCTCAATAATCTCTTGACGAATATTTTTAACAGTGATTTTCAGCTTGTCAGTGCCAATGTGTGGCTTTGCATTGTAAAGAATTTCATCAGGTGCTCCATGAGAAACAAACTCTTCAAAAACCTTGCGCTGACGCACATCTTTTGTACCGGAATTCAGCTTTCCGTCCGAGAATGTGCCTGCACCGCCCTCGCCAAACTGAACATTTGATTGTGTGTTCAGCTTTCCGCTTGTCCAAAAATTGTTTACATCGGCAGTTCTTCTGTCAACATCTTTGCCACGCTCAATCAAAATCGGTTTTGCACCGCTTTGTGCAAGTATTAACGCCGCAAAAAGTCCGGCAGGGCCGGAGCCGACTACAACAGGGGAGGTACCGTCCGACCATTTTTTTACAGAATAATGATACGGCTTTACAATCTGAGCACCGCTTGATTTTTTGACAATTTTATCCTCGTTTGTATTAAGCTCTACATCAACAGATAACAGAAAATAAATGTTGTCTTTTTTTCGGGCATCTACAGAACGTCTGAATATAGTACAGCTTTTGATTGCACTTTCATCAATCCTAAGCTGTTTTGCAATCTTCTTTCTAACTGTATAATCTGTGTAGTCAAGAGGAAGATGGATATTGTTTACTCTAATCATAAGTTTTCACCTGCCAAGTGGCCGCTTGAAAATGCAAAATGCAGATTATAACCTCCGCACATACCGCAAATATCAACGGCTTCACCAACTATATATAATCCCTTAACAATTTTGCTTTGCATTGTTTTTTCGTCAATTTCGTTGCCTTTCGCACCGCCTAACGCACATTGTGCCTTATCAAAGCTCTCTTTGTCTGATATCTCAAATTTCATTGATTTTACATTTCTGCAAATTGATTTAATCTCTTTTTCACTTAAATCCCTGCAAATGCGTGAAAAATCATTTATGCCACTTGTTTTAATTACTGCTTGAGCAAGCCTTTTTTGAAAAATTCCCGTAAAAATATTATCTATTGTCTGCTGTTCAAATAATTCTTTTTGCTTAAAAAGAATATTGCATAATTCTGAAAAAGAAGTATTAGGCATAAGGTCGAGCATAATTGCATAACCCTTTTTGGCATAAATCGAAAGGTTAAAAATGCAAATACCAGATAACGCATTATCTGCAAACTGTACCTCACCTAATTCTGCCATAATTGCTTTACCGTTTTCGTCAGCAAGGGTTGCAAGTGTAGCCGAACGGATTCCCTTTAGCGATTTGAGGACATTTGAATTTACCTTTATCGGACACAGTGCAGGGGAGAACGGAATAACCTTGTGTCCGAAGTTTTTCAAATAATCAAAACCGCTTGCGTTACCTCCAAGCTTGGGCGCTGCCTTTGAACCGCAGGCAATGACAAGCTTGTCCGAATAAAATTCTGTGCTGTTTGTCTTAACTTCAAATTTATCCTTTTGTTTTTTCAGAGTTTTGATGTCCTGCTGACAAATTATTTCAACACCAAGTCTTTCGCAGGCAAAACGCAAAACATCAAGCACAGCACTTGCCTGACGGCAAACAGGGTAGTATCTGCCTTCGTTGTCAGCATATGTCATCAGTCCAAGTTCACCGAAAATATTAAGCAGATGTTCTGTTGAATATCTTTTGAAAATTTTTTCAGCTTGATTTGTAAATGAACCTGCATATTGAGAAGTAGTTATATTTTGATTTGTCAAATTACATCTGCCATTACCTGTTGCAAGCAGTTTTTTTCCAACTCTGTCATTTTTTTCAATAATGACAATCTTTTTATGAGTGTTCTTTTGCTTTGCCGAGATTGCACACATCAAACCTGCGGCACCGCCGCCAATAATGATAGCGTCATAGTAATTCATCATTTATTCCACCTAAAAGCAGCCAGTGGGCTGCACTTATCCGAGTAGATAGAGTTTATTTTTTATAAAACTTTAGAGCCCGACTGTTGTGTATGAACAATTTTCTATAGAGTAAAAAGCAGCCAGTGGGCTGCATCTATTCGAGCAGATAGAGTTTATATTTTATAAAACTTTAGTGCCCGACTGTTGTGTACGAGCAATTTTCTATAGAGTAAAAAACAAGGCAGCAAACGCTGCC
>JAFLSM010000090.1 GCA_022510955.1 Ruminococcus sp. | reverse complement strand
CATCGCTTGTAAAATTCTTTTTTCGGGTTTACCCCAACTATTGACACAGAGCCTAAATTATTTAGCAAAGTCAGCAGCTCGGCTCTCACGAATGATATTAACCTTAATCTGTCCGGGATACTCAAGCTCTTCCTCAATCTTCTTACAAATCTCTCTTGCAAGAGGCATCATGCGATCATCGTTCACAACCTCAGGCTTAACCATAACTCGTACCTCACGGCCTGCCTGAATAGCAAAGGTGCGTTCAACACCGTCAAATGAAGAGGCAACCTCTTCAAGCTTTTGTAAACGCTTTACATAGTTTTCAACATTCTCTCTTCTTGCACCGGGGCGAGCAGCAGAAAGTGCGTCAGCTGCCTGTACAAGACAAGCAACGATTGTTTTTGCCTCAACATCTCCGTGATGTGCATGAATAGCGTGAATAACAGCATCGCTTTCTTTATATTTGCGAGCAATGTCAACACCAATCTGAATGTGGGTTCCTTCAACCTCATGGTCAATAGATTTACCGATGTCGTGCAAAAGACCGGCACGCTTTGCAATGGTTGGATCCATTCCAAGCTCGCTTGCCATCATACCGGCAAGATATGAAACCTCAAGAGAGTGGTTGAGAACATTCTGACCGTAGCTTGTACGGTAACGCAAACGACCAAGCAACTTGATAATCTCAGGATGCACATTGTGCACACCTGCTTCAAGCACAACTCTTTCACCCTCGTGCTTAATTGTTGCATCAACTTCTCGTCTTGCCTTTTCAATCATTTCCTCAATTCTTGCAGGATGAATACGACCGTCTGAAATAAGTCGTTCAAGTGCAATTCTGGCAATCTCACGCCTTACAGGCTCAAAGCAAGAAAGTGTGATTGCCTCAGGTGTATCGTCAATAATAAGGTCAACACCTGTAAGTGTTTCGATAGCTCTGATGTTTCTACCCTCACGACCGATGATTCTGCCCTTCATTTCGTCATTTGGCAATGGCACAACAGAGATTGTAGCCTCTGCAACCTGTTCGGCTGCAAGACGCTGGATAGCAAGAGAAATAATATTCCTTGCCTTATCGTCGGCTTCTTCCTTGAGCTGCTCCTGGTATTCCATAATCTTAACAGATTTTTCGTGAGCAAGCTCGCTTTCAAGCTGCGAAAGCAAATAGTTCTTTGCCTGTTCAGCAGTATAGCCAGAAATTTTTTCGAGCATTTCAAACTGACTTTTCTTAAGAGTCTCAATCTCCTCAAGCTTTTCGTCAGCTTCCTTAAGCTTTTTATTCAGCTTATCCTCTTTGCGCTCCATATTGTCGAGCTTTTTGTCAAGAGACTCTTCCTTCTGCTGAATTCGTCTTTCCTGACGCTGAACTTCCTTACGGCGGTCTGAAATTTCTTTCTCGCTTTCTGTTCTGAAACGATGAACCTCATCCTTACCCTCAAGCACTACTTCTTTTTTCTTGGCCTCAGCTGTTTTAATAGAATCGGCAACAATTCTTTTTGCCTCTTCCTCAGCACTGCCAATTTCCTTTTCAGCTATATTTTTACGAATCTGAATACCCGCAAAAACACCGATAGCACCGCCTACAAGTAACGCAGCTACAATGCAGATTATTGCAATGAATAACTGCATTTCTGACACCTCCTTCATTTAGAATTCCTTTAGTTCTTTAAAAATTCCCAATCAAAAATCCTTTAAGGTGCCGTTAATAAACAGATATTAAATTTTCAAATTACAAATATTTTTTACCGCATCATATACGCCTTATGTATAACACAAAAGGCAAAATAAATAAAAATCAAATAATGACCATTCCGCTTTGGCGGATATCCTCATATCAATTCAATACCGTGATACAATCCCATGCTAAATTGCAGTCACAAAGCACCTAATACTTGATATAAAAAAGCTTTAAACAAATAATGTTTATGAAAATATAAAAATATCTATGATATAACGGCTCATAAAGAGTCTGATTAAAATATAACGGAAATTACATAATTGTAAAGACCGCAGATATTCACAGTCAACACCTCGGGTACGAAAGAAAACAAAAATTGACCATACATATCTAATAGTAATTTTAATATAATCAAATGTAAATGTCAAGAATAAGTTGTTAATAACTGCAAATAATTAAATTGTTACAATCGTTTATTAAGATAGTTTCAACAAAGTCTTTGATAATATTAACCAAAAACCTCTTGCACAAGCATGATTTTTACATATTTTGTAAAAATCGGAAAAATTTTTCGTTAAATCTTTGACAAACTATTGAAGAAATGAAAAAAATGTAATATAATAAAACTACCTTAAAATTTAGGAGGAATTATTTTATGTCAGTAAAAGTTGCAATCAACGGCTTCGGTCGTATCGGTCGTCTTGCTTTCAGACAGATGTTTGGTGCAGAGGGCTATGAAGTAGTTGCTATCAACGACCTTACAAAGCCATCAATGCTCGCTAATCTTCTTAAGTATGATACAGCACAGGGCGGTTACTGCGGTAAGATTGGTGAAAACCTTCACACTGTAGAGGCTGATGACGAGGCTAACACAATTACAGTTGACGGTAAGACACTTACAATCTATGCTAAGGCTAACGCTGCTGAGCTTCCATGGGGCGAAATCGGCGTTGATGTAGTTCTTGAGTGCACAGGTTTCTACTGCTCAAAAGAGAAGTCACAGGCTCACATTGATGCAGGTGCAAAGAAGGTTGTAATTTCTGCTCCTGCAGGCAACGACCTTAAGACAATCGTTTACAGCGTAAACGAAGGCACACTTACAGCTGATGATACAATCATCTCTGCTGCATCTTGCACAACAAACTGCCTTGCTCCTATGGCAGACACACTCAACAAGTATGCTGAAATCCAGAGCGGTATCATGTCAACAATCCACGCTTACACAGGCGATCAGATGATTCTTGACGGTCCTCACAGAAAGGGCGACTTCAGAAGAGCAAGAGCAGGTGCTGCTAACATCGTACCTAACTCAACAGGTGCTGCAAAGGCTATCGGTCTTGTAATTCCTGAGCTCAACGGCAAGCTCATCGGTTCTGCACAGCGTGTTCCTGTTCCAACAGGTTCAACAACAATCCTTACAGCTGTTGTTAAGGGTTCTGACGTAACAGTTGAAGGCATCAACGCTGCTATGAAGGCTGCTGCTTCTGAGTCATTCGGCTACAACG
>JAFLSM010000009.1:14368-59136 GCA_022510955.1 Ruminococcus sp. | reverse complement strand
ATTTTTATTTTTGTAGGCTCTATTTGTTACCCCAACTTTTATTATAGAGCCATAATTTAATAAGAAATTTTTGGACGCTTAGGGTAAACTTAAGCGTCCTCTTTTTTTCTATATGAAATTGCTTCTATATAACTGTTGGGATTAAAGTTATATAAAACTAAACACCATAACAAATGAATTTATCTGTTCGGATTGGAGGCAATATCATGCTGTCTATTTGCCATTTCTTCTATTAGTGAAATAATTATTCCGATTTGCTTATCGGACAATCCGCTTGCATCAATAGTTTTCTTATTGTCAACACCAAGCAGATAATCAGTTGTAACTCCAAAGAGCCGTGAAAGTTTTATCAGCACCTCATATGATGGTGAGCGTGTGCCGAGTTCATAGCTTGACACCATTGATTTGCTCACCTACACACGGTCTGCAACCTGTTGTTGTGTCAGATTATGTTTTTTTCTTAAGTCTTTTAATCGTATTCCAAAGTCAACCATTAGCATACACCTCATATATACTGTATGATATAAATGTACTCAAAAGGAGGAAAAATATACACTAATAGCTGACAAAAATTTTATTGTCTGATAAAATATAATACATAAAGTTGTTGAAAAATAACTCGTTTAAATGATGACAAAAAGTGAATATATATTGACAAAATAACACATATGTTTTATTGTATAAACGAAATAAACGAACAATTTTTATAATCTAAGGAGGAAAAGTTATGAAAAAGATTTTATCATTTTTGCTGACAGCAACTATGGCAGTTAGTTTTTCGTCTGTTGCGTTTGCATCAACAGGTAATTCGTTTGCATCTACAAGTGCTACGAGCGACGAGGCACTTGAGATGGAGGGGATTGAACTATCAAAGTTACCGGACAAGCTTAAATACACATTGGATGATTGCGACTATTATTTAGGCGATTTAAAATTGACAGAAGATGTGTTTGAAGATATGTCATCTGAGGAGCTTGAGGAGTTTTTCGAGAATCTTATTGATGAGGGATCAATTAATATTAATGTTGATTATGAAGGTGCTAATCTTATTGCATACTATAATAATCACATGGTAGAATCAGTTGTTAATAATGAAGATTGCGAATGGAGTGTTGCTGATCCTTTTAGATTTAGTGAATTAAAAAAATATGAAGATATTGATTTTGAAGATTTAAGTGATGAAGAGTTCGAAAATCTTGTAAATGAGATTTCAAATCTTATCTACCGTGAATATACAGTTGATGTAACTTATGAAGGCTTTAAAACATCATATACAATCACGCTTGTCGAAGATGATGATTTTTCAGAGCAGGAAAGCAAATATGAATTTGTATCATATAACAATCCGAGCGACAGACCTTATATTATAGGTGAAGATGTATACGAGATTTTTATGTATGATGAAGATGATAACGAGATTGTTATTGAAACAGTTGATGTTGATACAACAGGTATGACGGTAACACTCAAGGATAAAGAAACAGGTGAGCTCGTAACCTTTGATGAGGACAATGCTTCCTTTGATATTACTTTTTATCACTTCGTAAATGATGCTGTTCCTCTTAGAGCCGGTCATTATTATGCTATCGGAACTGTTTATACAGATGATTTTGAGAGTGTTGATTTTGATTATGTTATAACATTTGCAGAAGCAGGTGATTTAACCCCTACAACATCTGTTGATAAAAATTCAACTCCGGATTCTCCTGACAAAAACGGTGACAAGTCATCAACCTCAGACACACCAAATAAAGCAAACTCAAACAATGGAGCAATCCAGACAGGTGAGGTAACTCCTGCAATAATTTTACTTGTGCTCATCTCAGGTGCAGTTGTTACAATGTATTTTTACAGAAGAAAGCTTAATGTATAATATATAATAATTTACATATTACATAAAAATTAAATGAAAAATCAAAAACATCTCTGCAAAAAATTGTAGGGATGTTTTTTGCTTTATATGTATTGCTCTAAAACAGTAATTAACATAAGATTTATAAAGAATAAACTCTATCTGATCGAATAGGTACAGCCCACAGGCTCCTTTTTGTGTGCTTTGAACAGTGATGTTGTGATTAAGCACAAAATAGATTTTATATGATTGTGCAGTATTTTATTAAAAATATTTAATAAAACTATTGACAATGTTGAAAAAACTTAGTATAATATAGACAAAGAAAAGGACATAAGGAGGCAACAAAAATGAAAGTCACAAAACCTTTTATAATGCAGATTAAAGACTTTAAACGGAGCCTTCCACCAAATAAAGAATAACCGAATATTTTAGTTTTGGTTATATATACTCTTTTTGGTCGGAACAGCTATCAGCTTAGTGTTGCTTAACACATTATAATTTTTAAAATATGCAAGTTCCGTTTTTAGTTTAAGATTTGTAAAATCTTTTTAAAACTTTTTAGCAGAAAAAGTTAATTTATAATATATGAGTTTAATTGAAAATTAAAGTAGTCGGTTTTTGGATTTACATAAAAATTTAATATTTTATTTATTGAAAATTAATAATGGTGGTTAGTCCAATGAGAATTTAAGTTTATAAATTGAATTTTATGAACGGAGATTAATCCAATGTAATACTTAAATTTAGAAATATTAACATAAAAATATATTGTAAAGGACTGAGTCCAAAGTACAAGTAATTTTTTAATAGCTTTAACGAGTTAACAAATTTTCAAATCAAGAGGTTGCATATGATGTGCAACCTCTTTTTTGACTTATAGCAATTTGCGCTGAAACCTTCTGGCACAGAAGTGAGTTTTTATATGTAGCATATTTTATCTGAATGTGGTATAATAGTCTCATAAAATTCGACTATTATACAATCGAATTTATTTTTACCGCTCGATTTGCCGCTTTGCGGTAAGCACGACGGCTGATTATACCATAATTACTTTGCATTTATGGTATAATGTAGTGCAGAATCAGATTTAGAGGGAGCTTTAGAAATGACAAAAATTATGTTTGTCTGCCATGGCAATATTTGCAGGTCGCCGATGGCGGAGTTTATTTTCAAAGATATGACAAAACGCAGGGGAGTGGAGAGCGATTTTTTTATCAGCTCATCTGCCACAAGCACTGAAGAAATTTGGAATGGTGTGGGCAATCCTGTCTATCCGCCTGCCAGGGATATTCTTGCAAGGCATAAGATTGACTGTTCAGGCAAGCGTGCTGTTCAATTAAAGAAAAGTGACTATGGCAAATATGATTTGTTTGTCGGAATGGACAGTATGAATATACGAAATATGTACAGAATTTTAGGCGAGGACAGCGAGGGTAAAATCTGCAAGCTTATGGATTTTACAGACAGAGGCGGCGATGTGGCTGACCCTTGGTATTCACGAAATTTTGAAACTGCTTATCGTGATATTTATGACGGCTGCCAAGGATTGCTTGAGCATCTGAAAAATGAATAGCAGTCGGCGAGTTGCATCTATCCGAGCAGACAGTACCATATAAAAACACTCTTTTGTGTCAGACTGTTTCAGGTTAGTTTCCTATAAAGTAAAGAAGGGCTGATAAGGGTGTATTTGGTAAGTAAGCTACACCCTAAAAGGCGGCTCTTGTAAATTTAATATGTTCGAAATCTACGGTATAGCTCATTGCTATGCCGTTTTTACTTTTTTATGCAGATTTTTGTCTGCGTTTTGCTATATAAGCTTGTAAGCCTTTTTCAAAATCTTCAGGGCTAAGCTCGTTTACTATTCCGACACCCTTGTAGTGAATGTCTATGATTTGATAGCAGCAAGGTGCCGAAAGTACAATTTTGTCAATAAACTCATTCACAAGTTCAGGCGTTAGCTCGGTTGGATTTGTGATTCGCTTAACCTTTGCTATGAATTTATGTAAGTTTTCAGTTTTGTCGGTTTATAAATGTTACAAAATCACCTTTTTCTAAGTTCCGAGGCAATTATTAGGTTTTGCTTTTTGGCAATAAAATCATCGGTAAAATGCAGAAAACGAAGGTAGATGAATAATGTACGAAAAAATTAAATTATTATTTAAGGATTATTTAATAATTTCTTCATTATACTTATGTCAACAAAAGCAAAGGAGATATTGTTATGAGCAAAACATTTTTCACGAGCAAACCTATAAACAAATTTTACCGGCAAGTTAATTCATTTTTCGGGGTACGAGAATAACTTTTATGGTACAATAAAATCAATACTTTTTAGGAGGCATTATGTTTTTTGATATTTTAAAGCGTGACATAAAACGAAAAAGAACAATGAACATCATTATTCTGCTTTTTGTTGTTCTTGCAGTTACATTTATATCGTCCAGTGCGAGTAATCTGTCAGCAATAACAAGTTCACTGGATACATATTTTGAAAAAGCAGGCGTAGGCGATTATATTACAATTGAACGTGGAACAGTTGGTAAAAGTGCCGCAGAGGTTGCACGGTCTCTTGACTATGTTGACAATGTAAAAGATGAAGATATTCTTTACAATACCGACGGAATTAAATTTAGAGGCAAATCGCTTACAGATTATGATATTGTCATCATCAGTTCCGTTGATAAGCAAATTGAGAAGTATTATGACGAAAATAATAACGAAATTACAGAAGTTCCCGAAGGCGGAGTTTACGTTAGAAAAAGCTTTCTTGATCAATGCGGAATAGAAATCGGCGACAAAATTACTGTCCCAATCAGTGATACAAAGGTTACACTGACTGTAAAGGGTGTGCTTAAAGACGCTGTATTTGGCAGTATGATGATGGGTATCCCCAGATTGTTAATCAGCCAAGCTGACTTTGACAAATTTACAGCTGATGAAAATATTGAACTGTATAAAGGCGCAATCACCTTTGTTAACACCGATAACATTTCTGCGCTTGAGCAGAAACTGACTGACTGTCAAAACATCTTATTTCTTGGCTCAGAAGATTTAATGAAGCTTTCTTACATTATGGAAATGTTAATTGCCGGTATACTGATGATAGTCAGCATTTGCCTGATAATTATCGCTCTTGTAATTCTGCGGTTTACCATTTCCTTTACCTTAAGTGAGGAATTCAGAGAAATAGGTATTATGAAAGCTATCGGTATTCCTAATAGAAAAATTCGAGGATTGTATCTTATTAAATATCTGTCCATCTCCATTGTGGGCGCTGTTATGGGACTTGCCACGGCGGTTCCGTTTGGGAATCTTTTGCTTAAAAACACCTCTGAGAGTATGTTGATATCAAACTCAGGTTCGCTTTCACTCAGCATTATCTGTGCAGTTTTTGTAGTTGCAATTATTATGCTGTTCTGTTATTACAGCACACGTAAGGTTAAAAAATTTACTCCAGTTGACGCAATCCGTAACGGCTCAACAGGCGAGCGTTACAAGAAAAAAGGTATTCTTAAAATGTCTAAGCTTCGCCTTAAGCCTGTGCCATTTATGGCTGTCAATGACATTTTAAGTGGTATAAGACGTTTCGGAATAATGCTTGCAACCTTTACTATCGGAATACTTCTTATAACTATCGTTCTTAATACTATTACCACTCTGCAAAGCGGAAAAATACTAAGCTGGTTTTCATTGGCCGAGAGCGAGATTATTCTTTCCGATAAGGAAGAGCTAACTTCATATATATACGAGGACGGCAGAGAGAAACTTGAAAAAGACATTGAGGCTGTGAGAGAAAAGCTTAGCGAAAACGGTATGGAAGCGAAAGTATTCGCAGAGGTTTCTCATAAATTCAAAATCAGCAAAGGTGATTTGTCAACAATGTCATTGACTTCTGAGGGCGTAAATACAACAACCGATATGTACAATAACTATATTGAAGGCACGCCACCGCAAAACAAAGACGAAATTGCAATAACCTTTGTCATTGCCGAGAAGATTGACGCTTCAATAGGTGATACTGTAACAGTCAGCACTCCCGAGGGTGACAGAGAATATATTATTTCTGCAATATTTCAGTCTATGAATAACCTTGGCGAAGGTATACGATTTCATCAGGACGAACACTTCGGTTTTGAAAATCTGAACACTTTTTGGGGAATGCAAATTAAATTCAACGACAATCCTTCAGATTCACAAATTGCCGAAAGAATTGAAAAAATAAAAGAGCTATATCCTTCCCATGACGTGAGAACCTCGGGAGAATATGTAGATCATCTTATTGGCGTAGCAGAATATCTTGGCGATACAAAACTTTTAGTTGTACTTATAGTATTACTTATCAACATTCTTGTGGCTGTACTTATGGAAAAATCCTTCCTTACAAAGGAACGGGGAGAGATTGCAATGCTTAAGGCAATAGGCTTTAAAAACCGTTCAATTATTCTGTGGCAGATATTAAGAATTGCAATCATTATGGTAATTGCAACGCTGATTGCCATTGCGCTTTCTAATCCTATAGGTCAGCTATCCAGCGGAGCAGTTTTCAAAATGATGGGTGCAAAATATATTATATTTGATGTGAATGTCCTTGAAAGCTATATAATATATCCGCTTATTATACTTGCAACGGTAGTTTTCGGAGTATTCCTTACTGCGCTCCCAATCCGCAAGATAAATTCCAATGAAATTAACAATGTAGAATAAAGGAGATTATTATGGCTATTCTTGAAGTAAACAATCTTTGCAAAACATATATCACTAATAAACGACAGAACAATGTGCTGAAAAATGTAAGCTTCACCGTTGACGAGGGTGAAATGGTCGCCGTTATGGGTCCGTCAGGTTCAGGTAAATCTACCCTGCTTTACACGGTGTCGGGCATGGACGATATGACAGCAGGCAAGGTTAATTTCTGCGGTAAGGATATATCGTCCCTTAACGCAAAGCAGCTTGCACAGCTCAGGCTTGACGAGATGGGCTTTATCTTTCAGCAGATGTATATGCTTAAAAATCTGAATATACTTGATAATATTATTCTCCCTGCCCGTCAGTCAAAAACTAACAAGCTATCTGCAAAAGAAAAGGCTGACTACGGCAAAGAACTTATGCGTAAGCTGGGTATTATCAAAATTGCCGACAATGACATCAATGAAGTTTCCGGCGGTCAGCTTCAGCGAGCTTGTATTTGCAGAAGTATGATAAACAAGCCGAAGATGATTTTTGCCGACGAACCCACAGGCGCGCTCAACCGAACAAGCTCAGACGAGGTTATGGAAGAACTTCACAAAATTAACAGCAAAGGCACAACGATTATGCTTGTTACTCACGATACAAAGGTTGCCGCAAAATGCACAAGGGTTATGTATATTGTTGACGGTAACATCAAGGGAGAGTATAATTTAGGAAGTTATGAAAGCGAAAGTGAACTGCGTACCCGTGAACGCAGTCTGAACAACTGGCTGATTGAACAGGGCTGGTAGTCGGGAGTGCCGGTGGCACTTTCTCCGCCTTTGGAACGGTTCATATAAGGGTTATGATTCTGCAACGGCGGGACAAAACTTGATTTAGATGTTAAGTTTCTGCAATGGTGTGGCAATACTTAGTTTGGAGGTTAAGTAATGACAGATATTCTTATAGTTGAAGATAACATAGAAATGGGTACACTTCTCTGCGATTTTCTGAAAGCTGAGGGTTATTCTGTTGAGTTCTGCACAGACGGAGAAACCGTCCTTGATGTCTTTGAAAATACAGGCGCAAAGCTCATTGTGCTTGATGTTATGCTACCGAATATGGATGGATTTGCCGTATGTAAAAAAATCCGTGAAACCTCAAACACTCCGATTATAATAGTCAGCGCCAAAACCGAAAAGGACGACAAACTCAGCGGTCTAATCCTCGGAGCAGACGACTACATAGAAAAACCATACGACATTGACATTCTACTTGCCAAAATCAAAGGCATTTTCACTCGCCGATACAGCTCAGATATTGTCTCCGACGGTTTTCTTAAAATTGATAAAAATAAGCGTTTGGCTTATAAGGGTGATACTCAGCTTGACCTTACTCAAAAGGAATTTGAACTGCTCTATTTGCTTGTTGAGAATACAGGAAAAACGCTGAACAAGGAGTTTCTATTTAATAAGATATGGGGATTCGATAGCTTTTCCGAGCCGCAAACGCTCACAGTACATATTAAGTGGTTGCGACAGAAAATTGAGAACAACCCTAAAAAGCCTGAACATATCGTAACAGTATGGGGTGTTGGCTATCGCTACGAGAGGTGAGTTATGAAAAGCTTTCGCAAACTTTTTACCACTGTTTTTGCCATTATAATAGCAACTTTTATCGGCACAAATCTATTCTTAATTAACACAAACAAGGACGACAACAGTCGTCCTTATCGTGTTGAAGCAAGCAGAATTGCTCAGGAAATCGAAAGCGGAAACTATAGCACAGACAGCCTGAAAAAATACGACTATATAACTGATGTTGAATTATTAACAGTCAGTAACAGTGATGTTTTTTATAAGTCCGACAGCGACTATCTGATTAAAGTAATTAACGGCGATACATACCGTTTCGACTATACCTATTCTTCCGAGAATTCTGATAACATAATGGTACTGAATATTTGCTTATTGGTTGTTGCTTTAACGGTTATAATTTTATTAATTATTTTAAGAAACAAAATTATCAAACCCTTTGAAAAAATCAGAGAAGTTCCCTTTGAGCTTGCAAAGGGCAATTTATCCGTACCGCTGAAGGAATCCAAAGGCAAATACTTCGGCAGATTTGTATGGGGACTCGATCTTCTGCGTGAAAAGCTGGAAGAACAAAAGGCAAATGAGCTAAAATTACAAAAGGAAAAGAAAACCCTTGTACTTTCGCTTTCTCACGATATAAAAACGCCTTTGGGCATTATTGAGTTGTATTCAAAAGCTCTTGAAAAAGGCTTATATAACGATGAGGAAAAGAAAAAGCAAATCGCATTTAGCATTAACGATAAGTGCGATGAAATAAAGGGTTATGTTGACGGAATAATTAAGGTTTCAAATGAAGATTTCTTAAATCTTGATGTCGGGAGTGGAGAGTTCTACCTCTCGGAAATAATTAAAACAATTAACACTTTTTATACTGATAAGCTCGACTTATTAAAGATTGATTTTGAAATTGAAAAATTTACTGACTGCATACTTTGTGGGGATGTTAATCGTGCTGTTGAGGTGTTACAAAACATAATAGAGAACGCAATAAAATACGGAGACGGAAAGCGTATTGATATTTCGTTTGCAAAGGAAGAGTACTGTCAGCTTATAAAAATAAGAAACAGCGGTTGCACACTTTCACAAAATGAACTCCCGCATATCTTCGACAGCTTCTGGCGCGGTTCAAATGTTGGCTCTAATAGTGGCAGTGGATTAGGATTATACATCTGCCGTCAGCTGATGTTAAAGATGAACGGAGATATTTTTGCTGAAATTAAAGACGGAAATATGATAGTATCCGCAGTATTCCCGATTGCGTAAAATTCTAAATATTATTGGGCGAAGATGACCGAATATCTTCTTCGCCTAATAAGGTTATACAAATGTTTTCAGCATTAATTATTTCTGTTGCTATAGTTATTAGGAAATCAAGGCATTGCAAGTTGGACGATAGCTCGTAATATACTGATGCTATTACGACATAATTGTATGGAAAAACTAAAGAGGGAAGGTAATTATGAGCAAAATCGTTTTTCAAAATTCACATATTGTAGTTATTCCATCTTTTAGGAAAACAGCTACACATAAACATCCGTTTCTACATCTGTTTTTCGGTAAAAATGGTTGTAAAATTACAGCTAATGGAAGAGAAATTCAAGGTAATATTATTTTGCTTGATTCAAGTGTGAAGCATATCGTTAAAGACGGAAACGGTTGTGATTTCTTTCTGTTGATTGATCCCACAAGTGTTATTGCAGAGCAACTTCATAATAAATATCTTAAGGAATGTTTCTATGCTGACATTTCTGTGGATAATGCAGATATTCCTCTCAATTTACTAAACTTAAGCAGTCATGAAATAATAAAGATTGCTGAAAATGTGTTATCGGCACTTGATATTAAGACAAACAAAATGAGTGTCAATGATGAAAGAATAGAGCAAATTATTGTCAACATTATTTCGGGTGCTTGGCTGAATTATAGCGTAAAGAAAATCTCTGAAGAGGTTTTTCTTTCTGAAAGCAGACTGACGCATTTATTCAAAGAAGAAGCAGGTATCTCCTTGAAAAGCTATATTTTGATAAGAAAAATGGAGCGTGCATATAAATTTGTAACTTCAGGAGGTAAAATTACGCAAGCGGCACAAGAGGCAGGATTTTCAAGTTCGGCACATCTTGCCTATACCTGTAAATCCCTCACAGGAATTTCGATTACCGATGTGCTAAAGAAGAGTTAAAAGATAGCAGATTTTTGAAAGCATATTTTTCCCTTTTCGTTTATAGTGGTTACAGCTATTTTAAACGAAAGGGGATTTTATTTTGAAGTTTGTGTATTTTTTTGATGATAAGGTTAAACGCTATATTTCGCGAGGTGATAAATCTCTTCAAAAACTTAAACCCATCAATAATGAAACAGAAATGGAGATTTTATTACAAGAAACAAAAATGCTGGATTACAATTCATTATCTGTTCAGACATTGATTAAACAAAGAAAGTGGAATGAATTGGACGAATTTAACAAAATAAAACAAATCTATAATTTTGTAAGAGATGAAATCAAGTTTGGATATAATGTTGATGATTCAATTACTGCTTCTCAGGTTCTAAAGGACGGATACGGACAGTGTAATACCAAAGGTACATTGTTTATGGCTTTGTTAAGAGGTGTCGGTGTTCCTTGCAGAGTTCACGGTTTTACTATTGATAAGAAATTGCAAAAAGGTGCAATGACTGGATTTGTTTATACAAACGCTCCTCAAAATATCTTCCATAGTTGGGTAGAGGTTTTCTATAATAGTAGTTGGTATGAGCTTGAAGCATTTATACTCGACATTGAATACCTGACAAAACTACAGAAAATTAATTCCGAATGCACCGGAGCTTTTTGCGGATATGGAGTTGCAGTATCCGATTTTAAAAATCCTGTAATTGATTGGAATGCAAACAATACATATATTCAGAGTAAAGGTATTAATCAAGATTTCGGTGTTTATAACTCACCTGATGAACTTTTAAAGGAACATCATCAAGAAATGTCTTCATCAAAAAGTTTTTTATTTAGACATCTTGGCAGACATTTGATGAATAAAAATGTAAGAAGAATAAGAAATAAACGGATTTAGTGCTTTAGAAATATTGCTATGATAAAAAACGAATAAGTAAGGAGAGAATTATCTCGCCATTCTGTGAAAAAACTCATAACAAAATGGGGGAGGATACTGTCTTAAAAAACTACCCTCTCTACTGCCAATAATGTAAGTTGAAAGCATAATTTAGAGCAAAAAATTTGCATATTACCCTCAATGTAAAGCCTTTTATACTCAAGTGCCCATCTAATTACTAACGCGTTTTAAGTCACATGCTGAGTTATTCAATACCTTACTATTTTTTGCAATTCATGACAAAGTACCTTGACACACATAGTAATTTTGTGTATAATAAGTGTGGAGGTGAAGTAGATGTCTGAACAGAACATAAACAGCGACCTAATTCGCGGTCATATAGATACTATCATTCTAAGAATACTTAAGGATAGCGACAACTATGGCTACGAAATAATGAAAGCTGTATCTGTAAATAGCAACAATGAGTATGAGCTTAAAGAACCTTCTCTATATACAAGTCTAAAGCGACTTGAAAAGCAAGGGCTTATAGTAAGCTATTGGGGAAACGAATCTCAAGGTGGACGCCGTAAATACTACCGTATTACAGACAGCGGTAATGCTGTATATGAAAAAGCTCTTACGGAGTGGCTACACGCACAGAAAATAATAACACAACTTCTTCAAGGAGGTAATCATGAATGAAAGATTTGAAAGGATATGTTGAGGAATTATTTCGGCATCAACATTTAACACCAGAAGTAAAAGACTTAAAGGAAGAAATATTGAGCAACATGATTGCAAAAAGAGATGACTTAATAGCACAGGGGATTGACGCAGATTTTGCAACAGAAAAGGCAAAAGAAAGCTTATCCACAGTTGATTGTTTAATAGACGGAAACCAGCTGACGGATATTAGCAAATATCGTTTAGAATGTACTCAAACTGTATTGCTAAACTGCATTATATTTTGGATATTTTCCTTGCCATTGCTTTTCACGCATTACGCCATATTCAGTAACTTAGGGATTTTACTGACCATCTGTTTCGGAATACTTTATCTTTGGCAGAGAAAACAACCATCTGACATTGTTGCTTTTCTCTCAACTAAGGCAAGTGAACTACGCAAAAAAACAGTTTGGTTCGTTTGGGGACTATTCTTTGCTGTTTGTGTAGGAATTATTGCGGTATTAACATTTGGAAGTGATATTTGGTTTGGTATGCCTCTTAATATCAGCGGACCATATGAAATGGCGAATATCGCAGCACGAATTTATTTACCGCTTCTTACAATCATTATTCCTATTACATTTAGCAACTTTACAAAGCTCTTAATGAAAAACAGAAAGAGGTATGAAAATGAGTAAAAAAAGTAAAATAATAATTTGCCTTTTGGCAGTCGCAGTAATCCTGTTTAGTATTATCCAATTTGTGGTTATCCCTGTTAATAAAACAAAGCAGGCAGAGTATGTACAAAATCAAACAGATGCTTTAACGCATGATATTACTTCGATTGAGGCTTTCCAAAGTCCGTACATCGGGGATGCAAATAATACAGGCAATTTGTTTTGGTCTTTGCCGTTAAATAATGTTTCTATGAAGTTTGAAATTGATTCTGAAGCTTGTACTTTGACGGTGAATTATTTAGAGACCGTTTTGAACATTGGTGAAGAAAAGGTTCAGAGGGATTTAATCTATAATTCCGTCGCAGCTATGGCAGCGATTGATAATCTAACGGGAATAACCTATAACTTTTCCGATGACAGCTATTCCTTTAGCAGAAAACAAATTGAAGAAATTTTTGGAAGTCCTTTGTCTGAACTGCTCGAACAAGAAAGATGGAGTAAAGAGGTACAGGGCAAATTGAACTCTACTGATTTTATTATGCAGTTTTTCGATTGAACTGACGAGGAAAATATGGTTTTGAAAAATTGTCCTCTCTACTCTCCGAAACGCTAACAGGAAATTTTAATAAATTTCAAGAAGCACATATAACTGTCATAAAAGAGCTGATAAACTTATGAGATACCTCACAGATTATCGGCTTCTATTTTTGTGAAATTTCCTGCTAACCTATTGACAACTCCCTTTTTTTAAGTATAATCAAGTTATATAAACCGTTTATATAACTTGATTATACTGGAGGGTAACAATGCCAAAACAACGAATAACAAAAGAAATGGTGATTGACGCCGCTTTTGAACTTGCCCGAAGTGGTGGAATGGAACAGGTAATGGTTAAAGCGATAGCAGAAAAAATTGGCTGCTCTGTACAGCCAATTTATAGCTATTGTAAGAACATGGAGGGGTTACGGCAAGATGTAACGGAGCGGGTGAAAATTTTCATTAGAAAGTATATGGCATCGCATATTGATATGACCGATCCTTTCCGCAGCACAGGGCGTGCGTATATTCAATTAACTAAAGAAGAACCACACCTTTTCAAAATTTTCATTTTGCACAAGCGGAACGGCGTTTCTTCACTGGAAGATTTATATCATTCTGAAACAGATAAACGAATACCAGACTTTATTGCAGAAAAATTTAATATAAGTGTAGCTCAAGCAAAGCAACTGCACTTGGATATGCTGATTTATACAATCGGTATCGGTACAATTTTTTCTGTGACTACGCCGGGAATTCCATCAGATGAAATCTTCTCGCAGCAGGAAAGAGTTTATCAAATCTTTATGAAAAGTATATTGGAGGGTAATCATGAACAGTAAGATTTTAGTTTGCTATAAAAGCGTAACAGGCTTTACAAAGCAGTATGCAGAAATGATAGCCGACGAGATGGACTGCACAGTTATGGATTTCAAGAATGTTAACGCTGAAACAGTTTCGAAATATGATACCGTAGTCTTTGGCGGAAGATGTTATATGGGAGCAATTGACGGGCTAAAAAAAGCAAAGGCGCTTATTGCGGAAAGTGGTGTAAAGACCTTTGTTGTTTTTGCGACAGGGGCCACACCTAACACTGCGGAGAAAACGATACAAGATGCATGGAATAAAATTTTAACCTCTGATGAGCTTCTCAGTATTCCTCATTTTTATATGCAGGGTGGTTTGTGTTATGAAAAAATGCCTTTGCATGATTGGTTAATGATGAAAGCATTTGCCGCTGTTATGAAAAGTAAGATGAAAAATAAAAAGGATAAAACAGAGGAAGATAGGGAATTCGAGCGAGTAATCTCAAATTCGTATGATATTTCATCAAAATCCTATATTGAGCCGTTGGTGTCCTTTTTGAAAGAGAGAAAATAATGCGTAGCAACAGAAAAATAGTTATAAATTTTGTGATTGCAATTATAGGTACAATAATATGCTTTGTCGGAGATATGCTTTTGGGGTGTTTTTACCCATCGAATTCGACAGGAATATCAATGCTCTTTCCGGCTTTTTCAGAAGAATGGGCAAATATAAATGGGATAAGATTTGTATTTGGTGCTATATGTGGAGTAATTGCGTTATTGATGATGTTTTGTGGTTTTTATGCGATTTTCCTATCAATGGAGAAATGGAAAACGAAATATAGAAAAATTTTTTTGATAGCGTCGTTTGTATTTGTTTCAGTAGGAACAGTCTATCATTGCGTATTTGCAATTACTGCATGGATATATAATAAGCTAATAATATATAATCCAATGCAAGCAGAACAAATTAGTAAGGAATTTTTCAATACATTTATTTTTGTTGCAATGTTAGCCGCTGTTGGATTTGTTATATTGTCCTACATTTTGTTTTTAGCTGCTATGAAAGGTGTATGGAAAAATACAAAAGGTTTTATTTTAGTTAACCCTATTCTATTTATGGTTCTATCAGTTTTGTTGGCGAAATTATTACCTCAAAATGCAATTGTTACCGGTGTTTTTGATTGGGGGCAACAAAGCATTAGCTTATTGTTGGTCTTTTCGTTTTTTTTGAAAAAAAGTTTGATGATACAAAAGCAGAATAGTCATGAATGTAAAGAGGTTGAGGTAAATGAATAATCGAGAAACAATAGATACGCTGTCTTATTTACAGCAAGATCCGTAATCGAATTAGAGAGAATACGATTTTGAAAAATTATCCTCTATACTGTATTTAATGTAAGCAAGCATGTTTGATTGAAGTAAAAGATTTACAATAACCGTTATTAAAGGGTCAGACGCAAGGTGTAGAGCAAGAGATTGATGGAGGAATTGATTATGAAAAAATACTGTGAAAAATGTAAAAAAGAATTTTCTGATGAATTAAAGAAATGCCCTATATGTGGTAAAAAGCTAAAGGTCATTTTATCTGAACAGGAACAAAAAGAACTTCAAAAGCAGAATGATGATTTTACAGTCATCAATACTATACTCATGTAAATTAAATATTTTTGTGACCGTCATTAAGGAGCCGGACACATATATGCAGAGCCGATGAACTTGTGAGTTATCTCATGAATCATCGGCTCTGTTTGGCTATA
Source organism: Ruminococcus sp. (assembly GCA_022510955.1). Classification (GTDB taxonomy): domain Bacteria; phylum Bacillota; class Clostridia; order Oscillospirales; family Acutalibacteraceae; genus Ruminococcoides. Next base: position 43,525 of record JAFLSM010000009.1, on the reverse strand, counting down.
CTTAAAAAACAGGCAAAAGTCGGACGTTTAATGCAGCGCCATGCTAATGCTGGATGTGTTAAAGGATGGACGACAATCGAAAAAATCATTGTTTGTATATTGCCTGATCGTTGGAGACGGAACGAGAACAAAGGTGTATGATGATACTGCGAACGGTTTCATGTGCAGTGATAATTTTACCGCACAGTCGTTTGATTGTTATTAATTTACAATTAATCTTCGGAAAATTTGCTCGATGAATTCTGCGGCGCCTTTATAATTCATAATTGCTATATCGTCGGTTTCGTGTTAAAATTTAAGTAATCAAACAGGCGGTGATAATATGGATAACAACGTAAACTATAAAATTCTTATCGTAGACGATGACGAGGATTTGTCGATGATTATTTCTGATATGCTGACTTCATATGGGTATTCGGTTACGTGTGCGATTGACAGCGAAAGTGCATTTGAATTACTTTCAAGTAAAACATTCCACATAATTTTGCTTGATATAAACTTGCCTGACAGCGACGGTTTTGAGATTTGCAAGGAACTTAGGCAAACCTCAACTGTTCCTGTTATTTTTGCGAGCGCGAGAACCAGCGAAACCGATAGGATTACGGGATATGACATTGGCGGTGACGATTATTTGCCAAAGCCGTATTCTATGAAAGAGTTGTTGTCACATATCAACGCAATTATCCGCCGTACTTATGGCTTTACAACTCAGGAAAAGATAATAAGATTCGGCAATATTACAGTAAATTTATCCGCAAGGAGCGTATTAAAAAACGGCAAACCTGTTTCATTTTCATTGCGTGAGTTTGATTTGCTTGCGTATCTTTGTGAGCATAAAAACACTGCTATCGAAAAGGATAAGATAATATCTGAAGTATGGGGAGCATTTTCAACGGTTGAGCCGTCAACGCTCACTGTTCATATCCGATGGCTGCGTGAAAAGCTGGAGGATAACCCTGCTGAGCCTGTTTATATCAAAACTGTTTACCGTGTGGGCTATATGCTGGAGGTACGTGATGAAAGCTAAGTTAATTTCAATTACTGCCGTTTTTGCGTTAATAATAATTGTGGTAACATCTATATTTTACTTCACAAATCAAGGTGTAAAACCATCTGACATAAAGTCTGAGCAGATTGTCGCTCTTAACGAAATTGAACAGTTGATTGATACAGATACAGACTTGGCAAAGGAGAAAATTGTCGAGTTTCAGCAAAGTATAAGAAACACTGATGTTAAGCAAACAAACAATAATCAGTCTCTGATTATTTGCGGAATAGGCCTTGCATTTATATTATCAGTTTTTGGATACATTTATTTTGCAATACTTAGACCATTTGACAAAATGAAAGGCTTTGCGAACGAGATAGCAAAAGGTAATTTTGATGTTCCGCTTGAATATGAACGCTCAAATTATTTTGGTGAGTTTACTTGGGCATTTGACAGTATGCGCAGAGAGATTACCAAGGCTCGCTCATGTGAAAAAGAAGCAGTAGAAAACAATAAAACCGTTATCGCAACGCTATCTCACGATATTAAAACTCCGATTGCATCAATTCGTGCATATGCCGAGGGACTTGAAGCTAATCTTGATACAACTCCCGAAAGGCGTTCTAAATATTTAAATATACTTATGCGTAAGTGCGACGAGGTAGCAAAGCTAACAAATGATTTATTTTTACATTCACTTTCCGATTTGGATAAGCTCAAAATAAATACAGAAAAAATTGAAATATGTTCATTTATCAAAGATGCAATTAATGAAATTGCCTCCGAGCAAAACGACATTAATTTCAAAACTTCTAATTTTGCTGCAACGGTGTCAGCCGACAAAAACAGACTTATGCAGATTACGGAAAATCTAATAAATAATTCCAGAAAATATGCAAAATCGCAAATTGATATTTTTCTGAAACAAACTGACGGAAATGTTGAGCTCCATTTCCGTGACTACGGCAGCGGTATTCCTAATGAAGATATGCCGTTTATATTCGATAAATTCTATCGTGGTAAAAATTGCGGTCATGAGCAGGGCTCAGGTCTTGGTTTGTATATTGTAAAATACCTTACCGAGAAAATGAACGGTAAGGTGCTTTTGAATAATCAAAATAACGGACTTGAAGCGATTATCATTTTACCTGAAATCATAATGTCTTAATTACTTCTTAATAACTTTTCTGATAGAATTTGCCTATCAACTAATGGAGGAAAAAGTATGAAAAACACAATTCTATCGGCAAAAGACCTGTGCAAGAGCTTTGCGCACAACGGCGGCCAGCTACATATTTTACAACACATTGATCTTGATTTATATGAGGGCGACTTCACAGTCATTATGGGAGCGTCAGGTTCGGGTAAATCAACCTTGCTCTATTCACTAAGCGGAATGGATAGAGCCACCTCAGGACAGGTTATTTATAACGGAACAGACCTTGTCACGGCAAAAGAAAACACACTTGCTGCGCTTCGTCACACAGACTTCGGCTTTATCTTTCAGCAAATGCACCTTGTGAGTAATCTGACTCTCTTTGAAAATGTAGCTGTATCAGGTTATCTCAACAAAAAAGTATCGGCATCAGAGGTTAAAAACCATGCATTTGAGCTGCTCAAAAAAATGAACATTGCTCACATTAAAACACATTTACCATCGCAGGTTTCAGGCGGTGAGCAGCAACGATGTGCAATTGCAAGAGCGGTTGTGAATAAACCAAGGCTCTTATTTGCTGATGAACCTACAGGCGCGCTCAACAGAAGAAACACTACCGAGGTGCTTAATCTTCTAACTGAGCTGAATAACAGCGGTCAGAGCATTTTAATGGTTACTCACGATTTACGTGCGTCCTTAAGAGCGAACAGAATAGTCTATCTTGAGGACGGCAAAATCATTGGTGAGCTTTCACTGCCGCCGTATCATTCCGATGAAGAGCAAAGCCGAGAAGTACAGGTCAACGCCTGGCTTTCGTCAATGGAATGGTGAGGTGCGCTATGGGAATTCTCACACTTCTTAAGGCGAATATCCGCCGCAAAAAGGGTTCATTTGTCAGCGTAATCATTCTGATGATTATTATCTCTTTAGCGCTTACAGCGGTTCTTAGTATTAGTGAAAGCAGCAAAACAAGTATTGCTAATGCTCTTGAATATGCTGATGCGCCTAACATAACCACCTATTTTTCTGCTGAAAATATGAGCGATGAGCTTATGACGAGTCTTAAAAGCCACAAATTAGTTGACAGAGTTGAAAGTCTTACCGTTGCGAATTGTTTTCTTGAATTTAACGGCAAAAAAGATGGCAACAATTGCTATGTTCAAAAATATGACAGCTCAAAATTTCGCAGATTAAAAGATGATTGCAGTGACTATTCAAATATTACGGATAAGCCAAAAAAGGGTGAAATATTTGTCACTCAGGGTTATCTGACAAGAGACGATGTTAAAATCGGAGACACACTCAAGGTTTATAACGATTATAGCGACAAACCTGTAATGGAGCTTACAATCGGCGGTATTGTTGTTGAGCCGACAAACGGTGCTTCAACAATTGGCTGGAAACAGGCGTTTGTCAGTGACGAGGACTATAAAACGCTTATTGATAATTCAGAGAAAGACTACTATCTCTTAAAAATATACAAAACAGAAAACTGCGAGTTAAACGACAGGCAGTTTCGCCGTCAGTTAAATGTTGACACTTCGGTAATTGACAAGGCTTTCGGCTCAATGGCCAGAGAAGAATCCCTTTACTACACAGGTCTTTTTTCCGAAACTATTATTTCAATTCTGCTTGTGTTCCTTGTTTTTCTTATGATTATTGTGCTGATTATGATTAAGCACAGCATTTCTACAAGTGTTGAAATTGACTATGTAAATCTTGGCGTGCTTAAGGCTATGGGATTTTCAAAGGGGAAAATACGAATTGTATTTGTTCTACAATATTTAATTGCACAGGTTATTGGTGCTGTTATAGGCTTTGCTCTTGCCGTTCCCGTAGCTCAGCTTTTCGGAAATATTTTTCAACCGATTATTGCTATTCCAAACGATAACACTATAGCTGTTGTGCCAAGCGTTTTAATATTAATCAGCGTGCTTATTATCTCAGGTTTTTTCATACTGTTAAGCACGCGCAAAATAAGCAGAATTTCTCCTATCAGGGCAATCTCTGGCTTTAAAAAGGAAATTTACTTTGACAGCAGAATTAAAGTTCCTATAAGCAAGAAGCTGATTTCTTCAAGTCTTGCGCTCAGGCAGTTTATTTCAAACAAGAAAAGATATATCAGCACAATTATTATTGCCTCCTTGCTTGTTTTCTTTATGCTAACTATTACCTCTTTAGGTGATACGATAAACTCAAAATCCGCAAATGAGGCTATGGGAATTATATATACGGAGATTAGCATTTCTTTAAAAGATACTGATCAGTATGATAAAAAAGAAAAAGAAATTGATGAGGTGATCGAAAAATCTACCAATATTGAAAAGAAGTATATGATGCGAAGCGAGTATATGTCGTTAAACGGTGAAAATATATTTTGCTTTATTTATAAAAATCCGCAAGTAATGAATACCGTTACGGGCAGAGCGCCGCTTTATGACAACGAAATTGCTATTACAGATTTTATATCAGACGAGCTTGGAATAAATATTGGAGACACAGTCACAGTTTCAAAAAGGGGATATAAGGCAGATTTTCTGATTACAGGCTTTATCCAAACCACGAATGACGTTGGCAGAGCCTTCGCAATGAACGCTGACGGAATAGAGCGTATGGGAATTGATGATTACGATATCAGTTGGGTAGGTTATAGCGTAAGCGACAGCGAGCACAATAAAGAAATTGCAAAGGAACTGAATAATAAATATAGAGATATTTTGGAATGCACGATAGAGAATGATGACAGTATGGACGGTACAATCGAAATGGCGATATTGGCGATGAAAGCGGTAATATATAGTCTGTCGATTATATTTGCTCTTGTGGTTGTTATTATGGTGTGCAAAAAATCATTCCTACAGGAAAAGACAGATATTGGTATTTATAAAGCAGTCGGATTTAAAATCAGAAAGTTACGTTTGCAGTTTGCTGTAAGGTTTTTAATTGTTGCACTTATAAGCTCAACAATTGGCTCAGTTTTGAGTTTAGCTTTTTCAGCTAAAGTTATGTCCTTGCTTTTACGAAGTATAGGAATTTCTTCCTTAAAAATTGCCTTCACAGCAAATACATTTGTTGTCCCGATTTCATTAATTTGCGTTTGCTTCTTCCTATTCGCCTACATCGTTTCAAGACGAATAAAAAAGGTAGATATTAAAGAGCTGATAACTGAATAGTGCAATAAGGAAGTTTTTAGTCGATAGTAAATTTTCTTTATGATCAAACAAAGATTGTAGTTGGTTATTTTACTAATAAAGCGTCAAAGCACAAACTTAATAAAAATTATAATGCAAATATCTATTTTAACAAAACTCTATTACGAGCTGTTAAACGTAATTAAGGCAGTAGCAAATTTTCATCATTTGCTGCTGCCTTATCCTTACATATTAATCACTTTTTCAAAAACAACCTCTCATGCTTTTTGGTAATGTTATTTATTTTCTGCACCCAAGAGTATTTGATTTTCGAATTTAAGTTGTTCGGTTACGCCTTCTTGTTTGGCGAGTCGTATTACAACGTTTAATACATTTCCTATGCTTGTTTGTTGATTTCAGCAAGATATTTAACATTATTATCCTCATGGAAATCGATTTGTTATGTTTACAAAATTTGACAAAGATAGTTTAAAAAAGTCAGTATATACATAAGGAATAGGGCGTAGAGTTTTGGTAGTTAAGGTGATTATTAACAGACTATAATGTCCCTTATGAATCCTTATTTGCGATTCTAAATTTCTTAATCCTTGCCTGTGATATCTTGATAAAAACTTCATCAATTACTTCTGTGTATCTGCCTTTCAAAATAAGAGTAGTTCTAAATTCATTGAGGCAGTTTATTAAAATTCTTCGCTTATTACTGTTGAATAATATATGATATTTTTTGCTTCTCATTTTGTGAATTTTCTGTTAAAATATGAATTTATCCTGCAAATTCAATTTATTCGACCGAATTACAAAAAACAAGTGAGGCAACTTCCTTACGAAGTGCCTCACTTACCGCCCCTTTAATATTTCTTATAAAATTTTTTATTCTACAATGTTAAGATTATATATGTAACTGCAATCTACATTACCGTATATTCCATCTATTTTTTCATGGTCTGTGAATTGCCAAATGTCACAATCAACAGTGTAATAGCTATTCCATTCTGCATTCCATACCGAATAGTTTTGCCTGATAGTATCGTAAATCAGAGGATAATTATAAACTGATGCACTTGCATATACGCCTGCTTTATATCCTGCATCTTTAATTGTATTGCAGAAATTTTGAGCCATATTCGTATATGTCGCACTGTCGAGTTGAGTGATTGCCGGTGTATATTCCAAATCATAATAAACAGGTAAGTCAAACTGTTTTCCGTTTATGCAGTAAAGGCAAGTATTTGCTTCCTCAATAGCTTCGTCAGGCGACATAGCATAAGAGAACCAATATGCTCCGACTTTCATTCCCGCCTCTTTAGCTTTTTGATAGTTGATTTCAAAGGTATCGTCTTTTTGATAAGTTTCGTTGCCGTAACCTGCTCTTAAAATTACATAATCAATACCTGATGCTTTTACCTTATTAAAATCAATACTGTCACCTTGCCAGGTGGATACATCAATGCATTTTACATCACTGCCTGCAACTGTTACCGTACAGGTTGCCATTTTGCCGTTAGAGGTTTTAACTGTTATATCTGTTGTTCCCTGCATCATAGCAGAAATAACTGCACTGGCGGAATCTTTTTGTTCAACAGTTGCAACCTGTGAATTGCTGCTGCTCCATTCAAATCCTGCGGAATAAGAGTTGATGTCTGTGTATGCTGATATTGTGAATGTATTTCCTACCTTTAATGTAACACTTGTTGCACTCAACGATACACTCGTCGGTTCTTTTTCATCTTTCTCATCAATTAATCCTGCAAGGTATTTTTGAATGTATGTAACATCGTTTATGTTTACACTACCGTCTTCATCAACATCAGCAATATCATAAAAATTATCTGACGGTTCGATTATGCCTGCAAGCACTTTTTGAATTTCTGTTGCATCTCCGATTCCTATTGAGCCGTTACCGTCTATATCAACAGCCTTTGCTCCTGCTGAAATTACAGAAAATACTGATATGGTTGAAATAACAATGGCAAGTGAAATTATTTTTGTAAATTTTGAATTTTTCATTTTCTTGCTCCAATATAAAAATGTGGTAAAATTATCCGATAGAATAATACCACGATTTTATATATTTTTCAACCTTATTTATTATGATTTGGAGATTTTTTGTGTGTCTAATGTGTAAATAACAGAGTAGATAGAGTTTGTTTTTTGTAAACCTTTAGTGATCGACTGTTATGTATATGTAAATTCCTATAAATAAAGCAAAAAGGGGCGAATTATCGCCCCTTTTAGTTTAGAATGATTTAGTTTGAATATGATAATGATGATGTCATACCGTTAGATGGTTTGTTGTTGCTGATATAGTTAATTCCCTTACCGTCCTCTGTAAGGCGTCTTACAATATCCCATTTGTCAGTCGGAGTGGTGCTACCTGCGGCTTTGACGGTATAGGTAATCTCTATCATAGTAGCGCCTTCTAAAAAGTCATAGCCGTCAACACCGCTCGAACCGTTAAACTTGATAATTCCGGGAGTTGTTCTGAAATTAATAACACTTCCGCCTCTTGCCTCACCAACAAGCTTTGCTTTGGTGCATTCAAGATATTTTGTATCATAGACAATCTGTCCTTGGAAATTTTCAATTATATCGGGAGTTTTGATGCTAAGTTTACAAGTTACCGTGTCACCGACATTAAAGCTTTTTCCACCTATCTTGAGAACTCCTGATGAATTGTTGTTATTATTGGAGTTGTTGCCGCTATTGTTATTAGAATTGTTGCCCGAGTTATTACCGCCATTATTGGTATTGGAGTTATTTCCATTATTGTTTGAGTTGTTGTTACTGTTTTTATTGGAATTATTGCCGGAGTTGTTACCGCCATTATTACCGTTGGATTTATTTCCGCTGTTATTATTTGAATTGTTATTATTATTTGAGTTATTGTTAGAATTATTTCCGCTGTTTTTGTCGGAATTATTATCTCCGTTGCTATTAGAATTATTGTTATCGCTATTGCTATTACTATTACTGCTATTGTTTTTATTAGCGCTGTTGTTGCTTGATGAATTGTTGCTTGACGAGTCGTTTGAATCGTCGTCTGATCCGCCACCTGTGACTTCAACCACTTCAGATACAATTTGAGTTTCAGTTACAACTCGGGTTTCGGTAACGGGTGAGTCAGGAGTTGCAGAAACTTCTGATGATTTAGAACCACAGCCCATCATCATGCTTGCAGATGTAGTTGTTAGTGCAAGCAGAGCAACGAGTGCAATATTTAAAAAGATTTTAGATTTTTTGTTTTTTGGGTTTTGCATACCGACACTTCCTTATTAAATATCAATAATATTATATCAAAAGATTTGTGAAAAATAAAGTATAATGTTAAAAAATATATGAATAGTAAAGTTTTACCTTAAAAATATTTTATACCATTGAAACGGCAATAAAATCTTTAATTTTTATTCAAAAAAACAAAAATTAAATTGAATTAATTTTATGTAAATGTTACAATATATATAATCGCATGGTTGTGTGATTAATGTATGAAAAATTTATGATTTAGGAGTGATAGTGAAATGAAAAAATTGATGTCAGTCATTTTGGCTGCCGTTATGATGTTAAGTATTATTGCTGTTGTACCTGTCAGTGCTGCAAATATACGCAGTGAGGCATCAGAGGTTTCTACAGGTAATATTTCATTTAACACAGTAAAAGCACTTTATGTTCACGGAGTTTTAAATTCAAGTGACACAGAGGCTTGGCAGGCATGGCAAAGTAAGCATAATGAGAACTTTAATGAAATTGATTCTAATGTAAAGTACTTCTTTTTGCCAACATCAGCAGATAGTTTAAAAGTTGATGTGTATAACGCATTTTCAAATGCTGTTACGGTAAACGGTGTAAGCATTGCGTCAGGCAGTACGGCTACTGTCAGCTATGAGGTCGACAAGTCATATTCTGTTTCTGCTGACGGCAAAAAATACACACTCAAATTTATGAAGTCAAATGCAGAGGCAGGCATCTATATCAACAACAGTAATGCAGACGGCAAAGGCACAGACCTTATGTCTTATCTCAATGTTGACAAAAGTCGCAGTGCAGGTGCAACGGGTGCAATAGTTGATTCAAACGGCAAGGTTGATAACACAGCAATTAAAAAAATCAAGGGCAGAGGCAATACAACATGGGGCAAACCAAAGAAAGCCTATAACATTACATATACAGATAATGTTAAGATTGCAGGAATGAACAAAAGCAAAAAGTATTCGATTCTTGCAAACTATCAGGACGACTCACTTTCAAGAAACAGAGTTTTGTATGATCTTTCAGATGCAGTCGGAATGCCTTATGCATCTGATTCAAGATATGTTGACTTCTATGTAAACGGATTTTATTGGGGTTCATACCAGATGTGTGAAAAGATAGAGGTTGGCAAAAATAATTTAGTCAACGATATTGACGACGAGGCATATCTTAACGAAGACGGAACAATAAATGAGGATTTCCCGTTCCTTTGCGAGATTGATGCAAGCGCCGTTGACGGTGATGATTATTATGTTAACTGTTCAGGCGGTAACAAGGTAACAATCAAAGCGCCCGAGCTTGAAGTTGGTGATCCTGGTTATAATGAGGTTAAAGAGTATGTAGCTGAAAAGTTTAATACTCTTTATCAAACTGCAAGAAATACAAGCAATGATATTTCAACGATTGCAGACATAGAATCTATTGCAAAATTGTATTTAATTAATGAGCTTGGTAAAAACTGGGATTCAGGCGTTTCAAGTACATTCTTAGTTTGGAAACAGGATGAAAACGGAACATATAAGTTCTACGGTTCACCTGTTTGGGATTATGACAATTCACTTGGTAATGCAGTTGGCGTTGAGTATGATTTGAGATATATGGGTGTTGATGACTACGAAGAATACACCGGTTGGTGGTGCAAGTATAAGGGTAAGAAAGCTTCTTCAAAGAATTCAACCAATTTAATGAACTGCTTTGCAAGAAACTCATCTGTAATGGCTGAAGTTCCTCAGATTTGGTTCAATGATTTTGTACCGGCACTCAAGGATTTTTACGGTGAAACCGACAATGGCATTATGATGTCAGCCGATGAGTATTACAACTTGTTAATTGACTCAGCTGAAATGAACTACACAAGTGGCTGGTTGCTTGATACAGGCAGTTGGATTGCCGACCACCAAAATCTTATGAATGCTTATTATGATGAGAACACACATAAGATGGTAAAATCAGGCAACAAGCATTACAATCAGAATGTCAGCGGTATGTTTGAATATATGACTGATTGGATGCATGGCAGATCAGCTTGGCTTAGCGAGCAGTTCTATCCTGACTATATTCCTCCAAAATTTACACTTGGTGATGTAAACGAGGATGGTAAGATTGACATTGATGATGTTACATTGATTCAAAAGTACATTGCCGAAATGGAAAATCTTACAGATAATCAGTGTTTGGCAGCCGATACAACAAAAGATGGTGCGGTTACTATTGATGATGTAACGACCATTCAGAAATACATTGCTAATCTTATTGACGAATTTTAATTTAAATTCAATATTGACCCGCTTTGAAAAAAGCGGGTCTTTTTTTACGCTTCCTAAGTTGGATTGATTATGTAGCTATAGTGTCCCGAAGATGAACTTCTATTATTTAGTGAACATCATAATTCACTGTCAAAGATTGAATAGTGATTATGATAATATTCTGTATAAATGAATTTTTATCAAATTTTACAGAACAATCATTGAATTTAGTTGCTGTATAATATATAATATATGTATAAATAAAGAATTATTTTTTATATAGGAGAAATTTTATGAGAAAAACAAGGATTGTTTGTACTATTGGTCCTGCATGTAATACAAAAGAGATGCTTTTGCAGATGATTGATGCAGGAATGAATGTTGCACGAATTAATATGTCTCACGGTAATTATGACGAACTTGAGGTTGTATTCAACACACTTAAAGAGGCTATTAAGGAAAGCGGTAAAAATGTTGCAATTTTGCTTGATACAAAGGGCCCCGAGGTTAGGGTAGGAACATTTGTAAACGGCTCAGCAACATTGGAGAGTGGCAAGGAATTTTCATTGTATAAGAAAACAGTTGACGGCAACGATAACGGAGTAAGTATTTCGTTCCCAAAGCTTGTTGATATATTTTATTCAGAGGGTGATCAGGCAAAGGGAAGAGAACTTTTGCTTGATGACGGTTTGATTTCACTTGTTGTAAAGGATGTTACAGAGAGTAAAATTGTTTGTACGGTAAAAGAGGGTGGTGTGCTCAAAAATCGCAAGAGCATTAACATCCCTAATTATCACATCAATATGCCTTATGTCAGTGCGCAGGACAGAAAAGATATTGAGTTTGGTCTTACTCATGGTGCAAATGTTGTTGCGGCTTCATTTGTCAGAACACACGAGGATGTTTGCACTCTCCGTGATTTTATCGACAGCCTTGGCTTTGATTATGTTGAAATTATTGCAAAAATTGAAAATCAGAGCGGTGTTAATGATATGGATGAAATCATTGAGGTGGCAGATGGAATTATGGTTGCCAGAGGTGATATGGGCGTTGAAATCCCATTCATCAAGCTTCCGGAAATACAGAAACAGCTCATCAGAAAGTGCGTTGCAAGGGGCAAATATGTTATCACTGCTACGCAGATGTTAGAGAGTATGACAACCTCACCTCGTCCAACCCGTGCCGAAATCAGCGATGTTGCCAATGCGGTTTATGACGGCACGAGTGCTGTTATGCTGTCAGGCGAGTCGGCAGCAGGCTTGTATCCGATTGAAAGCGTTAAAGCTCTTGATGCAATTTGCAGTGAGGCTGAACAAAACGGCGAGTTTACAGCACTTTATAAGTACATTGAAGAACATGGATTTAAGGATAAAAATAAAATCAGAGGCAGTATTTGCCGTGCTGCAAAGGACATTGCAACCGAGATTGGTGCAAAGGCAATCATTGTTGAAAGCGCCACAGGTAAGGTTGCAAGAGCAATGATTCATTACAGACCGGAGGTGCCTGTTATTGCAGTTACTACTTCGCTTATTGTATGCAGAAAACTCTGCCTAAACTGGGGTGTGACAGCACTTGTAGGTGAGGAAAAACGTACATCAGACGCTATCACAAAACAGGCTATGGATAAGGCACTCAGTACAGGTCTTGTTAAAAAGGGTGACACTGTTGTTGTGCTTTCTTCAAACAGAACTTACCCGACATCAAGTACTGATTCACTCAATGTAAGGATTTTGTAATATGAAAAATATTGTTTTAATCGGTATGCCGGGCTCGGGCAAAAGCACACTCGGTGTGCTTCTTGCAAAGGCAATCGGATATTCTTTTATTGATACTGACCTAATAATCGGCAAGAAAGCAAATATGCCTCTCCAGCAAATTCTTGACAGAAACGGTCTTGATTATTTCCTTGAGCTTGAGCAAGAGGTAGGCGAGAGTCTTGAGTGTGACCGCACAGTAATTGCAACAGGCGGTTCAATGGTTATGAGCGATAAGGCTATGCAACACCTTGCCGAAGACAGTGTTGTTTTATATATTGATGTACCGCTTGATGAGATTAAACGCAGGGTAACAAATATTCGCACAAGGGGAATAGCCTTTAATAAGGGTGATACGCTTGATGATGTTTTTGACGAGCGTGTTCCGCTTTATGAAAAGTATGCTGATTTGAGCGTGGTGTTTGAAAATGCCGCAGACATTGAAAATACCGTTGATAAAATGGTTGAAAAGGTAAAATCTGTATTATAAAATTATATCCACCATTGGCGTGAACTCCATAAAGAAATTCACACCAATGGTGATTTTTTAACTTTAAAGGAAACTGCACGGCAACAGTCGGGCACAAGGGGTGTTTTTATATGGTGCTGTCTGCTCGGATAAGTGCAGCCCACCGGCTGCTTTTTACAAATATAAAAAGGGAGCTGTTTATGCAACAGCTCCCTTTACTTTTCAAAAATATTAGATTTTGCTAAAATCTTAGTCGATTTCAACTATAACCTTCTCGTCACTGCGAATTGCCGCACTGCGAGCAATTGTACGGATAGCCTTGGCAATTCTGCCCTGCTTACCGATAATTCTGCCCATATCGCTTTCTGCAACATGAATATGATAAACGATTGTGCCGTCCTCTTTTGGAGCGTCAGCCTCAACGCTTACAGATTCAGGAGCTTCAACAAGTCCCTTTGCGATAATAGCAAGTAATTCCTGCATTGTAAAGTCCCTTTCTTAAGGCGATTAGTCAATTACGCCGTTCTTCTTGAGGAGAGCTTTAACTGTGTCAGTTGGCTGAGCACCGTTAGCAATCCACTTCTTAACAGCCTCTGTATCTACCTTGAACTCTGATGGCTTCTTGAGGATATCGTAAGTACCGATTTCTTCAATGAAACGACCGTTTCTTGGATATCTTGAGTCTGCTACTACTACTCTGTAGAAAGGAGCTTTCTTTGAACCCATTCTTCTAAGTCTAATTTTTACTGCCATAAATTTTCACCTCTATAAAATATTTCATACTAATCTTCAATATAATAGCAACAATCTTTTCGGTGATTTTGCACTATACTTCGTCCTTCTCCTTGACAGGCGTCAGCCTGTCAGCGTCGTCGTCCTTGTGTAGAACAAAATCTGCTCGAAAATCTATGTTACTCTTCTATTTGCGATTAGTATTTAAAAAATATATATTCACCAAATTACTATTGGATGAATTACTGTTTATTTGAACGGAGGCATTCCGTCCATTGGGGGCATACCGCCCATTGGCATTCCGCCGAGACCCGGCAAACCACGCATCATTTTTTTCTTTTTGCCTTTTTTGCCCCTTGAGTTAAATTGTTTCATCATTTTTTGCATTTGCTCAAGTTGTTTGCAAAGACGATTAACTTCTTCAACACTTCTGCCTGAACCTGCCGCAATTCTCTTTTTACGAGAAGGATTAAGCAGTGACGGCTTTTGTCTTTCAGCGGGAGTCATTGAAAGGATAATAGCCTGAACCCAGTCGATTTGTCTGTCGTCAATATCAATATTGTCAAGCTGTTTTCCCATACCCGGGATTTTTGAAAGAATACCCTTCAGCGGGCCCATTTTCTTAATCTGCTCAAACTGGTCGTTCAAATCGTTGAAGTCGAACTTGTTATTGAGCATTTTCTGAGCCGCTTCTTCGGCTTTCTTTTGGTCAATTTTGCTCTGTGCGTCCTCAATAAGAGTAAGCACATCTCCCATACCGAGGATTCTGCTTGCCATTCTGTCTGGGTGGAAAACCTCGATATCCTCGAGTTTTTCGCCTGTACCTGCAAACTTAATCGGTCTACCTGTAACTTCTTTTACAGAAAGTGCCGCACCGCCTCTGGTGTCGCCGTCAAGCTTTGTAAGAATAACGCCTGTAATATCCAAAAGCTCGTTAAAGCTTTTTGCTACATTTACTGCGTCCTGACCTGTCATTGAGTCAATAACAAGCAGGATTTCGTTCGGATTAACCTCTGCTTTAACCTCTTTAAGTTCGTTCATAAGTACTTCGTCTATGTGCAAACGACCTGCTGTATCAAGAATTACAACATCATTGCCGTAGTCTTTTGCGTGACGAATAGCTTCTTTTGCAGTCTTAACAGGGTTTTGAGTACCTTTTTCAAACACAGGCACTCCTGCTTTGCCGCCGACAACCTTAAGCTGATCAATAGCCGCAGGTCTGTAAATATCGCAGGCAACAAGCATTGGTCGTCTGTTTTGTTTTTTTAGCATAAGAGCAAGCTTTGCAGCGTGAGTTGTTTTACCCGAACCCTGCAAACCGCACAGCATAATTACTGTCGGTGGTTTTGATGCAAACTCAATTCTTGCACCCTCGCCGCCCATAAGATTTGTAAGCTCTTCATTAACAATTTTGACAACCATCTGAGCAGGTGTCAGGCTTTCCATAACATCCTGACCTATTGCTCGCTCTGTAACCTTATTGGTAAAGCTTTTGGCAACCTTAAAGTTTACATCAGCCTCAAGCAGTGCAAGACGCACCTCTCGCATAGCTTCTTTAACATCGCCCTCTGAGAGTTTACCTTTGTTTCTTAACTTTTTAAACGCATTGCTTAGCTTTTCTGAAAGTCCTTCAAATGCCATTAGAAACCTCTCATTCTTTAAGTAAGCCTGCTTTTTGCCCAATGCTTTGTGCAAGGCTTTTAATTTGTTTATCATTTGAACTGCTGTAAATTTTTTGAGCCAGAGCAGAAATTTCATCAAGCCCGCTCTCAAGCTGACCGAATCTTGCAAATAAGCCGAGCTTTTCCTCAAAGTCAAAAAGTTGTTGCTCGCACCGTTTTATGCTGTCACGCACACCCTGACGGGTTATGCCGGTCTGGTCTGCAATCTCGGAAAGCGACAAATCTTCGTTATAGTAAAGATACACAGCCCTTCTGCCCGACGGTTTCAGCAGTTCACCATAAAAATCAAACAGCAGGGAAACCTCCATATTTTTTTCCATAACCTGTCAGCTCCTCACTGTCTGTAAAGATATTTTCTTTACACTTCTGCAATTATATTACATTTACTTTAGATTGTCAAGGCTTTTTTGAAGTCTTCACAAGTTTTATTTAAAATATAGCTTTTGTTTATCTGAGATTTACTTCTGCTTAACGGTAAATATTTTAAATTTCTATTAAAAATAATTTTACTTTTTAATCGGAGATTATACTAATAACTCACTAAAAGTTATAATTATTGGTTTAATAAAAATCAACATATAGGTGTTGTCATTCTTGCTCTGCAAAATTTTCCGCTAACATCTATTTAAAGCTTTTAACCGAAAATAAGTATAAATAAGCGATTATGAATTGTATGATTTCATCTGTTTTTTGCAGAAAATAATTACTATAAAATTATGTGATAGAATAATTATAACAAATTAAGTAAATCATATTTATAAATAATTGTGATAATGCACAAAAATCACTTTTTTAGTGAAAAAAGCCATATTTTATGTGAAATACAATTAAAAAAGTGGTATAATTAATATAAATAATGGAGAAATAGGAGTTTTGCCCTACGGAACAAATTATTAATCTCGACAGAATGGAAACTGCTGTTGCTTTATTTGGCAGTTTTGATGAAAATATCAAGCTAATTGAAAAGGAGTTCAATGTCCGCATTATGTGCCGTGACAGCGAACTTAAGATAGACGGAGATGCCTTGAATACAACAAAGGCCGGCAAGGTAATTGAGAGTCTGCTGCAATTTATAAATCGCGGAGAGGCGTTGTCTGAGCAAAACATCCGTTATTGCATTTCGCTTGTCAACGAGGGCAGTGAGGACAAGATTGAGCAGCTTGCAGGTGATTGCATTTGCATAACTTCAAAAGGTAAGCCTATTAAGCCAAAGACAATAGGTCAGAAGCGTTACTGCAATTTGATAGCTGACAATACTATCACTATCGGTGTCGGACCTGCCGGTACAGGAAAAACCTATCTTGCGGTTGCAATGGCTGTTACGGCATTTCGCAGCAAACAGATTAACCGCATAATTCTTACTCGTCCTGCTGTTGAGGCAGGAGAAAAGCTTGGATTTCTTCCGGGTGACCTTCAAAGCAAGGTTGACCCGTATTTGAGACCGCTTTATGATGCACTTTTTGATATGCTTGGGGCAGAAACCTATCAAAAATATGTTGAGCGTGGTAATATTGAGGTTGCTCCTCTTGCTTATATGAGAGGCAGAACGCTTGATGACAGCTTTATTATTCTTGATGAGGCACAGAATACTACTACCGAACAAATGAAGATGTTTTTAACCCGTCTCGGATTTAACTCCAAAATGGTGATTACAGGCGATATTACCCAGATTGACCTGCCAAGGGGGGCAAAAAGTGGACTTAAAGATTGCATAAAAATTCTTCGTAATATTGATGGAATAGGAAACTGTACCTTTGATGAAAAAGACGTTGTACGACACAGACTTGTGCAGGATATTATCAAGGCATATGCAAAATTTGAGGGTAAGTTGAATAATTAAGAAAACACAAACTTTATGTGTTTGGGGTATAAAAATTTAGTTGAAGGGGAATGATTTTCATGGCAGAGAAAAATAAAATAAGAGTAGTTATTACGAACAAACAAAAAACAGTAAAAATTCCAACCGGTATTCGTATGCTCGTGCGTCGTTGCTGCAACGCTGTTTTGCAGCTTGAACAATTTGAAGGTCCTGCTGAAATCAGTGTAACTTTTACAGATAATGTAGGCATCAAGGAGCTAAACAAGCAATATAGAGATAAGGATATTGAAACAGATGTTCTTTCATTTCCAATGGGTGAGAACGGTGTGTATGACACTGATATGGAAACGGGTGCCAAAATCCTCGGCGATGTTGTAATTTCAATGGAAAAGGCAAGAGATCAGGCAGAACTTTTCGGTCACAGCCTGCAAAGAGAAGTTGGATACCTTACAGCTCACAGTGTTCTTCATCTTTTGGGTTATGACCATATGGAAAACCTCGAAAAAGTAAGAATGAGAGAAAAGGAAGAGCTTGTAATGGAACAGCTTGGACTACCTGCATCTTCAAGTTACATAGTTGAAGAATAATAAATAATGAAAAAACAATTTTCAAGCTTTAGATGTGCATTTAGAGGTGTATGGAATACAATAAAGAGCGAAAGTCATATGCGATTTCATATTGTGGCAGGTATTTATGTACTTGTGTTTTCGCTTTTTTATGATTTCTCGGACGGACAACGTGCATTGCTGATTATTCTTATCGCGGCAGTAATGGCGGCTGAAACCATAAACACCTGCATTGAAGAGCTTTGTAATTTGATATCTGACCACTTTGAGCCGCTTGTCAAAATTTCAAAGGATGCGGCGGCAGGTGCGGTGCTTATTTTGTCAGTTGCAGCGGCAGCAGTGGCTGTGATTTTCTTCCTTGATTTTGAGGTAATCGGCAAAATCATATCATTCTTTGCAGCAACCCCTTGGCTGATTGCGGTGTTTGCACTGTCGGCAGTCATTTCAATAATATTTATTGTGTTGGGACCTGTCGGTATTAAGAACAAAATTATGCACCTGAAATTCATAAATCAAAAATAACTAATACACAGGGGCATGCACACGCTTGCCCTTTTTAACTTTATAGAAATTTGCTTGAAAACATTCGGGCACTAAAGCGTATTATTATATGGTGTTTTCTACTCGAATAGGTGCAGCCCACTGGCTGCTTTTAATAAATTAAGGTGTTTTCAGCAATCTTAACTTAAATGCTAATCTATAAAAAATTCAAATAAACTTCTATATATAGATGATAGAAAAGAAAGGTAACTATGAATACTAATGATAAATCGGCGTTTATCGCCATTGTCGGCAGACCGAATGTCGGCAAAAGCTCAATTCTGAACAGAATTTTAGGACAGAAAATTGCTATTGTTTCAAGCAAGCCTCAGACCACCCGTAATCGTATTACAGGCGTGCTTACAGAGGGAGAATATCAACTTGTTTTCTTTGATACACCGGGTATGCACAAGCCAAAAAACTCACTTGGCAAATATATGGTGCGTTCCGTCAATGAGTCTGTTGGCGGAGTTGATTGCTGTATGCTTGTTGTTGAAGCTGGTAGAGAACCGGGACAAACTGAGCTTGCACTGATTGAAAAATTTAAAATTATGAATATGCCTGCAATCCTTGCTATCAATAAGATTGATATGATTAAGGAAAAGGATGCTTTGATGAAGCAAATTCTTGAATACAGCAAACTGTATGATTTTGAGTCTGTTGTGCCTGTAAGCGCTCAGGACGGAAACGGAATGGGAGAATTACTTGAAGAGCTTAAAAATCAGGCAGGAGAGGGCGGACACTTTTTCGATGAAGATACCCTCACCGACCAGCCTGAGCGAGTTATTGTTGCAGAGATTATTCGTGAGAAGATTTTACGCCTTTGCGACAAGGAAATTCCTCACGGCACAGCCGTTGTAATTGAAAAGATGAAAACAAGAGACAACGGAATTCTTGATATTGATGCTACCATTTTCTGCGAGCGTGATACACACAAGCGAATTATTATCGGCAAAAACGGTTCGATGCTTAAGAAAATCAGCACTTATGCACGACAGGACATCGAAAAATTCTTTGATTGTAAGGTGTTTTTGCAGACATGGATAAAGGTCAAGGAGGATTGGCGAAATCGTGCCCAAATCCTCCAGAATTTCGGTTACGATGAAAAGAACTTTGATTGATTTTTGAAATGATAAAGTGAATACTGTAACTACCCAATATAAACTTAGATTATTACTTTTTTATTATCAGGTGATTTTATGATACTATCTCAATTTGACAGTAATCCTATTGCGGTTATAAATCCTAATGACTGTGTACAGCGTGTAGATAATATGCCTAAAACCTGTGTAATGTGCTATTCAACTGTTACATTTAATAGAATTATTGAAGAACTCGATGCTAAAATCTTTGCAAAAACATTTTTGGCAAACGGAGAGGTACCTGTTTACAAAGCAATTTACAAGGGATGTGAAATTGCTCTTTGTATGGCTCTTGTCGGTGCACCAAGCGTTGTGGCAATACTTGAAGATTTACATGTAATGGGAATTGAAAAGTTTATCATCTTTGGTACTTGCGGAGTTCTTGACAGAAATATTTCTGACTGCTCTGTAATTATTCCGAATGTTTCTGTGCGTGATGAGGGTACAAGCTATCATTACGCACCTGAAAGTGATGAAATTAATGTAAATGACGCAGATAGTATAGCAAAATTTACAGATATACTTGATAATCTTAATACTGAATACATAATCGGTAAAGCCTGGACTACCGACGGAATTTACAGGGAAACAAGGCAAAAGGTTGAGGCTCGTAAACAGCAGGGCTGTATTTGTGTTGATATGGAATGTTCTGCTGTTGCAGCATTTGCACAATTCAGAAAGCTTGATGTATTTTGTTTCTTCTATGCGGCAGATAACCTTGATAATGAAAAATGGGATCCACGCAGTATTTCAAATGATTCTATGCTTGCTGAAAAGGATAAGGTTGCATTTCTTGCTCTTGAACTTGCGTTGGTACTGTGATTAAAAAAATTTTTTTATTTATATACGTTTTAATAGACGATTAATTTTCATAATATACCAATTATAAATTCATCCAAAACAAAAACACTATATTCGGAGGTGTTTTTCATGGATGATTGGTATGCGTGGCAGGCATTTTTTACAACAGGCAGTGTGCTTGATTATATTCGCTACAAAAGCATTCAGGATGCTAAGGACACAGGTGCAGTAACAATCAACAGGGAGGAGACCGATGAAATTCCGGACAGAGGGACTGATTATAAAGGAACAGAATATCGGTGAAAAGGACAGGCTGGTTTTTGCCCTGACAAAGTCAAACGGAGTAATCCGAGCTTTTGTCAAGGGTGCAAACAATATTAAAAACCAAAAATGTGCCGCAACCTCTCTTTTATCGTATTCCCGACTTACAATATATAAAAGTCGGGATGCATACATAATCGGAGAGGCACAAAGCATACGAATTTTTTCAAAACTGAGAAGTGATATTCGCAATATGTGCCTTGCTCAGTATTTTTGCGAGCTTGCACTTACAATCTGTCCAAAGGAACAGCAGGCAGATAAGTATTTAAGTCTTATTCTCAATTCTCTTTATCTTCTGTCTGAGGGAAAACGCAGTCCACAGCTGATAAAGCCGTGCTTTGAAATGCGGTTGTCGTGTATGGCAGGTTATATGCCCGACCTCAGAATGTGCAGTGTGTGCGGTGAATATCAGCCGCCTGTAATGTGCTTTCTGCCTAAGACAGGAATGATTGAATGTAAAACCTGCCGAAAAAATTCCTCTGAGCACGCAGTCGATTTAAACCCCTCAACTCTTACAGCACTTCGTCACACAATCTATGCGGATGATGAAAAGCTGTTTTCGTTTGCACTTCCCGATGATGACCTTGAAGTGCTGAATACTGCAAGTGAAAGCTATTTAAAATATCGCTTTGAGCGTGATTTTAAAACATTGACATTCTATAAAACAATCAGCTAACTTCGGATTTACGGAGGTAAATAGTAGTGAAAAAGATTTTTTTAAACGGCGTGTTTTCATGGATTAAAACAAATCTTGTGTGCATATCTTTGGTAATGTTGTTTGTTATTTTGTATCTTATTACATCAAACATCCCCACCCTTTTTTCTAAACTTGCTACATGTGATATTAAATATATGAATAATGAATACTATAGGTGGATTACAGCTATTTTTTTGCATTTCAATTTTGAACACTTGTTTTTTAATTCGCTTGCGATACTTGCAGTTGGTTCATTGATTAGTCCGTTTATAGGTAGGGTGAAAACCCTGCTTATATTCGTATTATGCGGAGTACTTGCCGAGGTAGTGTATTCATTTATTGTCAATAACGGCATGGGTAATTACGGTGCAGGTTCATCTGGCGGTATATTTTCTTTAATTGCAGCACTTATGGTTTGCTACCTTAGATATCCGAATGCTTTTCCTAAAAAGTGGTATAGGTTTGATATTATTATTGTGGTTCTTTTCTTTGTGTTCGCAAATGATAATATCGGTTCATTTATGACACATTTATTTGGTTTTGCTATTGGCATAATAACTTGTTTTTTAATGGTACAATTTAGACTAATTAAGACAAAAGTATAAATTATAATTTGACTTATAATGGTGAGTTATGATGTTTATTATAAAACCGAAGCAAATCTTCGGGGCGACAGCGGTCGCTTTATTAATCACTAATAAAACACCAATAAATCATAACAAGCTTAAAATAGTGAATTATGATGTTCACCAAACAATCGAAGTAAATCTTCGAGATACAACGGTTACAAATTAATGAAAACTTATGGAGCGTTATAAAAAATATGAACAGACATTACAAAACACTGGAGCTTGACAAAATTCTTGAGCGTCTTGCCGAGCAAACCTCAATAGAGGACGCTCACAGAATGGCTCTTGAGCTTGAGCCTCAGTTTGATTTGAATAAGGCTCAAAAGCTTTTACAGCAAACTGATGATGCGTATGTTATCAGCGGCAAGTTTGGTGCTCCGTCATTTTACGGTGCAACAAATTGTGCAGGCAATCTTCGCCGTGCACAGGCTGGCGGCTGTCTTACAACAGGCGAGCTTTTGGCGATTGCACAAACTCTTAAAGTTATACGCACTGTCAAGGAGTGGCACAGCAGATGTGCTTCGGGAAGTACATCACTTGACGGATATTTCAGCAGTTTGATTTCAAATAAATTTCTTGAAGAGAAAATTAACACGGCGATAATCAGCGAGGATGAAATTTCTGACAACGCAAGTGTTGCACTTTCTGAGATTCGCCGTAAAATCCGCACAGCATCATCAAAAGCCAGAGAAGTTCTTGATAAAATAATCCACAGTTCGACATACATAAAGTATTTGCAGGACGCAATCGTAACACAGCGTGACGGCAGATATGTTGTGCCTGTCAGAGCTGAATGTCGCAATAATGTGCCTGGTTTAGTGCACGACACATCATCAAGCGGACAGACTGTTTTTATTGAGCCAATGGGTGTTGTTCAGGCGAACAATGACATCAAAATGCTACGCTCAAAGGAAGATGATGAGATTGAGCGTATTCTATTTGAGCTTTCAGCAAATGCAGGTGATTTTGCCGATAGCATTATGAAAAGCTATTCAAACCTTGCCGAGCTTAATCTGATTTTTGCAAAGGCAAACCTTGCATATTCAATGAAGGCTACAATTCCTATTTTGAACGACAGAGGAATGATTGACCTTAAAAACGCTCGTCACCCTCTGATTGCCAAAGAAAAGGTTGTGCCGATTGATGTCACCCTCGGCAAAGAATTTGATACCCTTGTTGTTACAGGTCCAAACACAGGCGGTAAGACAGTAACCCTAAAGACAATCGGACTTTTAACGCTGATGGCAATGTGTGGACTTCTTGTACCTTGTGCCGACAACAGCGAACTTTCAGTGTTCAGAAGGGTACTTGTTGACATTGGCGATGAGCAGAGTATAGAGCAGTCACTTTCGACTTTCTCAGCTCATATGACAAATATAATTCAGATAATCAAACTTGCAAATGCCGGTTCGCTATGTCTTATTGACGAACTTGGTGCAGGTACCGACCCTGTTGAGGGTGCGGCACTTGCAATTTCAATTCTCGAAAAACTGCGTACCCGTCACGCAAAGATTGCTTCAACCACTCACTATGCTGAATTAAAGGAATTCGCACTCCGTACAGAGGGCATTGAAAACGGCAGTTGTGAATTTGATGTTGCAACTTTGAAACCGACATACAGACTTTTAATCGGTGTTCCGGGCAAGAGTAATGCTTTTGCAATTTCAAGGCGTCTGGGAATGGAAAACAGTATTGTTGAGCGTGCACAAGAGCTTGTTTCAAACGAAAACAGGCAGTTTGAGGATGTTGTCAGCAAACTTGAAAAGCAAAGACAAAGTCTTGAAAAGCAGGTCGAAAACGCAAACCGTCTGACAGCTAAGGCAAACACAGAAAAGCAGAAGGCTGAAAATGAAATGAAAAAGGCTCGTCAGCAGGCTGAACGAGAGATTGAAAAGGCAAAGCAGGAGGCACAGCGTATAATTTCACGCACTCGTGCAGAGGCCGACAGGCTTGTTGAGGAGCTTAACAAAGCCAGAAAAGAAAAAGAACTTAGTGCAGACGCACGCAATAAGCTAAAGCGAAATATTGACAAGATGGAGGCTCACGCTGACCCTGTACAGCTGAAAAACACTCCGTCCGAGGAATACAAACTGCCTCGTCCGCTAAAGGTAGGCGACACAGTTTTGATATATGACATTGATAAGAATGCAACTGTACTTGCACCGCCAAGCAAGGAGGGTCAGGTGCTTGTTCAGGCAGGTATAATAAAAACCCGTGTTGATATTAAGAATTTGCGACTTTTAAAATCTCAGGTAAAACCTCAGACAAGTCGTTTTCCGTCAACACGCAATGTGCCGAGCAGAATGGATGTTCGTCCCGAAACCGAGATTGATGTTCGTGGAGAAACCGCCTATGATGCAATCCAGATTGTTGACAAAGCGATTGATAATGCAGTGCTTTCAGGGGTCAGCAAGATGACAATTATCCACGGCAAGGGTACAGGCGTTTTAAAGAGGGAGATTAACGCATATCTCAAGACAAACAAAGCTGTAAAATTCCACCGCCTTGGTGTTTTTGGCGAGGGAGAAGACGGCGTAACAATCGTTGAACTAAGGTGATTTTTTAAAATATTAAAAGCCAAGTAATGACACAATTTATTCGTCATCACTTGGCTTTATTTTTTTAATTTTAGTATTTTATCTCAATTCCATCTTTTCTTTATTTTAACAATAAACACAACTGAAGCTATAGACATAGCGGTTAAAAATGAATAGATAATTATGTATGCCGTTGTTAGCGAAATCGCATTGCCAAGATAATCGGTTGGAAGTCCCAATATAAAGGCACTGACGAAATCAACCGAAAAGTGTGCAAGCAGACAAATCAAGATTCCGATAATATCTTTTTTATGCTTAACAAAATACCATACAAGTATGGTTACTCCGATATGGAACACAATCGCAAAAATTCTCTCAAGTCCTCCAAGTAAAAAGGTTGCAGAGTTTGTGCCGATAAGCTGTTCTTTTACCGCAATTAAGTTGGATGCGTCAACCCTTTGTGCTGATGTTTGCTGAACAATGGTATCAAATGCATTTGCATTTATCATAAATGAAAACACAAGATTTGAAATATATGTCATACCTGTTATGATAATTGCCTCAATTCCGCCGTGACCCAGTCCTGCCGCAAAGCTGCGTTCAAATGATAAATCCTTGCTCAAAATTTTAGCCACGCCGTATCTTGCGATTACCTCAAACAAAGCGGCGGTAATTGCAAGGATTAAGCAGTATAAAGCATAGTGGTTGTTTACAAAATCCGAAAAACCGTTGTTTTGTGAGAGCACAGCCAAAATAGGAATGCGAATTACAATTTGCATAACAAAAAATCCGAGTGCACCAAGCAGAAGTGCCGGCAGTACTTTTTTGCCCTTGTTTTTTATACAAAAGATTATTGCAAAGAGTATGGGAAGAAATGTTGTCACAATCAGAGTGACAAACATTGAAATAATTGATAATGAACTAACCATTATTTTTCTCCTTTTTGGCAATCACATTTGCATATATGCAGGGAATGATAACTCCTAAAATGAAGTATATTCCAATGCCTGATAAAAACAAATAAACCACAATGCTTTCAAATATAACTCCCAAAATTCCGCAAATCATTAAGGCTAAGCTACCGATAATGCCAAGTACTCCTGCAAGTCGGTGAGTTTTGTTCCAGGTAGTTTGACTGCTCAGTGTTGCTTTTATCCTAATTCCGAAGAAGTTGTTTTGTCTTGCTTTCGGAATAAAATTACTCATTAGCATAAGCATTACGCCCATAATTACAGCAAACATTGCAAAATATGAATTGCTTAAATGCGGTTTACACTGCAAGCTTAATGCCATCATGTACCAAAGAATTACAAATATATATACAAATCCTATAAAAAATATTTTGTCCATTACTTTTTGGTTTTTGCTGTTTTTCTTTTCGATGATGATTGAATAAATTAAATAAATAATACTGATTACAATAGGAAAGAGGGTATAAATCATAATTTCCCATTTTGAGGCATATCGGTCGGCATTTCCGTTTATTCCATAGTGCATTGGCAATATTACATAGGGGGACATGTATAGCAATAAGGCGGTTATGCCTGAATTTATAATAGAAGCTATAAGATAAACAAACTTTTTCATAACTAATCCTCGTTTCTGTTTGTAAGGTTTGAAAGAGTACTGAGCATATCCTCAATAACGCTTGTTTTGATTGAATACACCACATTTTGACCCTGTTTTTCGGAGTCAACCAAATCAGCCTGTTTTAATATGTTCAGGTGATTGCTGATTGACGGCTTTGTCATATTGAATTTTTCTGAAATTTCGCCTGCGTTCATATCTTTTTGCCTTAGCAGACTTAGAATTTGCCGTCTGGTAGGGTCGGCAAGGGCTTTCCACACATCACCCATAATTACCTCCTGTTATATTAGTATTTCTTTGACTTAGATAATTAGATAAATGTCTAAATATCTAACAATGTTATTATATCATACAAAACAGAATTGTCAATAGGCGAATAAAATTTATATTTTTGTAAGCCACTCAATAAATTACGGTTGGCATTTTTATTAGTGCGTTATGGAGTGTACCGTACAACAAAAGCATACCTTCGGGTCACTAAGGTCACATATTAAAATAAACTTTTGGAGCGGTGTAAAAATCGCATTATAAGTTTAATTTAAACTTATAATGCGAAATAAGAAAATTAATATTCTCGGTTTACAATGTGTTTTGTTTCTGATATAGAATTAAAATCCAAATCTTTATAAAACTCAGGATAAATTGTTTTACCGTCTAAGTTGTCCAAATCAATCCATTCGAGATACTCGTTGTTCGGACCGTCCTTTGTAAGTTGACCGTTTTCAATATTAAAAAGCTCTTTGTTTGGCTTAATTAAGAAGAAAATTGAAATTTCATGGAATTTTACTCCGTCATCGTCCACAAAAAAGTTTTCGTGAATAGCAACCATTCTTTCAATTTTGCAGGTTATTCCTGTTTCTTCTTTAAGCTCTCGCAAAACTGCCATTTCGAGACTTTCTCCTACTTTAACCCGTCCTCCGACAGAATAGTAAAATTCACGAGATTCGTTGGGGTTTCTTGCCATAAGAACTTTTCTGCCGTTAGCAATAATTGCCCCGACACGAAAGTTAAATTTGCCGTCTTCTGTTTTAAATGTACAATCCATTATGTCCTCCAAAATTTATATTAGACACGGCTGAGCAACTTTAGGATTATAGCACATCTGCATTTTACGGTCAACGTTTTTTATCTTTATTATACTCGTTTTCACTAAGTTGAGCTTGTTGCTTAGAGAATATACAGCCGCAATAGTTTTGTCTGTAAAGATTATATTCTTTTGAGAGTGTGATTGAGCGTTTGTATCCCTCACGCTTTTTAAAGTCGCTGAAAAGCCAGCTTACGCCATATTTCTTAGCATATTCACTTCCTATTTCGTTGAGTGCTTGTGCGTTTTTTAATGGACTTATTGTAAGCGTGGTGGTGATGTAGTCAGCACTGATTTCATGTGCTTTTTTACAGCTTTCATTTAAGCGAAGTTTAAAACATTCAAGACATCTTTTACCGCCCTCAGGCTCCTTTTCAAGTCCTTTAGCAACATCAAAAAATTCATTTGGGTCATAACGGGATTCAATAATCTGAACGGGGTTTTTAAAGTTCATCTCGTTAATAAGTCGCTTTTCTTCGCTTAATCTGAATTCGTATTCTTCTTTATGAGAAATATTCGGATTGTAGTAAAAAACAACAATGTTAAAATATTCCGAAAGATATTCAAGACAATAGCTTGAGCAGGGAGCGCAGCAAACATGAAGTAAAAGTGTGGGTGTGATACCGTCCTTTTGAATTTGCAGTATGACCTTGTCAAGCTCCTTTTGATAATTTATTTTGTTCATAGATTTATAATATAATCTGCAAGTTCCTCAGCAGTTGATGCAACAAACGGTGCACCAGTTGCCAGAAGCTCATCTTTATCTCTGAAACCCCATTCAACACCTGCCATATGGACGCCTGCATTTTGTGCTGTAAGCACATCAACATCGCTGTCGCCAATGTAAATGCACTCGTCGATAGCTATTCCGTGTTTATCAAGCATTGCAATCAATGCCTCTTTGTCGGGCTTGCGTTTGTACTGAGTCTTTTGTCCCCAAGCTTCAGTAAAAGTGTGGTTTGGATACACCTTTGCAACAATGTCACCGACAAATTCATCAGGCTTGTTTGAAAGTATGGCAGTTTTTATACCATTTTTAGCAAGTGTTTCAAGCATCTTGTCACAGCCGTCGTAGCCTTTGGTATTGTCGTTACAGTGAAGAGCGTATTCAGAGTTGAAGGTGTCCATTGCAATTTTCAGCAAGCTTGTGTCGCTTGATTTTTCGCCCATTGCAAGCTTTACCATTACTTCTCTGCCGTTGCCTACATACTGTTTGTAGTTTTCGATTGGCTTTTCTTCAAGTCCTGCATTTTTAAGTCCCTTATTTACGCTTTGAGCAAGATCTGTGAGCGAGTCAACAAGGGTGCCATCAAGGTCAAAAACAGCAATTTTTATCATTTTCGGTTAAGCCCCTTTTCTTGTTCAAGTAAGATAGCACGGCATGGTGCCGCTTCAATTCCGCCCAGCTTTATTGGAAAAGCACACAGTTCATAGAGACCTGGTGAAATTCTTGACAGGTCAAGATTTTCGAGTGCTACAATGCCTGCCCGTGCAAGCACTCGGTGCGTGCGTTCTTCATCAAAGGAGGGCGCAATAGATATTGCATCTGTGCCGACAAGCTTAATTTTGCTTGATGCAAGAACGATTGCCGCTGACTGTGACAAAAATGTTTTTCCGTTGCCCTTAAACAAAACTCTTGGCTTGCAGTAGGGTAGCAGTCTTTCAATATCGTCGCCCGTAAGTACTCCTGTTATTTCAATAACATTGCATTTGCCGTAAAATGTGTTGAGCCTGATGTTGTCAATAGCGTTGCCGTCCTCAAGATAATGAAGAGGTGCATCAATGTGAGTTCCGGTGTGAACGCACATCGAAATTTGTGTAAGATTGCATTCGTCTCCGTTTTCAAGGCTCATCAGCTTTTCGGTTGTTACTTGCGGATCACCGTCATAAACAGGGGTTGTCATTGTATCTTTAGAAATATCGTGAATAATCATACTGCCACCTCACTTTTATAGTTATTATAACATTAATTATTGTGCGAAGCACAATGAAATGCCGTAGGCACCGAA
>JAFLSM010000009.1:0-14268 GCA_022510955.1 Ruminococcus sp. | reverse complement strand
TCTCTCAGGTGTCAAAATCTTTGATTTTGGTAACACCGTGAGGTTATTATAACATATAATTTGCAATAATGTATATAGCAATACTTAATTTTGTTATCGAAAAATTGACACTTTTCTTTAAAATAGATATATTATAAACAGGATTACGCAACTAAAATTAACATCAATAGTAAGCATAGGTTGGTAGAAAACACTTAAATACTGATGTATGATTTAGTATGAAAGGAATGAAAAGCATGATTGATGCAAATATTAAATATCTCAGAAAGAAAGCAGAACTATCGCAGGAGGAGCTTGCCGAGAAGCTTAATGTATCAAGACAATCTGTTGCAAAGTGGGAAAACGGAGATTCACTTCCCGATATAATAAAATGCAGAGAACTTGCCATGATTTTCGGAACTACTATTGATAATCTCATCAATTATTCATTTGAAGATGAAGACATAATTGATAAAGAGGATATCGACGGTAAGTATGTTTTTGGAATTGTCAAGGTTGGCGAAAGAGGTCAGATTGTTATTCCGAAGAAGGCAAGAGAGGTGTTTGATATCAAAACAGGAAACAGGCTGATTGTTCTTGGCGACACAAAGCAGGGCGGAATTGCTCTTGCAAAATTCAGGGACTTAATTCCTATAAAATGAGGTGAAACTATGTTTGCTATTGAAACTTGTAATCTGTCAAAAAAATATAAAGACAAATATGTTGTAAAAAATCTTAATCTCAGCGTAAATCAGGGAGAGCTGTATGGCTTGCTGGGTGTGAACGGTGCAGGAAAATCAACTACAATCAAGATGTTATCCTGTCTTGTGACGCCCACAGAGGGAGACGCAATTCTTAATGGTCACAGTATTATGAAGAATACTCAGGAAGTAAAGAAAATTATCAGCGTTTCACCGCAGGAAACAGCAGTTGCCGAAAAGCTTAATGTGCGTGAAAATCTTGAATTTATCGCTCGGATTTACGGCTTTAACAGAAAAACTGCAAAGCAAAAGGCTGAGAAAACTATAGAGCTATTTGACCTTCGTGAATTTGCAAAGCAAAGGGCAAAGACCTTGTCGGGCGGTTTGAAAAGACGGCTAAGCATTGCTATGGCACTTATTACCGAACCTGAAATTTTGTTTCTTGACGAGCCGACACTTGGTCTTGATGTATTGGCAAGGCATGAACTGTGGCAAGTAATCTCAAAGCTAAAAGACAAAATTACAATTATACTTACCACTCATTATCTTGAAGAGGCTGAAAGCCTTTGTGACAGAATCGGAATTATGGCAAGGGGAGAGCTTAAAGCAGAGGGTACTGTACAGGAACTTAAAACTCTTGCAAAGACGGATAATTTTGAGAATGCCTTTGTTAAAATATGTGACGGAGGTGCATTGTGATGAGGACATATATTTTTGCTTCAAGAAATACCAAAGAAATTTTGCGTGATGTAATTACATTGTTTTTCGGTTTGGCTTTTCCGATTGTGCTTTTGCTTCTTTTGTATGCAATAGGCTCAAGCGTTCCAAAAGAAGCAAATATGAATATGTTTGATATTGAGGTTCTTACACCCGGTATTACTGTATTCGGATTATGCTTTATAGCGCTGTTTTCGGCACAGCTGATTGCAAAGGACAAAACAACAAGCTTTATGATGCGTTTGTTTACATCGCCGATAAAGTCACATGAGTTTATTTTGGGTTACACATTACCGCTTATTCCAATGTCACTTGTTCAGACATTTATTTGTTACATAGTGGCACTTTTGCTTGGACTTAAGTTCACACCGAATATTTTTCTTGCGGCTGTTGTGAATATTCCTATTACTTTAGTGTTTGTTGCGCTGGGTCTTTTGTGCGGTACGGTGCTGAGCGAAAAGGCTGTCGGCGGAGTATGCGGTGCGTTGCTGACTAACTTTTCAGCGTGGTTTTCTAACATCTGGTTTGATACTGCTCTTGTAGGCGGTTGGTTTGAAGAAGTTGCAAATGCACTGCCGTTTGCACATGCTGTAAATGCGGCGAGATATGCACTTAACGGCGAGTTTGAAAGTATTATGCCCGACCTTTTGTGGGTAATTGGCTATGCTGTTGTACTGCTTGCCACCTCGATTGCTATATTTACAGTTAAGATGAAAAAGGATAAATAAGAATCAACTATATAAAAACGGATACTGATTAATTAGTCAGTATCCGTTTAATGATTTTTTCTAAATTATTGTTTTAAGATAGTCAGTTACTTCTTGCTCTGTTGCAAATGTCATTACCTTTTCTGCAACTTTATCTGCCTCCTGTTTTGTCCATTGAGAGATTGTTTTTCTCACCTTAAGGACAGACGGTGCAGATACGCTGAATTCGGTCAATCCGAATGAAATAAGGAGCGGAATCATCATTGGATTTGCTGCTGCCTCTCCGCACATTCCGACAGGAATATTATTTTTGACGCCACATTCAATTATGTTCTTAATCAGTCTCAGCACACTTGGCTGGAGTGCTGAGTAGAGGTAGGAAACATCGCTGTTTCCACGGTCACAAGCCATTGTGTAGCCTGTAAGATCGTTTGTACCGATACTGAAAAAGTCAGCTTCTTTTGCAAGTAAATCGGCAATTACAGCGGCTGATGAGGTTTCTGCCATTACGCCGACTTTTATATTTTCGTCAAAAGATATATTAGCCTCTTTTAATTCAAGTTTGATGTTCTCCACAAGCTGTTTGCCTGCACGCAGTTCATCAAGTGTCGTAATGAGAGGGAACATAATTCTGATGTCGCCAAAGGCACTTGCACGCAGAATTGCGCGGATTTGACTTTTGAAAAGGTCATTGTTCTTTAAGCAATAGCGGATTGCCCTGAATCCCATAAACGGGTTTTCTTCCTTTTTAAGTCCCAGGTACGGCAGGTCCTTGTCACCGCCGATGTCGAGTGTACGAATGATAAGCGGTTTGCCCTTTAGAATAAGGGCCGCCTTTTTATACGCCTCAAATTGTTCGTCCTCGGTTGGTACTGCATCTCTGTCCATAAACAGAAATTCTGTTCTGAAAAGTCCGACACCCTCGCCGTCAAAATCCATTGCCTTTACTGCATCCTCAGGTTTTCCAATATTGCAGAAAAGCTCGTATACTTCACCGCTTGCAGATACAGTTTCTTTGCCTTTATATTTTTCAAGCTCACGGCGTTCCTTAATAAACGCATCACGCTTTTGTGTGTAAATTTCCATCTGCTCTGAATCAGGCGATTCAATAACAATACCTTCACTGCCGTCAACAATTACCTTCTGACCGTTTGCAAGACTGCTTACTGCACCCTCAACGCTAAGTACGGCAGGAATTTCAAGAGCTCTTGCAAGGATTGCAGAGTGGGAGGTTTTTCCGCCCGTTTCGGTTACAATGCCGACAATGTTTTCCTTGACTATGCCTGCTGTCATTGACGGTGTAAGCTCATGGGCAACAAGTACTGTGCCTTTTGGTGCATCACTTATTTTAATTTCTTTAACACCGAGCAGAATACCCAACATTCCTGCTTTAATATCTCTTACATCAGAGGCTCTCTGCTTTGTAAGCTCATCATCGGCCATTGAGAATACTGTTATAAATTGGTCGCACATCTGTTCAAGTGCCGACTCAGCACAGGTGCCGTTTGCAATCAGCTTTTCTATTTCGCCGTTAAGGTAAGGGTCTTTTATAATTTGAATGTGACCTTCAAGAATTTCTGCTTCTTTGTCGCCTGTAGACGCCCTCAGTGCATCTGCCTGTGCCATAGTATTCTCACAAAATGCATTAACTGCATCATTGTATCTTTGAGATTCTGCATCAGGGTCTATCACGGTTTTTGGGGAATAGCTTAAAGTATGCTCTTCAATAATCATTACATTGCCAATTCCGATACCGTCGGATGCGGCTGTTCCGTAAAACATATAAGTCACCTCGCTTGGTACAAATGTACCGCAACTGTTTGATTATTCGCCAAGTCCGCTTTCAATAAGCTGTACTGCCTCATCAAGAGCAGCCTGTTCGTCTGAACCACTGCATACAATTTCGATTTCGCTACCGCATTTTATACAACCTGCAATAATATTAAGCAGGCTCTTTGCGTTGATGTCAGAATTGTTGAACTTGATTATTACATCGCTTTCGTATTTTCCCATTGCAGTAGCAAATAATGATGCCGGACGCATATGAAAGCCCTGTGCGTTTGTAAGAGTTACTGTTTTTGATACCATAATTGTTTCTCCTTTAACTTTTTATATTTTGTTTTTGTTATTTACTATAATTTATAATGTGTTGTCCCAAAATTAAAACTTTTGTTGATTGGAAATCGTTTTTATTTTTCTGTAAGCAGTTTTTTATCTGCTCGGATAGGTGTAACCCACTGGTGGCTTTTTATATCAGGCTTTATTTTTAATTGGCTTCATAAGGAGTGCAAGCAGAAGCATACCGACTAAGGAACCTATTACAAGTGCAAGGAAGTACATAAGAGGATTTCCTATTGTTGCAACTACAAAGATACCTCCGTGAGGAGCCATAAGAGTGCAGTTAAACAAAGCCGAAAGAGCACCTGCACATGCTGAACCTATCATACAGGACGGAATAACCTGCAACGGGTGACCTGCTGCATATGGAATTGCACCTTCTGTTACAAATGAAAGTCCCATAATGTAGTTTACGGTTGCGTTCTTTCTTTCCTCAGCAGTCCATCTGCTCTTGAAGAATGTGTTTGAAAGAGCGATTGCAATAGGTGGTACCATACCGCCAATCATAACAGCAGCCATAATCATATAAGCTGCATTTGTGCCTGATGCAAGAGCACCTGTAGCGAATACATAAGCTGCCTTATTGAATGGACCGCCCATATCTATTGACATCATTGCAGCAAGCAGAGCGCAAAGAGGAATAATCATAGCTTCGTTTTCAGCCATTGCATTAAGAGCGTTTGTCATAGCTGTGTTTACCCATCCCATAATCGGGTTTACAGCACACATCATAATGCCTATAATTCCGAGACCTGCAAGAGGATAGATGAGAACAGGCTTTATACCTTCAAGTGAATGAGGCATTTTTTCGCATAGCTTTTCAAGTAAAAGCATAAGATATCCGCCTGCAAAGCCTGCAAGCAAACCGCCGAGGAAGCCTGACGGAACATCGCCACCCGGAGCTGCAAAGGTTGAGCCTGCTGTTGCAAGGAAACCGCCGACAAGACCAACAAGCAAACCGGGACGGTCTGCGATTGACATTGCGATGAAACCTGCAAGAATCGGAACCATCAGGTTAAAGGCATATCCGCCGATTGTTTTAAACCAGGCAGCAGCAGGATTAACCATACCAAAGTCAGCTGTACCAGCGTTACCTGCGATTGTATCAATGAGGAATGCGATAGCAATAAAGATACCGCCGGCAACAACGAATGGGAGCATATGAGAAACACCGTTCATAAGGTGTTTGTAAATCTTTCTGCCTGTACTTTCGCCTGTGTCACCAGACGGAGCATTACTGCCCTTTGTTGATGAATGGAAAATCGGAGCTTCGCCGTTTATTATTTTATTGATTAGCTCTTCGGGTTTATGGATACCGTCGGCAACCTTTGTTGAATAAACGGGTTTGCCGTCAAAGCGAGCTGTTTCAACATTTTTGTCAGCGGCAATAATAATGCCGTCACAGTTTGCAATTTCTTCGGCTGTAAGTACATTCTTTGCACCGCCTGAGCCGTTTGTTTCAACTTTTATAGTTATGCCCATTTTTTCTCCTGCCTTTGCAAGTGCTTCGGCAGCCATATATGTGTGGGCAATTCCTGTGGGGCAGGCAGTTACAGCAAGAACTCTGTAACCCGATTTTTTAGGAACAGGTTTGGAGGATGATGCTTCTTCGGGGAATTTTTCGGCTTCCTTTGTGTCAATAATTGAAAGAAACTCGTCGGAAGTTTTTGCTGTTTTTAGTTTAGCTGTGAACTCTTCGTCCATAAGCATCTGCATTAATCTTGCAAGTACCTCAAGGTGAACATCACCGTCAGTTGTTGCTGCAATCATAAACAGTAGTTTGCACGGAGCTCCGTCAGGTGCACCGTAATCAACACCGTTTGGAACTGTTATTGCTGTAAGGGCAGGTGCTTTTACAGCGTCACTCTTTGCGTGCGGAATTGCTACTTCCATTCCGATTGCAGTTGTTCCCATTTCTTCTCTTTTAAGAATTCCTTCTTTGTATGCGGAAACATCTTTTAGATTTCCGCATTTTTCGTGAAGTGATACGAGTTTATTGATGGCTTCGCTTTTTTCGGCGACTTTGACATTAAGAGCAATGCCATTTTTGTTAAGCAAATCGGTAATACGCATAGATTTCTCTCCTTTTCTGTAGGTTTAATTGAATTTTTCGAGCAATTCATTTATTTTTTCTTTTGTGGCAAGTCCGCTTAAAAACGCTGTCGCATTTCCGCAAACACTGCCTAATTTCAGTGCATAAGAGTAGTCGTGCTGCTTTTCATATCCTGCTATAAAGCCTGCCACCATTGAGTCACCCGAGCCTACGGTGTTGATGACTTTTTCTTTAAGAACTCCTGCCTTGTGCTTGTTTCCGAATTCATCAATCAGCATAGCACCTTCGCCGCCAAGTGATATGAGTACATTTTGTGCTCCCATTTTTTGAAGCTCTTTGGCGTATTTTTGGGTATCCTCTTCGCTTATTACTTCGGTTTCAAAGATTTCCGAGAGTTCCTGCCTGTTCGGCTTGATAAGGAAAGGTTTGTGCTTTAGCGAATTAAGCAAAAGCTTTTTTGTTGCATCTACTACGATTCGCACATCTTTTTTTCCTAAGCGGTTTAAAATGCGTTCGTACACATCATCGGGCATTGTGTTCGGAATATTACCCGCAAGTACGATTGTGTCACCGTCAGTAATACGGTCAATCTTTGCAAGCATCCTTTCAAGCTCACTGTCATCAATGTGAGGACCCTGGCAGTTAATCTCGGTTTCTTCGCCTGCTTTGATTTTGATGTTAATACGAGAAATGCCATTCTTTAGTTTAATGAAATCGGTGATGATTCTGTCATTGCGAATCCCTTTTTCGATTGCCTCTCCCGTAAAGCCTGCAACAAATCCAAAAGCAGTGCTATCAATACCAAGCTCTGCAAGCACGCAGGAAACATTTATTCCTTTTCCGCCGTAGTAATATTCCTCATCGGTGGTGCGATTTGTGATGCCTGATGTTAACTTGTCAAGTCTGACGATATAGTCGATTGACGGATTAAGCGTAACTGTATAAATCAATTTATAACCTCCTTTACAACAGTTTCATCAGCATAACGCTTGTTTGTTAACATATCTGTGATAACACAGCATTTTTTTAGTTCTGAGAATGTGACAGGGAATACCTTGCCGAATTTGCTGTGGTCAGCAAGTATAAAGCTCATATAGCTTTTATTGATTGCCGCTTCTTTTATGCGAGCCTCCTCAATATCGGGGGTAGTAAAACCTGCCTGAAAATCAATGCCATTGGTTCCCATAAATGCTTTGGTGAAGTTAAAATTCTTTAGGTTTAAAATTCCCTCAACGCCGACAACGGCTTCGGTCACGGGTTTCATTTTTCCTCCGATTATATAGGCATTTAAACCTTTGTATATCAATTTGCGTGCATGAGAAATGCCGTTTGTTACATAAGTTGCATTTTTGTTGCTTATGTAGTCAATAAGCTTTGAGGTTGTGGTTCCAGCGTCAATATATATCAGGTCGGTATCATGTATCAATGTGGCACAATATCTTGCAATGGAGTCTTTTTCTTTGCTCATAAGATTTTCTCGTGTGCTTACATTGTCTTCCGTAATACCTGAGTTTTGTCTGATAGAAGTTGCTCCGCCAAACACCTTGTTGAGTCTGCCCATTTCTGCCAG
The DNA here is from genome assembly GCA_022510955.1 of Ruminococcus sp. Classification (GTDB taxonomy): domain Bacteria; phylum Bacillota; class Clostridia; order Oscillospirales; family Acutalibacteraceae; genus Ruminococcoides. The sequence goes on along the minus strand of JAFLSM010000009.1, from coordinate 6,423 downwards.
TGCTGAAAGATCACGGCGTATGGTTGATTCCGATGTATCAAGCTCACTTGTTAGCTCTGCAACTGTAACGGCATTTTTTTCATTTAATATGCTTAAAATTTTTTCGTATCTTTCCTGAGTGAGCATTTACATTCACCTCTTGATTAGATTATAACATAAAAATTTCCAAAGTCAAGCAAAATCAATCAAAATAAAATAAAAAAATATATAAAAATTTTATTAATGTTATATTTTTTATATAAATTGCTTAAGTTATGCAGGCGAGAGTGACGGAATTTGAATTCAGATAATAAAATTCGGTCAAAAACAATCAAAATAGAACATGATACTGCTCGGATAAATAATAGTATTGCCGTTATAATTAAAAATATTATAAGTAATCTCGTTCAATTACCAACAACAGTGGTCGCATTTATAACTAACTTAATAATTCAAAAGAAAAATTGCAGTAAAATTTTTTATTATTTTTTGAAGGAAAAATTCAATTATAAGTATGTGTTATTATATTAAGCGTGCTGTAAAATTACAGCATAAATTGAGTGCGTGTTAATTTTGTTGTACTATATATTGTATATAGTGATTTAATCTTATGTTTGATTTATTCCAAATATGTCATAAGCGATTAGTTTTTTGTAATTATTATAATTGCTATATAGCAATAAAAATCAGATAGCCTGATTTACTGCGGTTTTTAGGTGCTCAAAATTATGACAAAATGTATACTGTGATTATTTATAATTGTTTTATAATGTGTTTTAAGTATTGACAAGACACAATATATGGTATAAAATAATAATCGATTCACAAATATTAATACGATATATAGTGGTAATATAATGAATAGGATGTTTCTTTCAGGGAGGTAGTTATATGAAAATTATTAAAAGAAACGGATCTGAAGAAGATTTTGATATCATAAAAATCAGTAATGCTGTAAAAAAGGCTAATGATTCTGACAAACTAAAATTCCTTACTGAAGAGCAGATTGAAGATATTGCCGAGTATGTTGAATACAAGTGCAACAAGCTAAAACGTGCTGTATCGGTTGAAGAAATTCAGGATATGGTTGAAGATCAGCTTATGGCTAAGGGTGCGTTTGAACTTGCAAGACGCTATGTAAGATACCGCTACACACGTTCGCTCATTCGTAAGTCAAACACAACAGACAATCGAATTTTATCTCTTATTGAGTGCAATAATGAAGAGGTTAAACAGGAAAATTCAAATAAAAATCCTACTGTAAACAGTGTTCAGCGTGACTATATGGCAGGCGAGGTAAGCCGTGACCTTACAAGAAGAATCCTATTGCCTGATGATATTGTTGAAGCTGACAAACAGGGTATTATTCACTTTCACGATGCAGACTACTTTGCACAGCATATGCACAACTGCGACCTTGTAAATCTTGAGGATATGCTCCAGAACGGTACTGTTATCAGCGATACATTAATTGAAAAGCCTCACAGCTTTTCAACAGCCTGCAACATTGCCACACAGATTATTGCACAGGTTGCAAGCAATCAGTACGGCGGTCAAAGCATAAGCCTTGCACACCTTGCACCGTTTGTTCAGATTTCAAGAGAGAAAATCCACAGAGAAACTATTGCAGAGTTTGACGAACTCGGAATTGAAATAAGCGATGAAAAGATTGTTGAGGTTGTTGAACAAAGACTTCGCAAGGAAGTTAACAGAGGAGTTCAGACTATACAATATCAGGTTGTAACACTACTTACAACAAACGGTCAGGCTCCGTTTGTTACTGTATTTATGTATCTTAATGAGGCAAAAAATGAGCAGGAAAAAGCCGACCTTGCCATGATTATTGAAGAAACACTTAAACAGCGTTATCAGGGCGTTAAGAATGAGGAAGGTGTGTGGATTACTCCTGCGTTCCCAAAGCTTATTTATGTGCTTGAAGAGGATAACATTACAGAGAAAAGTAAGTATTGGTACCTTACAGAGCTTGCGGCAAAATGTACTGCAAAGAGAATGGTGCCTGATTATATTTCCGAAAAGGTTATGCTTCAAAATAAAATTGATAAGAACGGCGAGGGTCATTGCTATACATGTATGGGATGCAGAAGCTTTCTTACTCCTTATGTTGACGAGAACGGCAAGCCGAAGTATTACGGCAGATTTAACCAGGGTGTTGTAACTGTCAACCTCGTTGATATCGGCTTGAGTGCAAAGAAGGATATGGTGAACTTCTGGAAGATTTTTGATGAGCGTATGGAGCTTTGCCACAGAGCATTGCAGTGCCGTCACAACAGGCTTAAGGGTACATTGTCCGACGCCGCTCCAATCTTGTGGCAGTACGGTGCACTTGCAAGACTTAAAAAGAACGAACCTATCGACAAACTGCTGTATGGGGGATACTCAACACTTTCTTTGGGTTATGCAGGACTTTGGGAATGTGTTTACAGCCTTAACGGCAAAAAGCTTACTGAGCCTGAGGGCAAGGAGCTTGGTCTTGAGATTATGAGAAAGCTCAATGAGTATTGTGCAAAATGGAAAGAGGCTGAGCACATTGATTACAGCCTGTACGGTACTCCGCTTGAAAGTACTACATATAAGTTTTCAAAGTGTTTGCAAAAGCGTTTTGGTGTAATCAAAGGTGTTACAGACAAGAATTACATCACAAACAGCTATCATGTTCATGTAACAGAAGAGATTAATGCGTTTGACAAGCTCAAACTTGAGTCAGAATTCCAGACATTGTCACCGGGCGGTGCTATCAGCTATGTTGAAGTTCCGAATATGCAGAGCAACATTCCTGCTGTTTTACAGGTGATTAAGTATATTTATGACAATATTATGTATGCAGAACTCAATACAAAGAGCGACTATTGTCAGGTTTGCGGATTTGACGGTGAAATTCAGATTGTTGAAGATGACAATAAGCTTTTGTGGGAGTGTCCTCACTGTCACAACAGGGATCAGGATAAGATGAATGTTGCAAGAAGAACCTGCGGATATATCGGCACACAATTCTGGAATCAGGGCAGAACCCAGGAAATTCAGGAAAGGGTGCTTCATCTCTGATGAATTACGGAGAGATTAAGAGCTTTGATATTGCCAATGGTGAGGGTATAAGAGTGTCGCTGTTTGTTTCGGGTTGCACTCATCACTGCAAAAACTGCTTTAACAAGGAAACTTGGGATTTTAATTTTGGTAAACCCTTTACCAAAGAGACAGAAGACAGCATAATTGAAATGCTTTCATCCGATTATATTGACGGTTTTTCACTGCTTGGCGGCGAGCCTTTTGAACCGCAAAATCAAAGGGCTTTGTTACCCCTTTTGAAACGGATTAAGAAAGAATATCCCAATAAATCAATTTGGTGCTATACCGGTTATCTCTTTGATGACGAACTGCTTTCAGAGAGCAGGGCAAGATGTGAGTGCACTGATGAAATGCTTTCGCTGATTGATGTACTTGTTGACGGTGAGTTTGTGCAGGAGCTTTATAATATTACTCTTGCTTTCAGAGGCTCTGAAAATCAGAGAATTATTGATGTGCAAAAATCCCTTGAATCAGGCGAGATTTGCAATTATACTCCAATGAACGGACGCATAAAAATTTAAAAAAAATAATCCCCTATTGCGGTTCAGCTTAACTTCTTGAACTGCAATAGGGGATATTTTTTAACGCTACATAAGTTGGTGTAAATATGTAACCTTTAAGACCCGAAGATATACTTCTGTTCAATGGTAACAATTCATAACTTAATAGTAAATTGCTTGTACTTAATAGTTTGGCACTAAAGGTTCTTATTATAAATACATTCTATCTGCTCGGATAGGTGCAGCCTACCGGCTGCTTTTTATTGGAAGTGTTTGACGGGAGAATGCTTCTGACATTGCAAGAAAGATAATGAACAGAGGTGTTGTAATCGGCTGAGCAATATTTACTACTGCCTGTACAGCATAGCAGATTACAGCGGCAATACAAATGACAGTCATTGGATTTTGTTTTGCACTTTTAACTGCACGGACAATTATACTTCCCAGAGCTGTAAGATAAGCAACTGTACCTATGATACCGTGTGTAATAAGATAGTTTATATACTCGTTGTGTGCGGCATTTGTAGAACCGTCACCGTATTGCATAAGTCCTTGAAAATACGGTGAAAATGCATAATAAAAATTATCAGGACCTGCTCCAAAAAGCTTTTCTATAAATGATTCATTGCCGAAATGACGCATTGATCTAATCCACATATAACCTCTGTGAGTACCCCATTTGTCATTAAATCGTATCAATGTTTCAAGGCTTCCAAGGTCTGTGGTAGTGTCAAAAACTGAAAAATATACCATAACTGAAATTAATCCAGTAATGACTACGGCAAAAATGATTGTGATAGCAATCGGAACAGCCTTTGTGAGAACGATATTTGGCTTTTTATGGTCAAGTATATAAAGCAGAACCGTAATTAATGCACAAATTGCAATAAGAATGTAGCCGTAATTTGAATAAACAAAAAATTCCTGGAACTGATCCATGCCCTTTGAATGGTCGTTCATAATGAAAGAAATCAGCCTCAAAAGCTTACCAAAAGCAAGCATTGTGGTTGCTGTAAGAAAATATCTTTTTAGTCTTTCAATGTTGCGTACAAACCAAATAAAATAGATTATGCCGAAAACACCCAATCCCAAAATACCGGAGTCGCTGTCAGAAGTCATCAGGGCCATAAATCCAAACCCGGATGCAGCAAGATATAGAATTCGCAGATTACCGTTTTCTGACAGAACACTCAACGCTATCAGTACCGGCAGTATAATGCAGATATAGCTTGACATCAAATTTTTGTTACCGATGGTTGAGGTGAAATCGGTGATTGTACGGGTGTCTGTAAGACGTGCAAACATTCCTAGAGGATCAATATAGAAATAGTTCAATACAGCAAGGAGAAATACAGCAGATGCTCCAACTGCAAGTGCTATAAATATATATTCACGATAATTTAAAAACCTCGTGATTACAAAATAAATTCCAACATAAAAGACAAGTAGAACAAGTCCGTTGTTTCTGCCGGCTGTGCCGAAAAGTGCATCTTCCATATGGCTTGAAAGTACAGTTGATACAGCACTGAAAATCAGAAATGCAATCATTGCATAGTCGGGAATTGAAAATCCTTGACCTATTTTGCTTTGTGTTTGTATTTCGTCACTCGGAGATTTGTTTTCAACTGTTTTTGTGTAGATTAAAATGCCTCCAACCGAAACAATCAGTACAGCGGAAAGCCCAAGGAAGAATCCGTATTTGTCATGACGAATATTAAAGTATTCGTCCGTAAAGAAAAGCGGAAATACGGAAAACATTAAAACAAGATAATAGTTTACAAGGGTTTCCTTGACAGATAAATTATTTTTGTTTTGAATAGCAGTTGTGTTATTTTTATCCATAAATTATACCTTTCTCGAAAAAAATATATATCAATAATTTTATACTCTTAATTCATTTATGTCAATGAAAAAAGTATTGTATTTGCACAATTTTGATGATATAATTAAGGCATAATAATGGTTATACATCACAGGGCAGTTAGATTATATTTGTGATATGGTGATATTATGAAGAAATTGATTATTTTTGGATTTGACGGAACTCTGGCTGACACTTCGCCCGGAATTTTGCATTGCTTTAACACAACTGCAACATCAATGGGTTTTAATCCTGTTGACAGAAAGTCGATGTATGGAATTATCGGATTTCCGCTTGAAGCAGGATTGAGAAAGCTGTTTGATATGAATGATGGTGAGATTGAGTATGCAATCAACAACTACAGCAAGTTGTATTCGATGAAGGGGAAGGAGATGTTTTATCTTTACAGCGGTATTGAGGAAACTCTGTACAAGCTGAAAGAGGACGGATATTTGTTGGCTGTAGCCACACAAAAGCATGATATGTATACTCGTGATATGCTTAAGACTTACAAGATTGAGGACTTGTTTGATGCAATTTGTGCTACAGATGTCGGTAAAGATTTGTATAAAAGCAATTTGCTCAGGATGGCGTGCGAAAAACTTGGTGTGTTACCGGAAGAGAGTATTTTTCTTGGTGATAATTATGTTGATGCACAGGGTGCCGAAGAGGTTGGAATGGACTTTGCCGCTGTGCTGTATGGTTGGGGATTCAGGACAAAGGCTGAGGCTCAACAGTATAATTGTAGATTGTACATTGAAAATTCCGATGATATCTACAATATGATAAAAACTCTTTGATGAGCTTACATAAGGATAGTCGGAATTTTGACAAAAATGTTGAATATCAAAAAAATTTCTATAAATTTTAAATTTGGTATTGACAAACAGTATTTTATAGAGTATAATGATAAAGCTGTCGGAAATGAGACAGCAATTTCGAGGTGTAACTCAGTTTGGTAGAGTGCTTGGTTTGGGACCAAGATGCCGCAGGTTCAAG
>JAFLSM010000089.1 GCA_022510955.1 Ruminococcus sp. | reverse complement strand
GCTACGATACATAAATTTGCCTCCTTTGAATTTTGATAATAAAAAAAGCCGCATTAAATGCGACTTGATGGTTAGTGCATGGGTGCAGAAAAAGGGAAAACACCAACGATATATATATAGGTAGCACTGCACAAAGTGCTACATTTGAGGGGTAAGCATAAAATAAAAAAGCTATTTTTTGTTGTTTTATAGTATTGATAATTTGATGCAATCGGTGATATAATAGATATAAAAATTTCTAATGGAGGAAAATATATGCCTTTTAATTTTGATACAATGAAAAAATATGAATTAGATTATAATATCCTTTTACAAAACCTTAATGATGTTGTTATTCATATATTTAATGATAAACAACTACAGCAATATTATTGCCATAGGTGGATTGAAGAATTAAAATATGCTGATAATTACTTATGCAATCAGATAAAAAATCCGAATGAACTCAAATCTTTAGTTAATGCCATTAATAGGGAACCGCACTTTTATAAACAAAAAATTATATTTAATTCTTTAAACAATTCTACTGATGTATATATTTTTTTCAGAATATCACATTTAATTAATATTCTTAGAAAAAGTGAAGAATCAAAAAGAGATAAAAATGTTCAATATTTATCATTGAAATATTTGAATAGTAAAGAATGTAAAATTAGTTGGACTTATGAAGATTATGATAAAAATTATGTTCCTTCTGAAGAACCAATAATTATTTGTGAGTTTATGGATAAATATACGAGTGCACTTGTTATAGATGGCAATCATCGAATTACATATGCATTAAATAATAATATAGAAAATATTAAAGCATATTTTGTGTCACCAACCACAATAATATACAATCATATTTTAGCAAGTAAATTTGAAGAGCTTATATATATATTAAAAAACGAAATTAGTTTACTATACAATGTAAAGAAAACCCAAAATTATGATGACAAGAAGTTAGCATCTTTATCATTTCTTTCTAATGGAAAATACAATTTTGCATAATTCATTTCTTTACATATTTTCTCTTCATTGCAAAAATCAATTTTGCAGTTATTTGATTTTGTTCCAATATAAAAGCCGTTGTCTTTTTTTATTGGGAATTTAAAAATATCTTCTAGTTTATTCATAATAATTCCTTTCTCTTCCTCTAAGGTAAATTTGATATAATAAAAGGACAGTCAAGTGCAAACTTAACTGTCCTTGTAAAAAATATTATATTGACATAAAATTATTGTTGTGATAGTATAATAGTGTAAAGGAACGGTTTTGGCTGTTCCGCAAAGACTTTTAATTATTTAATAATAACCGTCTTGTGTTAGCGGCACAGGGCGGTTATTTTTTTATGGTAAACACTATAAAAAATGTGAATATTAAAATCACTATTATGTATTCCATAAACTCACCCCCTTTCAAAAGGGGCTGGAACAACCGCCGCCGTTCCCTTACTGTATAATTATACCAAATACCCTTAAAAGTTTCAACATATTTAGAGAGCTTTTAAAGGGTTTTAATCTTTGCCTTTTAACATTTTATCTTAGGTTATATATCCTTTTACGATATAATTAATAAACAATATGCTATTTCTCTTGAGAGTTTTTATAACTAAGTTTAAAATTGCTTTTGTGGGTGATAAGGGGGAATAGCATAAGATGAATATTGAAAACTTAAACAAAATTGAAACAGAAATAATGCTTGCAATTTATGAAAAATTTTTCGTGACTATTTTTGAATTTGATAACCGAGATGAACTTGCTGATTACATATCATAAAGAATTAATCTGCTTGATGAACGACTTATGAAATTAAATCAACTCAACTAATAACCAACAAACACTTAAATTTTATATCACCCCACATAAGAAAAAAGACAGAGTTTTTACGCTCTGCCTTTTTGTCGTTTATATGAAATTTAATACCATCCTGCTTCTTTTACAAGAACTTTTTCAGTCCAGGCTTCTTTGATAACTTTGGTTTCCCAGTGACCTTCTTCAGGTACTTCAATAGTTTTCGTGCCAACCTGAACATCTACTAAAACAGTGTGATAACTAAAATTCTCAAAGTCACCAATTTCAGCGTGATAATGACCATGAGCTTTAAGTTCACTCGGCGAAAACACCTGTCCGCAAGCGTAACATTCATAGGAACTTTGTTTCTCATAAATCGGCTCTTCATAACTATAAGCCTCTTTATCTACAACCCAAACTTCTTTTGTTTCCGCAGGGTGTTTAATATACTTGTATTCAGCCTCGTGCCAAGTCTTACCTGCGTGAGGATCAGTTGTTGAACTTTGATTGTTATTAGTAGTTTTGCTACTACTTGAATTATTAGTGGACTTATTATTGTTCTGAACACTGCTATTACTTGCAGATTTGTTGTTCGTTTGACTGCTATTGTTAGACTTCGAGCTTGAGCTGTTACTCTTTGCTGCTGAGCTGCTATTGCTACTACTGTTAACTGTATTTTCAATCTTTTGATTATTAACATTTGCAGTTTTTACATCATCAGCTTTAACTTTGACAGTTTCGCCACTCTTGGTCTTAACCTCAACCGTTCCGTCATCTTTGACTTCAACTTTATTGCCCTTGCTGTCGGTAATGTTGCCTTTATCGTCAACCTTTAAACCCTCATCAACTATAGCTTGCTCCGTGTCGCTGAGTGTAGGAACAGTTTCAGATGTATTGTCATAAGTAATTTCATCAACGCTTGCTGATGTTCTGACTGCTTCATCAGATGTAGCTGTATTTTCATTACCACAACCTGTAAACATTGCAGTAGAAAACGCTGCTAAAATGGCTGTAAGTATAATTGATAATAATTTCTTTTTCATAGTCGTTGCCTCCTTAGTTTGTTAGTTATTATATTGAAAGTGTTGTTAGTATATTTCACTAACATTTTACAATTTTTGTGATATGTTGTCAACGGTTTATTTAGCACTTATCGAAGGGTTTACACTCTGCCCTTTTAGTTCTGCTAATAACTGTCCCATATCTGAATATGAGGACTTATAAACAATTTGCTTTAATCTGTTTTCATCTGAAAGATTTTTGCAAGCATAAACTGATTGAATCCATATTCTGTTATCTTTATTGATATAAGTATTAGTACCTACTACCTTTAACATTATGTCAGAAGGAATTATGCTGCGTTTAGCGCTTATATTAAAAGAAGTGTCATCACTATGATTAAAATGAATAAGTACTTTGAAGTTAGGGTCAGATGGAAGTATTTCGTCTGCTTTTTTACATTTATTAAAAAAAGG
>JAFLSM010000088.1 GCA_022510955.1 Ruminococcus sp. | reverse complement strand
GCGACAGTGGTCGCTCTTATTATGTAATTTATAAAATAGATCAAAAAAATGAAGTTTACCATAAAAACTAAGTCTGCATTTCGGGACATTGCATTATAAATTAGATTAAACTTATGAAGCGAAAGAAAAAAATGTTGATGATTTATATTGTTTGGTATAAAATACTATAATAGGAATTTTTTATTATATTTGATTAAAGAGGATAAAAATGTTTAAACTGCGAAGATTTTTAAAGGAGTATAAAAAGGAATGTATAATCGGTCCGCTCTGCAAACTGTTTGAGGCTATTCTTGAACTGCTTGTACCGGTTGTTATGGCAAGCATTATCGACGACGGTGTGCGCACAGGCGATACAGCGTATGTATTCAAAATGGGCGGTCTTATGGTGCTGTTAGCTGTTGTAGGCTTTGGCAGTGCGTTGGTGTGCCAATATCTTGCATCAAGAGCGTCACAGGGTGTAGGTACAAAAATCCGACGGGAGCTTTTTGCCCATATCAATTCGCTCTCACACACAGAACTCGACAAGCTGGGTACTCCGTCGCTAATCACCAGAATTACAAACGATACAAATCAGGTTCAGCAAAGCGTTGCAATGTGCATTCGTCTGCTCACTCGTGCTCCGTTTATTGTTATCGGCGCAATCGTAATGTCGATGACAATAAACATGAAAATGTCGATTATCTTTATAATTGCGACCGTTCTTATCGGAATAACACTGTATATCGTAATGAGCAAGAGTATTCCGATTTTCTCGGCAATTCAGAAAAAGCTCGACAGAATCGGTCTTATTTCAAGAGAAAACCTAACGGGCAACCGTGTTATCCGTGCCTTTTCAAAGCAAAAAAGTGAACAGGAGCGAATTGATACTGCCACCGAAGATTTGGCAAAAACCTCAATCCGTGTTTCAAGACTTTCGGCACTTTTAAGCCCTGCCACCTATGCAATAACTGACCTTGCAATTATAGCAATCATCTGGTTTGGTGCCGTGAACGTAGGCAACGGCTTTGACGGAATGTTGTCGGGCGACATCATCGCTCTTGTAAATTATATGACGCAAATTCTGCTTGCAGTTATTGTTGTTGCAAACCTTGTTTTGCTGATTACAAAAGCAAGTGCAAGTGCCGCAAGAATTAACGAAGTGTTTGAAACCAAGCCGAGCGTTGTTGAAAAACATCACCATAATATAAAAATAAACACAAACGATAAAACACCAAAGATTAAATTTGACAAGGTTTTCTTTACCTACGGCGACGGTGACGATGAGCTTACAGACATAAGCTTTGAAATTATGAGCGGACAAACCGTCGGCATTATCGGAGGTACAGGTTGTGGCAAAAGTACGCTTGCAAACCTTATCCCCCGTTTTTATGATGTAAAAAGCGGTTGCGTAAGCGTTGACGGAGTTGATGTTCGTGAATATCCGTTTTTGCAGTTAAGACAGCAAATAGGCATTGTGCCACAGCAGTCAGTTCTGTTCAGTGGTACAATCAGGGACAATATGAAGTGGCAGAACAAAAATGCCACTGATGATAATATTATTAAGGCACTTAAAATTGCTCAGGCGTATGACTTTGTTTCAAAACTGCCTAACGGTATTAACAGCCATGTGGAACAAGGCGGTAAAAATTTCAGCGGAGGTCAGCGTCAGCGTCTTTGCATTGCAAGGGCAATTACAGATCAGCCAAAGATTTTAATTTTGGATGACAGCTTTTCGGCTCTTGACTTTGCAACTGATTCCGCACTGCGAAAGGCTCTTGCAGAAAACACAGGCGATATGACGGTAATCATTGTCACACAGCGTTGCTCAACTATTATGCACGCCGACAAAATTATTGTACTTGATGACGGTGCGCTTGAAGGCTGTGGTACTCATGAACAACTGTTTGAAAACTGCGAAACATATCGTGAAATCTGCCTTTCACAGCTAAAAGAAACGGAGGTAAAAAGATGAAGAACAAATCAGCCGTTTCTAAGGTGCTGAAAAAAATCAAACCCTACACAGGATATCTGATTTTGGCAATTTTTAGTGCCTTAATCAGCGTTTCTCTTACACTCTATATCCCTGTTCTCACAGGTAACGCCATTGACAACATCATAGACAAAGGCAATGTTAATTTTGAAAATATCATTCAGATTTTAATATATATTGGCATTGGCATTGCAGGAGTGACATTTTTTCAGTGGATGATGAACTACTTTACAAATATAATAAGCTACAAAACCATGCGTGACCTTCGCAGGGAGGTTTTCCGCAAGTTTAACAATGTTCCTCTTTCATATATTGACACTCACTCTCACGGCGACTTAATCAGTAGGGTTATCAACGACATCGACGCGGTCGGCGACGGACTTACCCAAATGTTTTTACAGCTTTTTTCGGGAATTGTTACAATAGTCGGCACACTTATATTTATGCTGTTTATTAATTGGAAAATCGCCATTGCGGTTGTTTTGCTAACTCCACTTTCACTGTTTGTTGCAACATTTATCGGCAAGCTGTCACACCGCCGTTTTGTTCGCCAACAGTCTTTGCAGGGCGAAATTTCGTCATATGTTGAGGAGTATGTGGGCAATCAGCGAATTGTAAAATCGTTTTCATATGAACAGCGTTCTTTTGAGGACTTTGAACGCTACAACACAGAGCTATACGATGTTGGCTTTAAAGTTCAGTTTGCAGGTGCTCTTGCAAACCCAAGCACCCGACTTGTAAATGCCTTTGTATATGCGGCTGTCGGAATTTTCGGTGCCGTGACTGCTATTTCGGGCGGTATTACAGTCGGTCAGTTGTCGTGCTTTTTGACATATGCAAACCAATACACAAAACCGTTTAATGAAGTTACAGGCGTGCTGACACAGCTTCAAACCGCCATAGCGGCGGCAGGCAGAGTATTTGATGTGCTTGAAGCAGAGGACGAAACCCCCGATCCAGAAAACGCAAAAACCGTTGGAGACTGCAAGGGCAATATAAAAATTGAGCATGTTTATTTCTCCTACACCAAGGATAAACCGCTTATTACAGACTTTTCTCTTGACGCAAAAAGCGGCACACACATTGCAATAGTAGGCCCGACAGGTTGTGGTAAAACAACATTTATCAATTTGCTTATGCGTTTTTACGATACTACAAAAGGCACAATCAGTATTGACGGCGTGAACATTATGGATATGAAGCGTGATGAGCTGAGAAAAATATATGGCATGGTACTTCAGGGCAGCTGGCTTTTCAACGGCACGATCATGGAAAATTTGCGTTACGGCAACGAAAATGCGACTGACGAAGAGGTCATTTCTGCCGCAAAATCAGCATATGCACACGGCTTTATACGCCGTATGCCGAACGGCTATAACACCGTAATCAGCGAGGGCGGCGGCAATCTGAGCCAAGGTCAAAAACAGCTTTTATGTATTGCAAGAGCAATGCTTACAAATCCATCGGTGCTTATTCTTGACGAAGCGACATCATCTATTGATACACTAACCGAAAGCCGTATTCAAAAGGCTTTTTCCAAGATGATGGAGGGCAGAACGAGCTTTGTTGTTGCACACAGACTTTCAACAATCAAGGAGAGTGACATTATTCTTGTTATGAAAGACGGTAACATCATTGAGCAGGGCAGTCACGATGAGCTTATCGCCAAAAACGGTTTCTATACCAATCTTTACAACAGCCAGTTCGCAAACTGATCTTTTTACGTTCGCTATATAATTTTATTATGACTTATGGTGCAATGT
>JAFLSM010000087.1 GCA_022510955.1 Ruminococcus sp. | reverse complement strand
ACCATTGCACCCGATGTAATGGTTTCCGCTCTATCCTGTTGGCGCAGGGTAGGGCTTTTTTATTTTATATTACCAAACTTCAACGTATTTCTCAATCAAATCTCTTTTATAAACCCTGCCGATAGGAATTGTATCACCATTCGATAATAACACATAATCAGATTTGATACGGTCAATTTTTAAAAGGTTTACTATATATGAAGTATGACATCGTGCAAATGTCTTAGGAAGATGTTTTATCATTTTTTTAATAGATGTTTTCTGCTTATAGTCTCCGTTTTCAGTATGAATGATTACATTGTTTCTGATAGATTCGCAATACAAAATAGATTTTGTGGGTATATTATAATAATCGTCTTTGTAACTGAATTTGTAATTGACATTTAATAGTGTTAAATCATCTAATAAATGAATAATACTATCTTCAAGTTCTTTTAGATTGCTTTTTAAAATAAATCTGTAAACCCTATGTTTTATAGAATCAATAGCATACTTAGCGTAACTCGTTACATAAATAATAAAAACATCTCTATAGTGAATATATAGTTTTTCGGCTACATCAAAACCGCCAACTTGCGGCATATCAATATCAAGAAAAACAACATCAAATGTAATTTCATTATGTTTTTGTATTAACTCGGTAGGGTTGTTGAATACATAATAATCAAATGTTATATTTCTATCGTTATGTTTATCTATTAAATTTTTTACATTTTCCAATATAAGATTTGCAATATTTAAATCATCATCACACACAGCTATATTCATATTTTTAGTATGTGTGGATGCGATAAAAATATCAAGACTATGTTGTTTGTCCTCGCAAAACTGTCGATTGTCCTCTTGCTATTGATTTCCAGTCATAAAAGTGGTAAAAAATAATTACCAACTAAGCAAAGTCCTGAATATTGTACTATGCAGACAGAGCACAAAATTTAGGGGTTGTAAAAATCGAACAAGTGTTCTATAATTAAAACAGAGCTAAATCGGAAGGGGATATTAAAATGGATTATAAACAATACATAATAGAACTGTTAGACAAAATTAGTGATGAAAAAATATTAAAAAAGATATACGAAAATATAAATCGTATTTTTGTGAGGGACGATTAGTCGTTCCCATTTTTATTTTCAAAGATATTTTTCAAAAAATCTGTAAATACTTTTCTTTTATCGTGTTCAAGTTTTAAAAAGGCTTGAACTATTTTTTTTTCTAAATCATCTAAATTGTACTCTGTTGTTAATTCGTCTAATAAATTTTCTTCGCTATTGTCATACATTTCGCCTTTGCCCTCGGTAATCCATAAGTAATTGACATGGTACTCTTTGCAAACTTGTTTAATAAATAAATCTTTTGGTGCTACAAGCTTTCTTTCAATATTATTTATAACTCCAATAGTCACACCAACTCTTTTACCAAATTCAGTTTGCGAAATTCCCAATATTTCTTTTCGTAGGTATCTAAATCTTTCGTAAATGTCCATAATTGCCTCCTTGCTGTAATTATACGATATAAAAAATAAATTGTCAATTAAAAAATAATAAAAATATTCCAAAAAATTAATTGACAATTAATAATGTGAGTGATATAATAAAGTCACAATTTAAAAGGAGGTGGTAAAATGAATTCTCAAGAAATTATAGTAGCAAAAGCAGATGTTAAAGATTTGTATGATGAAGTGCTTTCAAAAAGTTCCAAACCACAGAAACAACTGGCAGAGCTTATGGTAACAGCATTTTTACTTGGTAGCAACTGCGAGAATTTATGTGTATCGGAACAAACCGAGTACGCCTAATGACTTATTAGGTTTTGCAATAACTTGATGGGGGTGAGAATGATGATTATAACAAATCCGGATTGGCTTCAATTTGTTATCAATATACTATGTGTTATTTTATTTTCAGCAATAGGTTATAAAATTAAGGTTTTAACTGTTGAAATAAAGAATCTAAAGAATACTATTGATTGTTTGCACAATTACAATGAGCATCTGCCTCGTCAGAAGTAGATTGTTTAAGTTGTTCAAGAATTGATTCAAGAATGTCTGTTGCTTTGTTGATAGGATTTTCTGAATCCACAATCTCAGAATTTGAATGCTCAGTTTGTTTAGAGGGTATTTGAGCATTAAAGAGAGCTATAATTGCAATTAATGTATTTATTAATACAAATATTCTTTCAAAAGTAAAAAACTTCTTATTTTTTGTTGATTTTTTGCTATCACAATAATTATTAATATTAATATTTAAATTTTCGATGTGTACTAATTGTTTATCAGTAAATTCAATTTCTTTTGTTGCTTCATCTGTAAACTCATTGTTGTCTGTTTCATAGGCACCAATACCAGTCTCGGCAAGCGATTTAAGAATTTTAACACTTTCAATTATTGAAGTAAAGACTTGTTCATTGGAAAAAGTATTGATATTTTGAATAACTGCTTTTGAGGCTTCGGTAAGATTTGAAAGTGAATCATCAAAATTTATTGAAGTCGACAAATTTCGAGCAAATGCCTCTGTGGCAGCAGTAATGCCCGAAAAAGATTGATTTGAAGCAATTGTTGCTAAAGATTGTAGAGTTTCTATTAATTCATCAGAATATAAGTAAGGAAATTTGATATTGTGATTATTCATGTGTACACTCCTTTCAATGTGATTATATCACTGCAAAGGGGAAAGTTCAATAAAATCCGTCTAATAGCGGCAAAGTAAGGAGTAGTAAAAAACTACGCAAGAAAATCTCACGGAGGTGATTATAACGGAGGTAATGATAATTGGGGTGCTAATTATTTGGAATATCGTTCTTACAATCTTAATAGGTGCACTTTTCATTGAATTACACTGCATAAATAAAACGACAGAAAATAATTTAAAAAATCAGCGTCATTTTACCATTTGTAATCCTGATTTGGGTCAAATAAATCCTGAATATTGCCAGGAGCAAAAGGACGAAATATGCAATGGCGAGTCAACCGTTTTCGGTGACGAGTCGTACCGAACTCTACTTTGATTTTATGCGGCAAATTATCATCAAAAACAAAGAATGGTAAAAAGATATAACCTTTAGTTGATTCATAAGCATTAAGTTTTATGGGTAGTTCTAATTGATGACCGTTTGTGTCTATGGCGATTCGTGATGTCGGAGCAGTTGCAAAGGGTGCGGACACAATCGTCCGATTGCCAGCTCAAAGCCAACGTATAAATATTGTCTGTACATTTTAGATACAGGCAAGAGCCGAGATTGTAACCCTGAGCAATGCAGACACTACACTAAAGAAAAGTTCGAGGAATTAAGCTACGAACAGCTACGAGAGAAATGGAGGTGAAATCAATGAATAACGAAATATTAATTAATTCTGAAACAGGTCGGGAATACATTAATGTTCCTGCAACAGTTGCTGCAAAGTATTTAGATATTTCATTAAGATTGGTTTATGACGGATTGCAAAAGAAAACATTACCTATCGGGTCAGCAATACAGAGTGACAAAGGTCGTTGGGTTTATAACATTCCCATTAATCGTTTGAAAGCGTACGCAAACGGTATTGATGTTTTACAGGCTACTGAAATAATTAAGCTAATAAATCAACGATTAATAAAGGAGGCTACATAAAATGTTTATACCTGAATTTTGGTGCGGAGTTGCCGCTACACTTGTAGTTGAATTTGTTACACTCTTTGTTTGGGCAATATTCAAAAACAATCAAAATAAGAAATGAGGTGAATCCAATGAAACATCTACAAAAAGCCGGGGATAAATGTTCAGAAACAAGGGTATATCTGTTTATTGTCGGTGCACTAATGAAATTAGTCGAATTAGCAAAAGTCGTTT
>JAFLSM010000086.1 GCA_022510955.1 Ruminococcus sp. | reverse complement strand
TCCGCTGAGGCTGATAATTACAAGCCGTTGGCGCAACACGTCCGGCTTCCAAGATTAAATCGAGTTTTTCCTTTTCAACCGCTTGATCTTTGAATTTCCTGACAGAATACCTTTGATCTTTCGCTAACTGTAAAAAGTCCATCTTCTCATTTCCTCCAATTCTGTTTCACTTACTTATTATGACTTTTCCTCCCCGTCTTCAAGCAATGCATTAACAATCATAACTGAATACAAAAGCTTTCCCTTGTGATTTATCCATAAGGGCAAAACAAGGGAAAAAATGTGTGGTTGACATAATATTTCACTTAACTATCTCATAACACTTTCTTGTATATTCTATAAACGAAGGAATATTACTTAACACTCCTTGTTGCAATCTATTACTTGTTTCGATTGCAAGATTATATTGCTCTTGTGTAATATCCTGCTTTGATAATGCGTCCTCTAGTTCGTCCATATCATCTACTACAATTGTCCCATCCGGATAGACTACTAAATCCAAATATAAATCATCAAAATATGGAACGCCGTCTTCATCAATTCCTTGATTTGCTATCATATCTATATACCATAATAGAATTTTTTCCTCTTCATCCATCATAGCTGTTATACAATACCAATCATTCTGTGGCAGAATTGATAGCCACTTTCTTCCTTTATCACAAACTACAATATCTTCTCCATTAAACTTCCAAGTCTGCGCTTTACTTACCTCTTTGATATCTATAAGCCCAATATAGCCATTCAGCAACTCCGAGTTTACCCTTTTGCCAAGTATATCTTTAGAAGTAATACATTTCCACTCATCATATGATAACCGACTTCTTTTCATAGCCTTCTACCTCAAATACCGATTTGTATGCTTTCTTAGAGTATAGCATAACTATTCACTATTCTTCAAATCCCTAAAACATGTAGTCTGTTTTGGACCAGCTACATACATTTACATACAAATAAAAAAGAGAAGTGCCGTATTCATGCACTTCTCTTATGCCGGCCACCGGAATCGAACACACAAGCAGATTCCAAATGATGTTGCAAATATTTCTTGGCATTCCCGACCAAACTGCTATATTTGAGTCAACGAGAACAATCACCCAAAAAGTGAGTTGACAAATACGGAGATAGCCCCCTCGCCACTCAGCAAAAGTTTGTGGATATGTAAACACACCTACAAAACGTAAACACAACTGTAAGTAAAGCTAAAAGGCAATGCCAAAAGGATAAATCTTTTTATTTCTCTTTAGTCCTCTTATCTAGAAAGGCAAGAAACGCAACAATCAAGCTGCCAAAGGTCGCCAACAACGTTAGTATTCCAATGAAAATTGAGATAATCTCAAATGCTGTCATATCACGCACCTCCCTTCCTAATAGTTTTGAATTTACTCATATTTCCTCCTTACTATAGTACACTATGCTTCCATAGAAAATCAGAAATATTTTCAGAATGGTCAGCATAGCCTTTTCCAAAGCGAGTAGCTTTGTACTTTGCTCAAACTTATTTGTAAACTACATTCATAGCAATGGTCTTCTTGACAGCTTGTCTAAGAACCTCTTCCAATGCATCGGCGTACTGCTTTTCATCAATCATGCCCTTATAAAAAAATGGCATACTATTTTTCAAGAAACCGCGGAAATATGTTGCAAATCCGAAACCGGTTAATTCCGCATCTCTCAAAGCATGGTCATAGAGCAGAATACTTACAAACTTTTTTGTATCAAAATTCTTCTCTACCTGTTTCCAGAACAATTCTTCGTCTTTTTGCTCCGGGAACGAACCATTAATAATTTTTAATGCACGATGAATGGTACCTCCTAAAAATTGCTCAGAGATAAAGTTGCGAAGATTGCCTGTAAAATCTATCGTAAATGATTTACAGTTAAAATAGTAAGCTTCATCAATCCTACAACTGTACCCATCTCCATACTTAAGTCTTCTTTTTAAAGCATTATAGCTGTTGCCATGGGGACAAATACCCATATTATCTCCAATGTTCTTACTTCCCGGTTCAAACACTTTTTTGTCCGTATCAGACTCCAAAATACGCTCTCTAACCCTTTTGACCAATTCATCACGATTAATTTCTACGTCTACATCGTCTTCACCTTTTAGGTTAATCGAAATCTTGACAGATGTTTTTACCAAGAATTCTGCTGTCTGCAGTAATATACTCTGTACAACATTAACAATATTATATTTCTTAACTATTTCCTCATGCTTCATTCCTTCGTCACGTTTTAAGTAACATGGTAAGGCAATTATTTCTAAGTTACGTCTCGCCTTATTCTGAACCTCTTGCAATTCTCCTTGCAATTCTTTAACTCTTTCTGCAACATGCTCAATGATTTCATCTGCGGACATCTCGTTTTCAACTTCCATCGACACAGAAAATGGATCATCCATGAAATCATCCTTTCTTAATGCGTCAATAAATAAGTCTACTTTGTTATTAATCATAAACAATGGTGTCTGTTTCTTATAAGCCTCCAATAATTTACGATATAATTCATATATTTTCTTCTCATTTGAATCACCCTGAAGAGGTACGACCATTGCAACAGCATCTGTATCTCCCTGATAAATAAGTTCATTCAGATAATCTCCGTTGTCATCATTAACCACACCCGTATGATACAGACCCCTTGTATCCAGAATGCCAAATGTATACTCACCATATTCGTCAACAAACACCTTGGATGCATTATTGTCATTACCAATAATATCTTTAACCGCTTTATTCATCGGTACATAGATAAATATCTGCCCACAAAGGACTTCCAATGACAAACGCTCCCCACCCTGCAAGTTATTAGAGGTAAACATTGCATCAATAAACTTATTTTCTTCTTCCGTACCGTCTAAAGGAATCTCTTTGTAATAAAAGCCGTCCTCTGAAATGACATTTTCATTAAAATATTCAAAAAACTTTCCTCTTAAAACGCTGTTGACTTCTTCGCATATTTTCAATAAATCAGTCGTAAAATCCCTCGTAATAAGAGAAATAATTCTTTCTACCTCGAATTTTAATGCACCTAGGAACTTGTTTGAGTTCTCTTTTACATCTTTATCCGACATACTATTTTTTGTAGCGTTATATATTTCGTACCCATACTCGCCAAAATTATATGTACGATATACTTCAACAATTCTGTCAACAAACTCTTTCTTTTCCTCATCTGTCAAAAAATGAAATACTGCACAAGTATTATTTCGTTCATTCAACTGAGAATACAGAGCCTCCTCAAAGTCGTTTTCTTCTTTACCTACTACACTTGCAACAACTTTTCCATTCTGCCTTACGACTTTTGCTATAGCTGAAATAACCATATCAGAAAACATCTTTCTTTCCAGTATTTCCTCACCTATACTTGCTGCAACGATTAATTTGTCACTCAACGCTGTGGTATAAACCAACATTCTTTCCCTGACCGTTGAATTTGTTCTTCCGACACATTTAATTAATATTTTTCTCGCTTTCGGTTCGGCAAACACAACGGAAAACTCCGTTTTGCCATCTCCTGTACCGCCAACCAATTTAATTACATGCATGTGCGGTAATAAATTTCTTTTGAACATTTTCTCATGTCCTCCTTATAATTTATTACAACAAAAAAACCCATAACAATCCATACACAGATGTTATGGGCATATAATATATATACCAAACCAAGAAGACACTAACAGTCTAACTTTCCCATAATATCGTCACAGCATGGATCGTTTTGATAGCGAGTGGCTATCTACTTTGAAACTGAACGAGCTTTTTAGTTGTTACAATGATAATACACTAATATTCCTTTGTTGTCAATCTATTTTTAAATTAAAAAATTTTTTTTAACAAGTGTAAATATTTTTACACCTAAAACGCAAAAGTCTTACACAGCCAAAAAGTAAGAGAAATACGGCGTTTCCACTGTATTTCTCTCTTAAAAAATTATGCCGGCGACCGGAATCGAACCGGTACGGGAGATTAGTCCCGCAGGATTTTAAG
>JAFLSM010000085.1 GCA_022510955.1 Ruminococcus sp. | reverse complement strand
ATAGTGAATTATGATATTTACCAAACAACCGAAGTATACCTTCGGGTCGCAATGGATACATAATAAACCAGACCTCTGGAGCGGTATAAAAATCTTCGGGGCGACAGTGGTCGCTTAATTACTCACTAATAAAATATTCCTAAATAATTATAAACTTAAAATAGTGAACTATGATGTTTACCATACAATAGAAGTATATCTTCGGGATACAACGGTTACATATTAAAATCAACTTATGAAGCGTCCCAAAAAATTAAAATTGTCTTTTTTGCAAGGTTTGCTCGGCAACCGAACTAAACTGCCATGCACGGATATTAACCTCCTGAACGCCTGTTCCGCAATATTCGCAAAACTTGTTTCCAAGATTTTTAATCGGAGCACCGCAGTTGGGGCAATTAATGCCGAGAGCGTCGCCCTGTGTATTAATCTTATCGACATCCTGCACATACACAAGACCGATTTCATACACTGTCTGCATTTTTAAATCTTTACTTCCAAACACAACACTTCCGTTTGAGTCGTCTGTGGCATAAGAATAATATCCCACTGCAACCTCAAACAAAATTGTAACCGTCTTACCGTCCTTTATGTACCTTGCAATTTCCGTTTGATGAAGATTAACCTCGTCAAAATGCTGTGTTGCGTTTCGAGAATTGAAGTCATCAATAATAGCCTGCACATTGTTTTTAAGCGTTATTGAACACTCCTCCGCCATTGCCGAAACCTTTTTACTTGCTATTGCATTAAAATAGCTTCGCAAAAGCGAATTTACCTTACTCTTATAAAGTGCATAATCAAACTCAGGAAAATCCTTTTTTATCATCGGAAGATATATTTGAGTCATTCCGTGCAGTGAACGGGGCGTTTCACGCATCTGCTCTTGATTGTCCTGCACACCCTTAATGCCGTCAATCAGCGAGCTTGTGCCAAAAACAGTGCGGGAAAATCGTCTGATTTTATATTTAACAACACCTACGCCCACACCTATCGCAACAACCAAAACTCCGATTATAATTAGTGTAGTAATTATTGCTCCAATATCCATATTTTTTACTTTCGCTATACAAGTTTAACAGAATTTATAATGCAGTATCCCGAAATTTAGACTTCGATTAATTGGTAAAGTTATTTTTACATCAATTCTATTATTTAGATATAATAGCGGTCACTACCGCCCCGAAATTTTTACTTCAATTTTACGGTAAACTTCATTTTTACATCTATTAAACTTTATTTTTCATCTATCTATTTATCTTTATAAAAAACTAATATAGTTTAATTATTCATCATTTTGCTTTAGCTGTATTCCGAGAACATCAAGGCTTTCAGCATCAACAGCCGCAGGACAAGCCGACATAAGCTCGCTTGCGTTCTGCACCTTTGGAAAGGCTGTAACATCACGAAGGCTGTCAGCACCGCACAAGAGCATTACAACACGGTCAAGACCAATGCCCATACCACCGTGAGGCGGAGCGCCGTACTTGTATGCCTCAACAAGGAAGCCGAACTTTGCTTCAATCTCCTCGTCAGTCATCTTGAGCGCTCTGAACATCTGCTGTTGAAGCTCAGGGTCTGTAATACGCATAGAACCGCTTGAAAGCTCAATTCCGTTGAGTGTAAGGTCAAACGCCTTTGCAATAACCTTTGACGGGTCGCTTTCAAGATACTGCAAGCATTCCTCCTTAGGCATTGTGAACGGATGGTGCATTGCAAGCCACTCACCGCTTTCCTCGTCACGCTCAAAGAACGGGAAGTCAACAATCCAAAGGAACTTAAACTCGTCGGGAATAATGTCAAGACGCTTTGCAACCATCAGTCTTAATGCACCCAAAGTTGAAAGCACTGTGCTGTTTTTGTCGGCAACAATAAGGATTACATCGCCCTTTTCAGCGCCGAGTCTTTCATAGATTGCGTTAAGCTCATCATCAGTCATAAACTTTTTGAAGGAAGCATTCGGCTCATCAACCCAGCGTACATATGCAAGTCCCTTTGCACCGATTCCCTTAACATATTCTGTAAGCTTATCAATTTCTTTTCTTGTATAAACATCTGCCGCATTCTTTGCAACGATTGCTCTTACAGAACCGCCGTTTTCGATTGCACCTGTAAATACGCCGAAACCGCAATCCTTAACCAAATCGGAAATATCCTGAATTTTCATATCAAAGCGAATATCAGGCTTATCTGAACCGTAGTTGTTCATTGCGTCTGTATAACTCATACGCTCAAACGGAGTTTCAAGCTCCTTGCCCATAACCTCTTTGAAAAGTCTTTTGAAAAGACCCTCGTTAATCTCGAGAATATCCTCAACATCAACGAATGAAAGCTCCATATCAATCTGAGTAAACTCAGGCTGACGGTCGGCACGCAGGTCTTCATCTCGGAAACAGCGTGCAAGCTGAATGTAGCGGTCAAATCCCGACACCATCAAAAGCTGTTTGTAAATCTGAGGTGACTGAGGCAGAGCATAGAACTTGCCGTTGTGGATTCTTGAAGGCACAAGATAGTCACGAGCTCCCTCAGGAGTTGACTTTATCATCATCGGTGTTTCAATCTCAACAAAACCGTTCTCGGCAAAGTAGTCACGAGCAACCTTTGACACCTTACTTCTGAGCATAATATTATTCAGCAGAGGACGACGGCGTAAATCGAGATAACGGTATTTAAGTCTTAATTCCTCGTTTGTACCTGACTCGTCAACAATCTCAAAAGGCGGTGTCTGTGCCCTTGAAAGCACACGCAAATCGGTAACCTCAATTTCAATCTCGCCTGTAGGAATCTCTGTATTTTTAGAGCTTCTTTCGCAAACCAATCCCTTTGCGGCAAGCACAAATTCACTTCTGCAAGAAAAAGCCTTATCAAAAATCTCTTTTTCTGTCTTATCAGTAAATGCAAGCTGAACAACACCTGTGCGGTCACGCAAATCAATGAAGATAAGCTGACCAAGGTCACGGCAACGCTGAACCCAGCCACACACTGTAACCTCTTTGCCCACATCAGAGATACGCAAATCTCCGCAATAATTTGTTCTCTTTAAGCCTGTCATAAATTCTGCCATATCTAAACTCCTTAACTAAGTGTTTTTTACTCGTAACAATTCTTATGTATTTTTATATTTTAAACGCTTCGTTTTCGGTAAGCTGTAAAACCGAAAATTTATCTGCAAATGTTTCATCAAGCGCAAGCGTTGTCTTTTCGCCTGTTGTCATATTTTTAACCTCGGCGCTGTTCTGCTCAATCTCGTTATCTCCAAGAACAATCGAGAATTTTGCCCCAATCTTGTCGGCATACTTCATCTGAGGACGCAATCCTCTGCCAACAACATCGGTTTCGGCAATCAATCCGCAGTCGCGCACGCTTTTGATAAGTGAAAAAGCCTTTTCCTTTGCTTTGTCGCCCATTGTTGCAACATAAAGGTCGCAGGATGACGGCTTTGGAATTTCAATTCCCTGCTTATCCATAAGCATTAAAAGTCTTTCAATGCCCATTGCAAAGCCGAGTGACGGCAAGTGCTTTCCGCCGAGTTCCTCAATCAATCCGTCATATCTGCCGCCGCCGCACACGGTACCCTGAGCGCCGATAAAGTCGGTCACAAATTCAAAAACTGTTTTTGTATAATAATCAAGTCCACGCACGATTGTAGGGTTTACAATGTACTCAACTCCTGCAACATCAAGGTACTTTTGAACCTGCGCAAAATGCTCTTTGCACTCGTCGCACAAATAATCCGTAATCTTTGGTGCGTTCTCTGCAATCTTTGAGCAAATCGGACTTTTGCAGTCAAGAATACGCATTGGATTTTTCTCAAGTCGGGAATTGCAGGTTTCGCAAAGCTCCTCCTTGTGAGAACCGAAATACTCCCTTAGAGCCTTGTGATACTCACTGCGACATTCAGGACAACCGATTGAGTTAAGCTCAAGTCTGAGCTGTTTTATTCCGAGACGGTCAAAGATTGACTTTGCCACACAAATTATTTCGGCATCGGCAATAGGTGACTGTGTGCCGTACTCTTCAACACCAAACTGGTGGAACTCTCTGAGTCTGCCTGCCTGCGGTTTTTCATAGCGATAGCAGGACACAAAGTAGCTTGCCTTAATCGGCAGACCATCATTTTCAAGGCTGTGCTCAAGCACTGCTCTTGCGGCACCCGCCGTACCCTCCGGGCGAAGCGTTACGCTCTCGCCGCCCTTTGTATCAAATGTGTACATCTCCTTTTGAACAACATCAGTTGTCTGTCCCACGCCTCGCTGAAAAAGCTCGGTATGTTCAAAAACAGGAGTACGGATTTCCTTGAAGCCATACACCTGTGCCTCTTTACGCATAACATCCTCAACGAACTGCCAGCGATAGCTTTGCTTTGGCAAAACATCCTCTGTACCCTTAATTTTCTTAGTGATTACTCCCATAATTTCCTCCCTAAATCTAATACTAATCGCCAATAGAAGAGTAGAATAGATTTTCGAGCAGATTTTGTGCTG
>JAFLSM010000084.1 GCA_022510955.1 Ruminococcus sp. | reverse complement strand
TGTGTCTCTTAACGCTGACACATTTATAATATCTGTGAACTTTTTTCTTCTGTTGGCTTGTCCCGCTTTCACCAACCATAAAGCAACCGCATTTCCCGCAGTACAGCTTTGTGGTGAGCAAGTATTCAGCCTCTGCCTTGTGTTTGGCAGGGGCTTTCTTTGTTTGTGCCATTCGTTCTTGTACGCGCTCGAAAAGTTCTTCGGGAACAATAGCCGGAATACCATTCGGTTGTACAATATCTCTGTACTTGTACTCGCCGATATATTTTCGGTTGTGAAGCATTCGTGTAACACTGTTTACCGACACCTTGCAGCCACGCTTTGTACGCACACCGCGTAGGTTCATTTCATCTGTAATCTCCTGCATAGTTGCACCGTCAGCGTAATGCTTGAATACGTCAAGAACAACGGGCGCAGTAATGGGATCAATCTGGAAGAATTTATTTGAATCAATCGTATAGCCGATAGGAAGAGTTCCACCGTTGTATTTGCATTTCAGCGCATTTTCAGTCATGCCACGGATTACCTTTTCGGCAAGCTCGGCCGAATAATATTCTGCCATACCCTCAAGCACAGCCTCAAAAAGAATTCCCTCAGCACCGGACGATATCATCTCGGTAGCAGACAAAACACGCACATTGCGCTTTTTGAGCATAGCTTTATAATGAGCAGAGTCATAGCGATTACGCGCGAAACGATCAAGTTTCCAAACAATTATAACGTCAAAGACATGTTTCTCGATGTCCTTAATCATTTTTTGAAAGTTGGGACGGTTGTCCGTTTTAGCAGTCAGTGCCCTGTCAATATAAGTATCGACAATCTAAATGTCGTTCTTCTCTGCAAAAGCTTTACATTCACGCAACTGACCTTCAATACTTTCCTCACGCTGATTATCACTAGAATATCGCGCATAGATTACACCATTCATTTGTTTCACCTCTTGGTATAATGTTAGCGCGCTCAAAAGAAAATGTCAAATTAATCTTCTTGTGTAAATTCAGAATATGTTTTTGCATTCTGAAATTTTTCCACATTATTTTTAAAATCATAATTATCCAATTCTTCTTTACTTTTGAATAATAAAGTTGACATGTAACGCGTTTTTTCGTCATCTAAGTCTTTTAAAGATATTGTACTTTTTCCATTATCTTCTTTTTCGAATCTATCAAAAACACAGTTGAATGCATATATTCTATAAAACAAATCAAATTCTTGTTCATATAGATTAAATGTTTCTACATCAAAGGTGAGGAGAATCGGCTTACCAATATTTTCTTTTACTTCTGTTTCTGCATTCCAGTTTCCGCTAATTGTATTGAAATTTTTTTCTTCTTTAAATGGAACTTTATTTATCAAACATTGATAGAGTTTTTCAACGTCACTTGCTATTTGATAAGTAACTTCTTTTCCATTGGGTATGAACTTTAAATTCAATAATTCTTCAATTTTTAGGAGCTTTTCCCAAAATTTTATTGTTTCTCTCTCAAATTTATTTTCTTGCAAATTATCTTCGTCCCACTCAATTAAGTTACCATCAATTTTAAGTTTTCCAGATGTAAACGCATTGCAGATTTTCATACCTTTAATTAACTTATCCACTCTATCTATTTGTTCTATATTAAGTCGTATTGTAATGCTAAAAAAGTGAGAATCATCATTTAACTTAAGTCGAAAGAAAAGAAACTCGTTTTCTACTGATTCAAAAACTTTTTCGTGAATACTATCATTTGCAACTCTTTGTATATAAATTTGTACGTTTATATCATCACAAGAAAGAGTAATAGCATGGGGTTTTGGAAATTTTTGGGGATAAATAAACTGAATAAAAGTGTCTTCATTTATATCAAAATAAGGCGATAAAAAGAAATCTTTTAATGGTATTTTTTCTCCGTTAATTAAAATATTTTGCCCATCATACGATCCAACTCTCATAGGTTTTTGAGAATTATTTATATATTCTAATACATCATCAAAAGAACATTTATCTCCCAATATTTTCTTTTGATGTTCATTTGGTTTAAACACCAAACCACCCATTGTAAAATTTCCATTTGAGGTCGATGCCAAACGATAATCTCCGTTTTCTGTTTTGTAATAACTAACACCTTCGGGTAATTTTTGATTTAAGTATTCAACTAGTGCATCAGGAATTTCTGTTTTAGTCTCTTCTTCCTGTTTCATTAGTTTGTTAAAATCCAAAAACATTAAAAATCCCCCCTTGAATTTTCCCAAATTATTATTTTTGATATTAACTTTAACTTTTCGGTATCCTTAATCTGCAATTCATTTATAACCGTAGATAACTTAACAAAATCATCATTATTTTCTACAATCAAGTATTTTATATCTTCGTATTCAAATTGTAAAGAAACTTCTCTATATGCGCTTAAGGATTCGGTAAGTTTTGCTATGTAATCGTTATTAGTTCCGTCACACACTACTAATGTCGGATAATCTATTGGCGATAAATCAGGAATAAATCGCCACTCGCATTCATCAGTAAAGCATTTACGATCTTCTTTTTTGGAAATTCGATTTCTAGAATTACCGGAATCCGGTTTTGTGTACATGATCTCGTGCAACATATAGTTTTTTAACTTTTTCTGAAGTCGGGATTCTCGCTTACTTTTATTTAAAAGCGAATCGTTAAATACCTCTGATAAATCATTTGTTAACTTAGAATTTGGATTTATATAATGAATTGGTTGAATACCCTTTTGCATTCCCCAATGTTTAGGAAATGCAATACCGCATGCTCCATAATATTGAATATGCTCTTGTAAATCATGTAGCCTAATATCGCAAAAACATCTCATCGGAATTGCAAGACGCTCAATACCACTGATTTTTAAATAAGCGATATCCTCCTGACAATATCTTTCTGATATACATTTATTTTGAACTATTTCAATAAGCCAGTCTACCCTTTCCATAAAATGGAATAAAGTGTCTGGTTGTAAAGTTGATGATGTGTGTTCGCTTTCTATTAGACTAGCAACATTATTAATTTGAATTATACTTTCCGAATTATCCATATAATTTATCGTACCCCAAATGCCTTTAACAGAAATAAGTTTTTACATAATTAATTATAGTTTGTTTTTGGAATTTGTAAAGTTAATGAATTCCACAAATATAATTAGAAATAGCAATTCATATGATTACTCACTTTGGTTATTTAAACTTGTCAACTAAGAAATTATAATTAATAATTATAAAGTTTTTCATAAAAATACAGATGAAAAAAACTATTGTTATTGTTAAAAATATGGCTAAAAGAAAAATTAAAATGATTAATAATCGACGAAATAAACATAACACTTTCTCTTTTTTGTATTCCTTAATTTGTTCCTTTGTTGCTTCAAAAGAAACATAAATTTTAATTCTCCAATTATTCTTTATTCGTCTTATTAACCTATTTATAGAATATTTTAGCCATCGCAGATCATTACCAATGACATATAAATAATCGAAATCAGGTAAATGCATTATATATTCACCTTTTTCATTTACCTTATATTGATTATTTGATTCATCAGAGAAATCTATATTGATAACTGAATAATTCCAATTTCTAAGTATTTCATTATCTTTTAATTTTAAAATTAGATGAGATTTATCTTTGGGAAGATCTTTTGTATTAAAATTAATCATATGAAATCTTGTGTTCTCTTTATAAAAATCAATATGTCCATTAATTAAGTCAATTGAATGACCGGAGTTATTATACAAAATAATTTCTTGGTGTGGCATTAACCACTTATCATATGTGTTAATTTGGATTTCTATATCTTTGTTTTGTATGCTGTATTTAAAGTCGCTTTTATTTGACTCGTATTCTTTATAACCAACTTTGTTACTTTTGTAAACAAGAAATATTGCAACCGCTATAATCAAAACAGTAAGAGTTATACCAATCCATGAGGTTTTTAGAATTTCTATAGCTAAATTATTTTTTATTTCGAATTCCAATATTAAAAAAACAATTATTACTGCAAATAGTGTTTTTATGCTAACTCTCCTTTTTATTTCTTTTACAAGTGTTTCCTTAAATTCTCCCATAAATTTATCTCCTAGTACTGTTTAAAATATAATAAGAGTTTTCTTAAAATTAGTAATTATTTTGAAGTAAACTTATTCCTAGAATCATATTTCCAATTTACTCGTTGTAGTTTTCAACAGTATGTTTGACACTTCCTAGACCAATACTATACAGCCTTGTGAAGAGTTCCTGCAGCACATGGCAAAATCATATAGATATCCAATATAATACATATGTTATACTTTTTGAGTATGACTTTATAGTGCTCAGAGTCGTTGTGATTACGCGCGAAACGGTCGAGTTTCCAAACAATTATAACATCAAAGACATGTTTCTCGCTGTCCTTAATCATTTTTTGAAAGTTGAGACGATTGTCCGTTTTAGCAGTCAATGCTCTGTCAATATAGGTATCAATAATCTGAATGTCATTCTTCTCTGCAAAAGCTTTACATTCACGCAACTGACCTTCA
>JAFLSM010000083.1 GCA_022510955.1 Ruminococcus sp. | reverse complement strand
TACTTTTTTATTTTTGTAGGCTCTATTTGTTACCCCAACTTTTATTATAGAGCCTGAAAATCATCTCTTTTTCTATGCTAAAAATTATAAAGTCAGCTTCTAACTTCAAGCAATTTTGAAGCAGGAACACCCAATTTATCTGCTAATTTAAACACAAGTGAGAGCGAACAGCTGACCGAAGCCGTTTCAATTCTACTGATATGCAGTCGAGATACTCCCACTAATTCTGCTAATTGCTCTTGACTCATACGCTGTTCCTTACGAAAATAAGCAACATTCAAACCGAATTTTACGAAATTCTCATAATATACCATATCCATACATTATCACCATTTATATTTTATGGTATTTTATCTTAAGTATCCATTATCTGATGAATAACATATGATATATATCAGTATACAAATTTATGTTGACAAATATCATTTCCGGTGATAAAATCAATTTAAAATCGAATTAGTTGTAATGAATCACAAAGAACATATTTAGATAATATATATTATAATAACCACAAATATCACTATTGCAAACAATAAACAGACAATATACGCACAAATTAACTAACATATTCATAATATATTTGCAAAATATATTGACAATATATCTTGATTAGTGGTAAATTATAATCATTAAACTTAGGGAGGATACTTAATGAAAACAAAATTTACAAAACTTACATCAGTCTTTCTTGCTGTAATTATGATTTTCGGAATTTTTGCAGTTATTCCGTTTACAGCAAGTGCTGCAACAAGCGGTGATTTTGTGTACGAAGTGCTTAATAACGGTACAGCAGAAATCACAGGCTACAGTGGTAGTGCCGAAACACTTACAATTCCTTCAGAATTAGACGGCTATACGGTAACAAGCCTTGGCAGGCGTGCATTTTATAAATGTACAAGCCTTACAAGCGTAGTAATCCCTGACAGTGTAACAAGCATTGGAAGCTGGACATTCGGAATGTGCAATCTTACAAGCGTAACACTTGGCAACGGTTTAATAATCATTGGTGAATACGCATTTGGCGGTTGTAAAAATCTTCCGAACATAACAATTCCTAACAGTGTAAAAATCATTGACAACTATGCGTTTGCAACTTGCTCAAGCCTTACAACCATTAAAATCCCTGACGGCGTAACAAGAATTGGTCTTAATGCTTTCTTTTCGTGCACAAATCTTGCAAGTGTCACAATTCCCGATAGCGTAAAGAGTATTGGCGGTTCTGCATTTGCAAAAACTGCATTATTCAATAGTCAACCTGACAGTGTTGTATATGCAGACGGCTGGGCATTAACTTATAACGGAACAATGCCTGAGAATACATCTATAGTCTTAAAAGACGGAACAAGAGGAATTGCAGACAGTGCCTTTAACTTTTTTGATAACCTCGAAAGTATATCAATCCCTGAAAGCGTAACAAGGATTGGCTATTCTGTATTTAAAGGATGCCAAAATCTTAAAAGTGTAACAATTCCTGAAAGTGTAACTGAAATTGGTGAATCTGCATTTGAAGGCTGTAAAAGTCTTACAGAAATAACAATTCATGAAAATGTAACCGAAATTGACAGCACTGCATTTAACGATCACTCTGATGAACTCACAATCTATGGTTACACTGGTTCAGTCGCAGAAGCATTTGCAAACGAACATGATATTAACTTTACAAGTCTTGGAGAAGTAATAACTAAACTACTCGGAGATGTAAACGGTGACGGAAAAATCACCATTGATGATGCAACCGATATTCAGAAGTATCTTGCAAATATGC
The DNA here is from genome assembly GCA_022510955.1 of Ruminococcus sp. GTDB lineage: Bacteria > Bacillota > Clostridia > Oscillospirales > Acutalibacteraceae > Ruminococcoides. The sequence goes on along the minus strand of JAFLSM010000083.1, from coordinate 2,768 downwards.
TTGCATTTACTGATGAACAAAAGGTACTTGCAGATGTTGATAAGGATGGAAAAATTTCTATTGATGATGTAACTCTTGTTCAAAAGGTTCTTGCAGGAATGGAGTCATTTTAAAAACTGAATATAAAAATAATTAAGGAGCGGTTTTATTCCGCTCCTTGTTTTTTACTCAACTTTATAAGTTTTTTAAGTATAACATTAACGAACCGAAGATTACCTCTTGCTATCAGGTAACAATTCATAATCTTTACACCCTAAAGGTATAATTAAAATTTATGATGTTTACCAAACAGCCAAAGTACACCTTCGGTTCGCTGAGATTTGATAATAAAACAAGCTTGTGAAGCGTTTAAAAATTTTCGGTAATTCTCATAGCAAGGGCTGTAATATCGTCTTCTCGGCTGTCATTGCCACGCTTGATTGCTTCGGCTACAACTTCTCGTGCCAAATCCTGACAACTGCCCTCATTCCACGATTTTATCAGCTTTTCAAGCCATTTTTCATCTCCTGTTACAACACCGTCAGACACCATAACCACCATATCCCCTGTTGAAAGATTTATTGACTCGGATGCAAATTTTATATTATTTAAAATTCCTGCCGGCATAGACGGCATTTCCTTTTTTACTATCCTGCCATTCTTTTTGATAAATGTAATCGGTGCTCCTGCCTTGCGTACAGTTACCTTTCCTGTGTAAAGGTCAACACTCGTGACATCAAGCGTTGACAACGACTCATCCTCGCTCTTTATCATAAGTGCAGAGTTTACAATCTGGAGTGAACTGTCGGGCGACAATCCCGAACGCAGGAGTCTGCCCATCACCGACACAGCCATATTTCCGTCTACTGCTGCTCTGCCGCCTGTACCCATTCCGTCGCACACCAATGCGTACATCTTGCCAAAGCCGTCATTGAAATAATCTATGCAGTCACCGCACAACTTTCCGCCTCCCGCAATATGCTGGTCAGAGCCGATTTCAACATCATACTGCGGAAGCTCGCACATTGCGACTCTCGTTCTGCCCGACTCATTTGTGATTGTCGGCATATCAAACCGTCTGCCGCAGCATTTTGATATTTCTCGCATTAATATTCCCTTTGGAATATGATTTTCCGCTTTATTTGAAAGTTCAAGTTCAACGCTCATTTTTCCGCTTCCCGATATAAGACAAATGCACTCAACAACAATCGCACCAAGCTCGGTGAGTACCTTTGTAATCCTGCTTGCAGATTCAACATCGCACTTCATTGTATTTTCAAACTCACTTGCAAGGTCATTTAGAATATCGCTTACTCCCGAAAACTGTCCTGCGACCACACCTCTTACATCGGCCACTCTGCGTTGAGCCTCCAGACACGACTGATATTCTCGGTAGTTTGAGTTCATACTGCCTGCAATCTCGCCCTTTTTACAACATTTTTTAACAAAAACCTCATCAACATCACGGTCGCTTATTCTGCCCTGTGTTTCCAAAATTTCCTCCAAACGGTGAAAATCATCTCGTGTCACTCCTCCCTGATGTTCAAAACAATACATTTTAAGTCCGCAACTTGAACACACTTCGCCTGCAACATTCTGACACACCCAATCAAAGGTGGGCGAATACATCTTTCCAAGCTTTTCGCTTACTTTGTTGACATCATCTTTTACATTGTAAATCGCTTTTGAGGCAAAGCCTAAACGCATTACAATGTTTCTTCTTAATGTTTCGCTCAGAGATGTATTTTTGTCATTAGAAAAAATAGGTGATATAAAGTTTCCGAGTTCCTTTGGCATTATCATAAAAACTATACTTCCTGTCAGACCTTCAACAATTACACTTGCAAACGAGGTCTCTGCTCCAAAGGCAAGACTCATAACACCGTTTGCTATAATGAACGAAATTGCACATCCAAGCTTTCCAAGCGTTGCAAAAAGTCCTGCAATCAGTCCGCCAAAGGCAAAACCGCCACACACAAATCCCTGCGACCTATCGGATATACTGAACACCGAACCTGTGGCTATACCGCTGATTGCACCGCCGACAATCCCGCCATATCTTGCACAGAGCAAAACAACCAACACGGAAAGAATTCTGCCCACAGACACTCCCTCAAACGAAATACTGCCAAATGCAAGAATAATTACACACCCTGTCATAACAAGACTTGCACTTTCCTGCTGTGAATATGAGGTTATGCTCCTGTTTTCGGTTGAAAGAGTTGCTACCACGCCGATAAAATATGCAGCCGCTCCTGCAATTATCGACTCAATAACACAATCCGCAAAGGAGCTTAGTGTGCTTGTGCTTACAAACAGCAGTGCAATGCCTGTTGCAAAAATAGGAACAAATGCAACAAGTGGCGCAAATAGTCTTGAGTTGCTTATTTTTTTCAAATCACCAAGCAACCAACGCAACCCGCCTATTGCAATAACAACGGCAATATAACGAAAACTGCCGTTTGGATTTAAAAGTATATATCCGAGTGCAGTACCGATTAGTGATGGCAACAGATATTTTCTCGGTACAGCGGCGGCATATGACGCACCAAACGGAGCAAGCTCGCCAAGCACAGCACCTCTTGACACCAACACACCGCACAGGACATAAATCACATTAGCAGCACCTGACCTTATGTAATCATTTTGAACAGACCTTGCTCTATTTTTCGACAAACCTTTTGCATTCATAATAATCAACTTCCTTTTCGTAATACTAAACAGTATTTTTTGTTAATACTAAACACTAATTGAAAGTGAGATAAGATTTCAGAGCAGATTTTGTGTCA
>JAFLSM010000082.1 GCA_022510955.1 Ruminococcus sp. | reverse complement strand
GTAGGAATTTTTAACCTATATTTGTGGGCAGAAAGGCTATGGAAATTATTATGAAAATAGAAAAGGGTAATTATTTGTTCAGAATTATTATGATTTTAATTACAGCTGGGCTTATAGCTTTTGCATTTATTCATTCTTCAATGACAGCTGATGATTCAGGAGCAGAAAGTGCGGCAACAATGGGAGTTTTACAGAGTATCCTTAACTCCTTAGGTATTGATTTTGAACTTACCGACCACATTGTCAGAAAAATTGCACATTTTACCGAATATACTGCAATCGGTATAATGCTGATGAACACAGCCTATTCCTTTAATAAATCCAGACCGTATCTTTTTTTTCCGCACATACTTTTTGCAGGGCTATTTACTGCGGTTATTGATGAAGCAATCCAGCTGAATGTTCCTGGCCGAGCAGGACTGATAACTGATGTACTGCTTGATTTTTTGGGAGTTATAACAGGTATAATAGTAATGTTTGTTATACTTATAATATATAAGGTAATCCGCAAAAAAAGAAGATAATTATATAGTTAATTCTTAATCACTTCAGGCATATACTTGTACTGAGGTGATTTTTTTGAATGAAGAAAACAAAAATTCAATAATATACGATGAAGGTTGGAAAAGTATTGCAGATGCTGAATATCCACAGCTTGTCAGTGGGAATAATGACGAATATGAAGAGGACTATGATTCCGATGAAGAAAATAATATTCCTTATAAGAAAAAAGATGGACCTAAACAACTCCTAATCACTTTTCAGCTGATATTGTGCATTGCTGTTGCACTTGTGGCTTTTGCTCTCAAAAGTATAGGCGGTGAGGTCTATGAAACTGCAAGAGAGTGGTACTATACCAATCTTAATAGCTCGGCAATTTTTGATGAGAGTCAGAATTTTGATTTTAACAGCATTTTTGGAGCAGCAACTCAGGATGAAGCTAAAAATACATAATACTAATCTGCATATTTCATACACTCTCATTTGCCTTTGTGCAATTTGTTTGGTAACCAATACCTTTAACGGCTTTGTTATTTGTTTGATGGCTGTTCTAATACACGAAATGGGGCACCTAATACCAATAGCTATATTTGGTGATTTCCCGAATACAATTAAAATTTCATTGTTTGAGATTGCAATTTCCGACGACTGTCGCAACTGCAGAATGTTCTTTCAAAACATAATAATAATTTTTTTTGGTCCTTTTGCTAATTTTATTTGTTTTATTACCTTTTATCTGTTATACTTATTCTGTAACGATATATTTCTCTCATTTTCGATGGTAAATTTATTTTTGGGGATTTTTAATATGCTCCCTGTACTGTCCCTTGACGGAGGACAGATTTTGCACTTGCTGTTGAGCAGAAAAATTGAAGATATTAAAGCGCAAAAAGCGGTTAATATTCTGACCTTTATATTTATATTTCCGCTTGCAGTACTTGGATTTATTCTTTTGTTTAAAACAAAGTATAATTTTTCACTGCTTGCAGTCTGTTTGTATTTGATACTGTCGTTGATTTTTAAGAGAGATAATTTTGATTAAATATATTTTATGAGGTAAATTTATGATAAACAAGGAAGTTGAAAAACTGCTTTTAAAAGTTCAAAAGCCAGGACGATATGTTGGAGGTGAGCTTAACGAGGTTATAAAGAACAAAAAGGATGTTGATGTCCGTTTTGCCTTTTGCTTTCCCGATACATATGAGGTTGGTATGTCGCACCTTGGAATGAAAATCCTATATGGACTTTTCAACAAAGTGCCGTATATTTGGTGTGAAAGAGTATTTGCACCGTGGATTGATATGGAAGAACTTATGATTAAGCATAATATTCCTCTTTATGCTCTTGAAAGCGGTGACCCGATATCGGATTTTGATTTTATCGGCTTCACTCTGCAATATGAATTAAGCTTTTCAAATATGCTGAATATGCTCAAGCTGGGTAATATTCCAATCAAGTCAAGTGACCGTACAGAACTTAAAAACATTGTGTGTGCTGGAGGACCTTGTGCCTGTAACCCTGAGCCGATAGCGGATTTTGTTGATTTGTTTTTTATCGGAGAGGGCGAAGAGGTTGACCTTGAGGTTATTGAGCTTTACAGAAAATGCCGTAAAGAGGGCAAGAGCAAGCAGGAATTTTTACAGCTTGCGGCTCAAATTGAGGGAGTGTATGTACCGTCGCTTTATGATGTGGAGTACAACGAGGACGGAACAATAAAATCATTCACGCCTAATTGCGATGCTCCTGCTGTAATCCATAAGCGATTAATGCTTCAAATGGACGATGTTTACTATCCTGAAAATTTTGTTGTTCCAAATATAGAAATTGTTCATGACAGAGCAGTTCAGGAGATTTTCAGAGGTTGTATAAGAGGTTGTCGTTTTTGTCAGGCAGGCTTTATATATCGTCCTGTGCGAGAGAAATCACCTGAGGTCATAGATGAGCAGTGTCATATTCTTTGCAACAATACAGGATATGACGAGGTTTCGCTTTCATCTTTAAGCTCAAGCGATTACAGCCAAATTGTTCCGCTTCTTGAAAAGCTTACGGAGTGGAGCAAAGATGAAAAAGTCAGTATTTCTCTGCCGTCACTTCGTGTTGACGGTTTTACGGACGAGATTATGAACAAGATTAAAACAGTACGCAAAAGCGGACTTACTTTTGCACCTGAGGCAGGAAGTCAGCGTATGCGTGATGTTATCAATAAAAATGTTGAGGAAAGCGAACTGCTAAAAACCTGTGCAACAGCATTTGACGGAGGATGGACAACCGTTAAGCTGTATTTTATGATTGGTTTGCCGACGGAAACATATGATGATGTTGCCGATATAGCAAATCTTGGTCAAAAAGTTGTTGATACCTATTATCAATGTCCTAACAAGCCAAAAGGAAAATCTGTGCGTGTTACGGTGTCAGCATCCTGCTTTGTTCCAAAGCCGTTTACTCCGTTCCAGTGGGAGCCTCAGGATACCCGTGAAGTCTTTGCAAGCAAACAGCAAAAGATTAAAGACAGCATAACAACAAGAAAGATTCAGTTTAACTATCACGATGCAAGCACAAGCTATCTTGAAGCTGTCTTTGCCAGAGGTGACAGAAAGCTTTGCAAGGCTATGGAGCTTGCCTGTGAAAGAGGCTTTCATTTTGACGGTTGGGGCGATTGCTTTGACCTTGATAAGTGGCTTGAAATCTTTGAAGAATGCGGAATTGATCCGACATTTTATGCAAACCGCCGCCGCAGTTTTGATGAGATTTTGCCTTGGGATCACATTGATTACGGCGTAACAAAGAATTATCTTCTTAAAGAATGTCAAAAGGCTTACAATAACACAACAACACCGCATTGCCGCCTAAAATGCAGCAACTGTGGTGCTGCAAAATACGGAAAGGGTGTGTGCTTTGAAAAACGCAAGAATATGGTTTAAAAAGGATTTTGAATGTCGATACATCTCCCATCTTGACCTCAACCGCTGTATGCTTCGTGCACTGCACAAGAGTCGCATACCTATTTGGCACACAGAGGGTTTCAATCCGCATCCTTTTGCAACTTTTCCGCTACCACTGTCACTTGGTTTCAGAGGTGTGAATGAATGTATGGACATCAAGCTTGAGGATGATGATTATTCTTTTGAAGAAATAATTTCAAGTTTAAATAACTGCCTGCCAAGAGGTCTCAGAGTATTCAAAGTTACTGACCCTATAATGAAAGCAGGAAAAATTGCCTTTGCACGGTTTACAATTAAAATTGGTGATAACAGGACAAGCTCAAAATTAATTTGCGAGCAGATTAATGACTTGCTGTCACAGGAAACAATAGAAATTGAAAAGAAAACCAAAAAAGGAACACTAAAAACAGTTGACATCAAGCATGCTGTCAAAAACTATGAAATAAAAGAGATGTTTGACTATGCACAGCTTGATATCACACTGTCCGCCGGCAGTACGGATAATGTCAATCCAAATCTGTTAATTTCATCATTATTTCAAAAATTTGATGTTGAATATGAAGTTGATATTACTCGAAACGAGTTGTTTAATTCTGATATGGAAATATTTAGGTGATTTTTTGCTTGTTATAATGAATCATACAAAATTTTCACCTATATTTGTTTTACTATTCATATATCTATCACATTTCGGTATTATTATATAAGCATAGAAAGACAAATGATTTTGTTTTCATAGATTCTCCTCCCATATAATAAAAGACTGATATCCACAATCGGTCTTTTTTTATTTTCTTTATGACGCTTCACAGCAATTTATAATTCCATATCTAATATTGAAAAAACTTTAAAACAATACTTAAAGGTATTTAATATGTATTATTATTCTTTAAATGAATATTTAAAATCAACCTTTGGAGAAAAGGTTTACAAAATTTCTTTAAACGGAGGTATGACCTGCCCAAATCGTGACGGCACTATTGACAACCGTGGATGCATTTTTTGCAGTAGGGGAGGTTCAGGCGAATTTGCTGCAAGCGCTGTGCTTGATATACAAAGTCAGATTGAACAGGCAAAGCAAAAAATTAAAGCAAAATCTGACTGTTGCAAGTTTATTGCATATTTTCAGCCGTTTACAAACACATATGCAAGCGTTGAATATCTTGAAAAAATATTCACACAGGCGATAGAGGGAGACGAAATTGTTGCACTCTCCATTGCAACTCGCCCCGATTGTCTTGGTGATGATGTTCTTGCATTGCTTGAAAAACTAAATAAAATAAAGCCTGTGTGGGTTGAGCTTGGATTGCAGACGATTCACAAGCAAACAGCTGATTATATTCGCCGTGGTTATGAGCTTGATGTATACGATTCAGCTGTCAAAAATCTGCATAAAATAGGAATTAATGTAATCACGCACATCATTCTCGGCTTGCCGAATGAGAGCAAAGAAATGATGCTTGAAACCGTGAAATACATAGGGAATAGGACAGACGGCGTAAAATTGCAGTTGCTTCATATTCTTAAAGATACGGACATGCTTGATGATTACAACGACGGCAAATTTAATGCATTATCGCTTGAAGAATATATTGATATTCTGTGCGACTGCATTGAAATACTGCCTCCAAATGTAGTAATTCACCGCATCACCGGTGACGGTGATAAAAAGCTTCTTGTTTCTCCGATGTGGAGTGCTAATAAGCGAAATGTTCTTAACACAATTAATAAAATATTCTCTCAGAGAAATATAATGCAAGGCAAAAAATTAGCAGTTGATTAACTCAACTGCTTTTTTCTTTATAGTAAACTGTGCGGAATTAGTCGGGCATAAAATTGCGTTTTTATATGGGCTCTATAATAAAAGTTGGGGTAACAAATAGAGCCTACAAAAATAAAAATAAA
>JAFLSM010000081.1 GCA_022510955.1 Ruminococcus sp. | reverse complement strand
CAGGGGTTCGCTTAATTGTACTTTTTTATTGTCTACTTTTACTTGACAGATTCATCAATCAACGGAGTAATTCTTAATTTATCTAAAAATGAAACATATGATTGGAGAAATGATTAAAATCAGAGTAGTTTTTATATCATTTAACCGTTATAACTACGGCTACTCAAACTGAATGGACAAGCTGACTGCTTACAATGGTCAGGAAATCACATAATTGCCAAGGAGCTCCTATTAGTGAACCTTGGAACACAATGTATTTTAATTAAAAGGACAAACTATATGCTTTATAACTATAACAATAAAAATGAATTTGATAAAATATATTTACATGATGCTATTTTTGAAGGCTATAATTATGATTATGATAAAAGAGAAATAAGCTTTTCATGTAAATATTATGAAGTAAATAAAATTTACAACTTCAATTTTCACAATGTAATATACAGCAAATTACAAAGTTGTTCTTTTTGGCATGGAGGAAATAGTGTTTATGATATCTATTGTACGGAAACTCCTGATGAATTTACAAATCTAATTCACGATGTACAAACCAATGAACCTGTTAATTTTGAATATTCTTTTCTTGATAGGGGGATAAATTATATCACAATTAAAATCATGATAAACTCAGGAGATGCTTTATTAATCATTTGTGAAAGCGTCGAAGTATCAGAAAGTGAGCTTAGTGAATAATTATCTACACAAGAGTATTAAAAGTTACTTTATATTGTTCTCTATCCATTGTATTTTACTGCATACAAAGTACCGTTATCATCATCTGGCTTTATAATTAGAGGTGCTATTCATGAACAAGAGTAGATTATTTTTATTATTAAGTATATTCTTAATAATCCTATATCCTATATTCACAATTATAAATTATATTTTCAATTATTTTAACATTGTTACCTATTTTTACATTATTAATATAAACATATGCGGATTTGATTGGTTTTTAATTGAATATGCTTATCCTTTTTGGAAGATTTTTGCTATTATAATAATGAGCATTAAAATATTGCTTTTTATTGTTTTGCCAATAATATCCTATATAAAAAAGAAAAAATTACTGTACATTGTTCAATTTGCAATTGTATTTTTAGACTTTTTTTGCATTATGGCATTACCTGGCAATTATATTATTGTTATGTTAAATATGTTTTATCACATTATTACATTGGTTATATTAGCAATGTCCATAAAGTGTATAAATGAATTAAATGATAAATAGATTAAGATGCTAACGGTACTTTTTATTTTTCAACATTTGCTACAGCACCTGTTACATAACTTGCTGAAAAATACGCCACAATTTTTTTACTTATTATTCCTTCAACACATTTTAATTATCTGATAAAATGTGTTGAAACTCGCATTTCTTTTTCGGGCAAGCCATACTTTTCTTTACCGAGCTGAATACTTTTCATAAGAAATGTCATATTTCTTGCAAGCGCACGCATTGTTTGCAAGCCTTCGGCATCTTGTTCTGCTTCACCGATATTCAAGCCGTGTATACTATTCCAATATTGACTTGACGCAATAGGCATTCCTGAAATAGAGAAATATTTATTAAGCTCGTCAAATGTTGAGGACAAACCACCTCTTCTTGCTGCTACAACACTTGCCCCCACCTTCATTGTCTTATCAAAAGAGGTGCTATAAAAAAGACGGTCAAGAAAAGCTATCAGTGTAGCATTAGCGGATGCATAGTAAACGGGACTTGCAACAACAAGACCGTCACATTCTTCAAATTTGGATGCAAGCTGATTTACTTCGTCATCAAATACGCATTTTCCGTTTTTTACACAGAAACCACAGGCTATGCAACCACGGATATTTCTATTCCCTACTTGAATAATTTCTGTTTCTATTCCTTCCTGCTTAAAAATACTCTCCATTTCACGCAAAGCAATATAGGTATTACCAGTTGTTCGAGGACTTCCATTAATCATTAAAACCTTCATAAAATCTTACCTCCGATAAATTTAATGAAAACAATAAATTGATTTTTATGAATATTTCTCTATTGATATCCATATTCCAATAATTCTTTTTCTATTCCTATCCTATATTTTCTATAACATAGAATTATTGATACAGAAAAAGGCCGAAGATAGCCATAAATAAATCAATCTATCTTCAGCCCTATTATTTTGTAATTTTAATTTTTAATAGTTTTCTTCATGAATTTCAAAATAAGACTGTGGATGAGCACATACAGGGCATACCTCAGGAGCCTTCTCTCCCACAACAATATGTCCACAATTACGGCACTCCCAAACCTTAACCTCGCTCTTTGCAAAAACTTCCTGCATTTTTACATTATGAAGAAGTGCACGATATCTTTCCTCGTGTGCTTTCTCTATAGCAGCAACTCCTCTGAACTTTTCTGCTAACTCAGGGAAACCCTCTTCCTCAGCTGTTTTTGCAAAACCATCATACATATCTGTCCACTCATAGTTCTCACCGTCAGCAGCAGCAGCCAAGTTCTGTTCTGTATCACCAATACCATTTAACTCCTTGAACCACATTTTTGCATGTTCTTTCTCGTTGTTAGCTGTCTTTAAGAAAAGAGCAGCAATCTGTTCAAAACCTTCTTTTTTTGCCTTTGATGCAAAATAAGTATATTTGTTTCTTGCTTGTGATTCTCCCGCAAAAGCTATTTCAAGGTTTTTCTCTGTCTGTGTACCTTCATAAATGTTTGATTTCTTTTCCTCTACAAATTCAAGCTTGTCGCCTTTAGCTTTACAGCGAGGACATACTGGTTCTACACCATTTTTAACATCGAATATTTCTCCGCAAACGAGACACTTATAAGTTTTCATCTTTTTACCTCTTTCTTTATAATAAATTGAATTAATATAAAAGCAGCCAGTGGGCTGCATCAATCCGAGCATACAACTTATAATACACTTGATAATTCATAGTCACTATCTTTTCTATAATTATATCACTCTAACAAAATATCTGTCAATAATACTTTTCATTTACCTTGAAAAAAGCATGATTTATCATCTAATCATCATTAGTATATAATTAAAATGACCTCCTATGGTATTTCTATTCTACCATAGGAGGTTCGTTTTACTATTATCTAATTTTATCGGAGCTGTTCATAATCAGCAAACCGTTTTTATGGAATAAACTATCAAATCATTGCATCAACCTTAACAAAAACAATCACATTTTAAACTTATTATCCGATAAACATCTGTGTCCAGTAATGTCCGTTTGCAACATAACCAACACCAATTTCTTTATATGATGAGTTAAGTATGTTTGCTCTGTGTCCCGGAGAATTCATCCAGCCGTTTACGACAGATTCGGGTGTAGCATAGCCGTATGCTATGTTCTCACCTGCTGTTTTATAGCTGATTCCGAATTGCTTCATCATATCAAAAGGACTTCCATATGTTGGTGATGTATGGCTGAAATAATTCTTGTCTTTCATATCCTGTGATTTTAATCTGGCTACTGATGAAAGCTCGCTGTTTAAAGTGAGCTTAGAAAGTCCATTTTCAACACGGATATCGTTTACAAGCTCTACAACTCTTTTTTCATACTCAGAAACACTGCTTACATTATTATTTGTATTTGAGTTATTCTGATTTTCGGAGTTGCTATTTGAGTTACTGTTAGAATTATTGTTGCCTGAGTTGTTTACATTATTACCGTTTGAACTGCTATCGGTTGATGGTTCTGTTTTTTCTGTTGGCTCTGTTTTAGGAGCGGTTGGAACAGTTGTGCTTTGCTCGTAATCAAAGCTACATCCGAATTTTTTAAGCAAATTTTTAAGTTCATCTGAGTTTATTGCAGAACAGATAACTTTTTTATTTGAAGAATTATTTACTGAATTACAGAACTCTTTAACTTCTTCTGCTTTTACTTCTGATTTATTTTCAAGAAGCTCTTTTGCTTTTTCTACATAATCGGATACGCAGTTGTTATCCTGACATTCTGTAGCTGCTGTCTGATTTTTATTAGTATCCGTTTTTTCAGTACATTCCGTTGCTGTTGTTTTATTGTCAGAAACCTGACTTTTGCAATCAACAGTTGTTTCACATCTGCCCTTGCTCTGATTTAATTTATCCTTTATACATTCAATCAAGGAATTATCTTTGCAATTACCTTCTGTTGTGCCCTTTACCTCTATATCTTTCACACAATCAGAAGCAATATTTTCAAGATCCTTGACATTGCAGTTGTATTGCTCTATGAGTTTCTGAATGTCACTTGAATTCAATGTTGATAAGACATCTGTGTTTGGTGTATCACAAACTGATTCTGCAATCTCAACCTTAGACTCCGTTGCAATTGCAGGAACCATAGCTCCCACTGTTATGCCCAGCAGACTCAAACCTACAAGGCCATAGCTTAATATCCTTCTCATATGAGTACCTCCTGAATATAATATAATGTATGAAAGCTTTTTTCTGTCAGCCTTCGTGTTATATTATAATTCGTGATATTAAGCGGTTCAACCCTCAATATATGGGATTGTAGGTAATCAATGTCTAAAGAATTACCATGTACCGAGTTATGTTAATATTTACTTATATATATTTATAAAATAAGGAATACAAAATATAAATTGCAAATTTTTAAAAATTTTTTTGCCTTTATTTTTATTAAACAGTTCTAATTATTATATAATCAAAAATATACTTAAATGGAACAATGTATTTTTTAGCGTTAATTAGTAATAACATTTGAGCTATTTCAAGTCTAATTATCTGTTGCCTCTATCAAAATTTATTAAATCCTTGATAACCTCGCCTGCTACTATAAGTCCTGCTACCGACGGAACAAACGCTGTTGAGCCTGGGATATCTCTGCGATGAGTACATTTTCTTGCAGTACCGGGAGGACAAATACAATGCTGACGACAGCTTATAGCCATATCCTCTACGGGACGAATAGGCATTTCCTTTGAATAAACTACTTTCAGTTTTTTAATTCCGCGCTTACGACATTCATAGCGCATTACTCTTGCCAACGGACAAACAGAGGTTTGGTAAATATCGGCTACCTCAAACGCGGCAGCATTAACCTTGTTACCTGCTCCCATTGAACTAATTATCGGAGTGTTTGCCTCTTTTGCATTCATAACAAGCTCGAGCTTACCCTTAACTGTATCGATAGCGTCAACTATGTAATCGTATTCCGTAAAATCAAATTCGTCCTTTGTATCGGGCATATAAAATGTTTTGTAAGTACGAACTTCACAATCAGGATTAATTTCATGGATGCGTTCCTCGGCAACATCAACCTTGTATTTACCCACGGTTTTGCGTGTAGCAAAAATTTGACGGTTTATATTTGTAAGGCAAACTTTGTCATCATCAATTAGATCAAGTTTTCCGATTCCGGAACGGGCAAGGGCCTCAACCGTATAACCGCCAACGCCTCCTATTCCGAAAACCGCGACTCTTGAAGCCGCAAGAATATCCATAGCATCTTTGCCGAAAACAAGCTGTGTTCTTGAAAATTGATTAAGCATTCGTTATCCTTTCCGCAACAAAATGAAGACGGTCGTCAGAGAATTTTAGTTGCAAGTTTCTTTCCGCAAAAAAGTCTTCTATAAATTTTACTATATTTTCATTGTCTTCGTCAAGTGTAAAATATCCCTTTGGACAAGCGTCATGATAGTGCAGTTCTGTATTAAACTTGCTTTTAATTTCTGATTTTAGCTTTGAAATTTCAAATATTGAAAGCATTATAACCACTCCTTATAGTCGTCAATGTCATTTCGCGTGTGAACAGATTTTGGATATTTGGCATATTCTTAATAATTTACTATACTGATATTATTATATTATGCAAGAAAGTCAATGTCAATTTCAAAGGATTTATATAAACCTATAAATTCAATATAAATACCGAGGCGAGTACAAAACTCGTTATAAGCTTTGAGCCTGCCCTCTAACTATAATTTTTGTTCACATAATCTGTAATTAAGGCTCTATAATAAAAGTTGGGGTAACAAATAGAGCCTACAAAAATAAA
>JAFLSM010000080.1 GCA_022510955.1 Ruminococcus sp. | reverse complement strand
AGGGGTTCGCTTAATTGTACTTTTTTATTGTCTACTTTTACTTGACAGATTCATTCGACAAGTGGTTATTTTTTTACTTTTTACTTGTTTATGAGTTTTTAATAATTAGTCCATTTCCCAGTTGTGCCATACATTCTGAATGTCATCGTTATCTTCAAACATATCAAGCATCTTCTGCATCTTTGTTGCAGTTTCTTCATCTTCAAGCTTTGTATATGTGCTTGGCACCATTTCAAGCTCTGCTGATGCAAATACATAACCGAGTTTTTCAAGCTCTTCTCTTACTGCGCTGAAGTCAGTAGGTTCAGTATATACTGTAAATATATCATCGTCAGACTCAAAATCAGCAGCACCGCACTCGAGGGCATCAGTCATAACAGTGTCTTCATCTTTTTCAAGGTCTTCACGCTCAATTACAATTACGCCCTTTTGTGAGAACATAAAGCTAACGCAGCCCTGTGTGCCCATATTACCACCGAACTTATCAAAGTAATGTCTAACTTCACCGGCTGTACGGTTTCTGTTATCTGTAAGAGCCTCAACAATTACAGCAACACCGTTTGGACCGTATCCTTCATATGTAACAGCCTCATAGTTTGTTGAATCGCCGTCGCTTGATGCCTTTTTAATAATGCGTTCAATGTTATCGTTTGGTACATTGGCAGCCTTTGCCTTTGCAATACAATCCTTAAGCTTTGAGTTAACAGTAGGGTCGGCACTGCCGCCTTCTTTAATAGCTACAATAAGCTCTCTGCCAATTTTTGTAAAAACCTTTGCTCTGGCAGCGTCATTTTTGCCTTTCTTGTTTTTGATTGTACTCCATTTGTTATGTCCTGACATAAATATTCATTCCTTTATAATAAAATACATTTAACTTAATAAGTATAACATAATGTCGCATATTCTGTAAACATAAAAACTTGTTACAATGTTGTAATAAATTTATTGCGTTATAAATTATATAGTGCTATAATATTTTATATATGATATGAAGTATAGCGTGAAAGGATGTTTTTATGATAAAGTCTATGACCGGTTTTGGCAGATGTGAAACTGTTCTTAACGGCAGAGAGATTACTGTTGAAATCAGAAGTGTAAATCACAGGTATTTTGAGTTTTCCTGCCGTACACCAAGGGGTTACGGATTTTTGGATGATAAGCTTAAATCTTATGTAAATTCCAAAGTTTCAAGAGGCAAAGTTGATGTCTTTGTTTCAGTTAGTGCAAGTGATGAAACACCATCTGAGGTTACTGTCAACCATCAGCTTGTTGCAGGTTACATTAAGGCTATGCAGGAAATCAGTGAAACCTATAATATTGAGAATGATGTTTCCGTAGTTTCTCTTTCTCGTTTTTCTGATATCTATACGGTTCATAAGGCGGCTGAGGACGAGGAACAGATTATCGCTGATGTTCTTTCTGCTGTTGATGTAGCGCTTGAGTCTTTTGTCAAAATGCGTGAGGCCGAGGGACAGCGCTTGAAAGATGACATTTTGGGGCGTGCCAATACAATTCTTTCAATCGTTGAAGTGATTGAACAGCGTTCGCCTCAGACAGTCAAGGAATATGAACAGCGTCTTTTGGAGCGTATCAAGCAAACACTTGCTGATAATGATGTGTCTATTGATGAACAGCGTGTTCTTACTGAGGTTGCTGTATTTGCCGATAAGGTTGCAGTTGCAGAGGAAACTGTCCGTCTTCGCAGTCACTTTGAACAACTAAAAGAATTTCTTGAATACGAGGAGCCTGTTGGCAGAAAGATTGATTTCATCATTCAGGAGATGAACCGAGAGGCTAATACAATCGGTTCAAAGGTGCAGGATGCGGTTCTTGCCCACAAGGTTGTTGACATCAAGAGCGAAATTGAAAAAATCCGTGAGCAGGTACAAAATATTGAGTAAGAGGTACATATGAAGCTTATAAACATCGGATTTGGCAATCTTGTAAGTTCCGACAAAGTAATTGCGGTAGTTGCACCTGACTCTGCACCTGTCAAACGAATTGTTCAGGATGCCAAATCAAGCAAAATGTTGATTGACGCTACCTGCGGACGCAAGTGTAAATCGGTTATTATTACTGAACATAATCATGTTGTTTTGTCCGCAATCTCAAGCGAAGCAATACAAAACCGAACAGATGAAAGTGAGGAGCAAAGAGATGAGCAATAAAAGAGGGACTCTTGTTCTTTATACAGGTTCTTCCGGTGTAGGAAAAGGTACATTGATGGAAAGACTGCTTGAGGCTGATAAAAGTATTAAGCTTTCTGTTTCAAACACAACTCGCAAGCCACGCCAGGGAGAGATTGACGGAGTTCACTATAATTTTGTCACAGAGGACGAGTTTGTGGATTTAATCAATAAAGACGGCTATCTTGAGTATGCTAAATACTGTGAAAACTATTACGGCACACCAAAACAGCAGGTTTATGACCTACTTGATGATGGTTATAATGTCTTTCTTGAAATTGAGGTGCAGGGCGGACTCCAGATAATGGAGAAATATCCTGATATTTTAAGTATTTTTATCTTGCCACCGTCAATGGATTCACTTGAACGCCGTTTAAGACGCAGAGGTACAGAAGACGAAGAAACTATTCAGAAGCGTCTTGCAAAGGCAGAGGAAGAAATACAGTTTAAAGATAGATATAAATACAATGTTGTAAATGGTGACCTTGATGTTGCTGTTAATGAAATACTCGATATTTTGCACAAAGAAATCGAGAGTAATAAATAATTAATACTAATCGCCAATAGAAGAGAAGATATAGATTTTCGAGCAGATTTGTGCTGTACAAGGACGACGACGCAGGCAGGCTGACGCCTGTCAAGGAGAAGGACGCAGTACAGTGCAAAATATGCCGGAAAGATAGCTACTATTTCTATTGAAGATTAGTATAAGTATATTGGTTTAAGGAGAATTATTATGAACAGAATAGATGTAGATGAATTATTTGCAGGTAAGCAGAGTAAGTATGCACTTGTAGTAGGTGTATCAAAAAGAGCAAGACAGATTACACAGGCATTTGAGGAAGAGGGTACAATCGTTGAAGAAAAGCCTGTTCTCCTCGCTATTGAAGAAATCAAAAATCACGAGATTAATCTTTTAGAACCGGAAGATGACGAAATCTGATTGTACTGCTCAGATTGCAGTTGAGAATACAACATATTCTTTTGATAAGCCATTCAGCTATGCAGTGCCTGATCATTTGCAGAGCTTGATTAAGGTTGGAATGAGGGTGCTTGTTCCTTTTGGCAGAGGCAATAAAAAGCGACAAGGTATTGTACTTTTATTAGAAGATAACAACGCAGATGAAAAGCTCAAAAGTATTATTACTATTGTTGATAAAGAGCCGGTGTTAAATGAAGAGTTAATATCCCTCGCAGGTTTTATGAAAGAGCATTACTTTTGTACGCTTTACGATGCTGTCAAAACAATGCTTCCTGCCGGAATAAACTATAATCTAACAACAGTTTACGGTGTTCAGTCATCTGACGAAAATGCCTTGCTTGATGCTGAGGAACAGCGGATTTATGACTATCTTTTAAAAAAGCGAACAGCAACAAAGGTAGAAACTATTTTTGATGCATTCGGACTTTCCGACACTCGAATACTCGATGAAATGGTGTCAAAGAATCTTCTTTATAAGTCTGACGAAGCTTTTCGCAGAGTCAATGACGCTGTAATGAAGATGGTATCTCCTACATTGGGAGCTGAAACAATGAATGTTAAGCTCACCGAAAAACAGCAACGGGTATTTGATATTATCTGTGCCTCTGGCGGAATTTCTGTTAAAGAGGTGTGCTATTTTGTGGGTGTCACATCATCAGTTATTGAAACACTTGCAAAGAAAGGTTTAGTTCATTTTTATGATGAAGAAGTGTTTCGAATTGAGAATCGCACAAAAGATAGTGAAATAGCTCCGATAATATTGTCTGATGAACAGAATAGAGCATGTGAAAATCTGTATGCTGAATACACTGATGAAATACCGCATATCGGTTTATTATACGGTGTTACAGGCTCGGGTAAGACGAGCGTGTTTATGAAGCTGATTGAGAGAGTACTTGACGATAATAAGGGCATTATAGTAATGGTACCCGAAATCTCACTAACTCCTCAGTTTGTTTCGCTTTTTTCAAAGCGTTTTGGAGATAAAATAGCAGTTTTTCACAGCGCGCTTTCGCTTGGTGAAAGACTTGACGAATACAAGCGTGTTAAAAAAGGCTTGGCTCAGATTGTAATCGGTACACGCAGTGCCGTGTTTGCTCCGTTTGAAAATCTCGGTCTGATTATTATGGATGAGGAGCAGGAGTATAGTTACAAGTCTGAAAGCTCTCCTCGTTATCACGCTCGTGATATTGCAAAGTTTAGAGTAAGCAGTAATAATGCTTTGCTTGTACTCAGTTCAGCTACCCCAAGCATTGAAACATTTTATTATGCAAACAATGGCCGTTATTCACTCAATACTCTTACAAAGCGTTTCGGGTCGGCAACTTTGCCTGAGGTTGTAACTGCTGATATGAATATTGAAATGCAAAACGGTAATGCAACGGGATTTTCAAATATCTTGCTTGAAAATCTTGAATATAATCTTGAGCATCAAAAACAGTCAATTTTACTACTTAACAGGCGTGGTCATAATACTTTTGTAACATGCCGTACCTGCGGAGAGTCAGTGACTTGTCCGAACTGCTCAATTTCACTTACATACCACAGTGCAAATGACAGACTAATGTGTCATTATTGCGGTTATTCAATAAAATACACAAGCGAATGTCCAACCTGCCACAGCAATACATTGCGGTTTGGAGGAACAGGTACTCAAAAAGCTGAAAATGATATTGCGGAAATTTTTCCCGATGCAAGAATTCTGCGAATGGATACTGATGCGACATCTTCAAAATCATCTTATGAAAAGATGATTTCATCCTTTGCAGACGGTGAATATGACATTCTTGTGGGTACCCAAATGGTTGCAAAAGGTCTTAACTTTCCTAATGTAACTCTTGTAGGAGTGCTTAATGCCGACCAGATGCTATATGCTGACGATTATCGCAGCTATGAGCGTTCGTTCTCGCTTCTTACACAGGTTGTGGGCAGAAGCGGAAGAGGAGAATCAAAGGGAATAGCTGTTATTCAGTCATACACTCCCGATAATCTGATAATCTCAATGGCTGCAAAGCAGGATTACGAAACCTTTTATAACACAGAAATTAATGTCAGAAAGGCAATGCTTTATCCTCCCTTTGCAGATATCTGCCTGATTGGTTTTGTTGGTGAAAATCAAACTCAAACTCTAAAGGCGGCAAACGGATTTTTGCAGTCCTTTATTAAGCTTGCACGAAATGAATTTCCGAGCCTTCCGCTTCGTATTTTGGGACCTTCACCTGCACTTGTCGTCAAGGTGTGCAACAAATTTCGTTACAAGCTGATTGTAAAATGCAGAAATACTAAAGACTTTCGGGCAATGCTTTCAAAGCTTTTGGTAGAATTTGGAAATAATAAAGAGTACAGCAGAGTGACTGCATATGCCGATATGAATGCACTTGTCTGCTGATGAAAGGAAATATAAATGGCTATCAGACAAATTGTAAAAGAGGGCGACAGCGTCCTTACAAAAAAGTGTCGCGAGGTCACAAAGTTTGATGACCGACTTGCAACGCTTATAGATGATATGATTGAAACTCTCCACCTTGCTAAAGGTGCAGGACTTGCCGCTCCACAGGTTGGTGTGCTTCGTCGAGTTGTTGTTATTGATGTTGGCGACGGTCCTATTGAACTTGTGAATCCAAAAATTATTGCCTATAGCGGTGAGCAGGAATCACTTGAGGGTTGTCTTTCTTGCCCGGGAGAGTGGGGAATAACTCGCCGTCCTAACTATGTAAAAGTTAAGGCACAGGACAGACACGGCAATGAATTTACAACCGACGGCAAAGAATTGCTTGCCAAGGCATTCTGTCATGAGCTTGATCATTTGGATGGCATTCTCTATAAGCAAAAGGTAATAAGAATGCTTACTCCTAAGGAAATTGAAGAACTTGATAACTAATACTAAACACCAATTAAAAATGGATATCTTTCAGGTGAATTTCGCGTCATACATCGTGCCCTGTCCTCGAAAGGCGTCAGCCTTTCTGCGGT
>JAFLSM010000008.1 GCA_022510955.1 Ruminococcus sp. | reverse complement strand
TGACACAAAATCTGCTCTGAAATCTTATCTCACTTTCAATTAGTGTTTAGTATTATACTAATGTTACATTTTTCTTGTAAAAGGTGATTATAATGAAAAAAATTCTTGTTTTGCTCGGACCTAACCTTAATATGGTTGGTGTTCGTGAAAAAGGCATATACGGCAGTGAGGATGCATCCAGTATTGAAGAGCAAATAAAGTCATATGCACATTCAAATGGATGTGATGCAGATGTATTTCAGTCAAATCATGAGGGAGATCTTATTGATAAAATCCATGCTTCAAAGGATGTTTATAATGGAGTTGTGATAAATGCAGGAGCCCTCACGCATTACAGCTATGCTTTGCGTGATGCCATTGCATGTGTAAAAATTCCTTTTGTTGAGGTGCATATGTCTAATATTCATGCAAGAGAGGAGTTTAGACACACATCGGTAATTGCTCCTGTGTGTGTAGGACAAATTGCAGGTTTTGGAAAAAGCAGCTACTTTCTTGCTATTGATGCATTAAAGGATTTGATGTAATGAGCTGTGTTTCTGAAAATCGCATTGAAAAACTAAGAAAAATTCTGAAATCAAGTGATGAAGCACTTCTGATTACCAATGAAATAAATGTAGGTTATTTTTCCGGTTTTCATCACAGCGAAGGTGCAATGATTATCACGCAGACAAGTACTACTCTGCTTGTGGATTTCAGATATATTGAGGCTGCTCAAAAGTTTGCAGAATGTAATGTAATATGCTTTTCTAATGGACTTCTTAAAAGCGTGACAGAACTTTGCAAAAATGAGAATATAAATAAAATTTATATAGAATCCTCAAATCTTACCGTTGCAAGGTATAATATTTATAAAAAACATTTTGACGAGCATTCTATTGAACTGGACATATCATCTAAGCTTGATGAAGCCATTTCAAATATCAGAATAATTAAATCCGATGATGAGTTTCAAAAGATTTTAAAAGCGCAACAGATTGCAGAATCTGCGTATTTTGAGGTACTGAATTATATAAAACCCGGTGTTTCAGAACGCAGAATTGCAGTTGAACTTGAATATTTGATGAAGCAAAAGGGTGCAGAGCGAGTTTCTTTTGATCTGATTACAATAACAGGAAAAAAGACTTCGTTACCTCACGGAGTGCCCGGTGAAGAAATTATCTGCGAAGGTGACTTCTTTACGATGGATTTTGGTGCGGTTTATGATGGCTATCACAGTGATACAACAAGAACCGTAGCGGTAAAAAATGCAACGGATGAGATGAAAGAGATATATTTAATTGTACTTAAGGCACAACTGGCAGCACTGGATGTTGTTAAGTCGGGGGTTAAGTGCAGTGATGTCGATATAACAGCAAGAGATATAATCCGTCAGGCCGGATATGGTGAATACTTCGGTCACTCAACAGGACACGGAGTCGGACTTGAAATTCATGAAGATCCAGTCGTGTCATACAGAAGTGATACTGTATTGAAGCATGGAATGGTAATTACGGATGAACCGGGAATTTATTTGCCGGATAAGTTTGGTGTTCGTATTGAGGATATGCTTTTTGTGACAGATGATGGCTTCAAAAACTTTGTAACTCTTTCAAAAGAGTTGATAATTCTATAAAATGCTTGCATTTTTACAAACAATTATGTATAATGATATTTGTCATATTACGGTAAGAATTTATCCGTAATACTAATTTTAGGAGGTATTATTAATGATATCAGCAGGTGATTTTAGAAACGGTGTTACATTTGAAATGGATGGCCAGGTTGTTCAGGTTATCGAATTCCAGCATGTTAAGCCAGGTAAGGGTGCTGCATTCGTTAGAACAAAATACAAAAATGTAATTACAGGTGCAGTTGTTGAAAAGTCTTTCAACCCTAATGATAAGTATCCGACTGCTTTCATTGACAGAAAGGATATGGAGTACAGCTATGCTGACGGCGACCTTTACTTCTTTATGGATACAGAGACTTGGGAGCAGCTCCCAATCAACAAGAGCGTTCTTGGTGATAATTTTAAGTTTGTTAAAGAAAATATGGTATGTAAGGTTCTCTCTTATAAGGGCAATGTTTTCGGTGTTGAGCCACCAAACTTTGTAGAGCTTACTGTTACAAAGACTGACCCTGGCTTTAAGGGAGATACAGCTACAAATGCTACAAAGCCTGCTACTCTTGAAACAGGTGCTGAGATTAAGGTTCCTCTCTTCATTGATGAGGGTGAAGTAATCCAGATTGATACAAGAACAGGCGAGTATATGGGTAGAGCATAATATTTGCAGGAGAATTATTATGAATTTGACAGAAAAAATTTCCTATATTAAAGGTCTTGCAGAAGGTCTTAGACTCGATGAGTCAAAGCCTGAGGTTAAGGTTATTAACGCTATCATTGATTTGCTTGATGATATCGCTTTAGATGTAACTGATATGGAAGATCTCTATGATGAGCTTAGTGCTCAGGTTGACGAGATTGATCAGGATTTAGCAACACTTGAGTCCGATGTGTATGATGACGATGAGGACTGTGAATGTGATTGCGATGATTTCTGTGACTGTGATGATGACTTTATGGATGAAGAAGATCCTTTCTATGAAGTTACTTGCGGAGCATGTAATCAGAAAATAAATGTATCTGAGGATGTTCTCCTTGAGGGAGAAATCGAATGTCCTAATTGCGGTGAACTTCTTGAATTTGACTTTTCAGGTCTTTTTGATGGTGACTGCTGTGAGGACGGATGTTGCTCTTGTGACGATTGTGACGAGAACAGCGAAGATTCCGAATAATTTTCACAATAAAAACATCTCTCGTGTAGTATATACGAGGGGTGTTTTTTTGATTTATTATCAAAGGCTTAAAAAGAAGCGATTCTACAGATTAAAAAGACTCTTTATTGTATTTGTACTTATAATTATCTCCGCTGTGCTAATTTGTGAGCATCAGCTTGATGATTTTCGACCTGTATATATTCGCAAGCAGGCTGAAATTCTGTCAATGACTACTGTTTGTGATGCTGTTGAAGATGCTATAGAAGAACTTAACTATTCATACAATGACCTTGCCGTAATCAAATATTCAAATTCAGGTGAAGTTCAGGCAATCGAAACAGATTCAATAAAAATAAATAAGATAAAATCAATAATATCTAAGCAGGTTGAGCGTGAAATTGAAGTAATCAGGGAAAGTGAGGTAAAAATCCCTATTGGTGCTTTCACTTATATAACGGTTTTGTCCAACTTTGGGCCCGAAATATCTATGAATTTTAGTATTATCGGTACTTTTAACTGTGAAATAATAAGCACCTTTGAAAGCACGGGAATAAATCAATCAATACATCACATAAAGCTAATAGTTACTTCTAAAATTATGACAACATCGCTTGATTATTCGGGAGATATTGTCTTTACAACTGATTTTGAGCTTGCCCAAACTGTAATTATAGGAGCAGTACCAAATTACTACGGAAAATTAACTTCCGGAATTAATTAAAAATAATATTGAAAAACCATATATTTTGTGGTAAACTATAATGGTTAATACAATGGGGTAAGGAGTGCTTTTGTGTCTTCCGAAAAAAATTTGATTGAAAATGTCTCAGAAAAGCAGACTGAATATATAAATTTAATTGCTGAAATTATGGAGGTTCGCAAGCGTGGCGAAAAACCGCTTGCATACATAAGAACATATGGATGTCAGCAAAATGTAGCTGACAGCGAGAAAATTAAGGGAATGCTTGCAAATGCCGGATTTGGATTTGTAGATGCTCCTGATGATGCCGACTTTATTTTATTTAACACTTGTGCCGTGCGTGAACACGCAGAGGACAGGGTTTTTGGTAATGTTGGAGCTCTTAAAAACCTAAAACGCCGTCATCCTCAGATTTTAATTGCACTCTGCGGCTGTATGATGGAACAGGAACATATTGCAAACATAATTTATAAGAGTTTTCCGTTTGTCGGTCTTGTGTTTGGCACACACTCGCTTCATCATTTTCCTGAACTTGTTTACAATTCATTAGTTAATGGTAAGCGTGTTTTTGAGCGTGGCAATGATGACAGTAAGCTTTATGAGGGTTTGCCTATTAAACGTGACGGCACTTTCAAGGGTTGGCTTCCTATTATGTATGGATGCAATAACTTTTGCACATACTGTATTGTGCCTTATGTACGAGGCAGAGAACGCAGCCGTGAAAAAGACTTAATAGTCGAAGAAGCAAGAGATATGATTAAAAACGGCTATAAGGACATAACTCTTTTGGGACAGAATGTAAACTCATACGGAAAAACTATTGAAAACGGCGTTAATTTTTCACAGCTTTTGAGAGAAATTGACTCTATTGATGGTGATTACTGGCTCAGATTTATGACATCACATCCAAAGGATTGTTCAATGGAGCTTATCGATACTATAGCAAACGGTACTCACATAAGTCGTCATCTTCATCTGCCGTTCCAGAGTGGATCTGATAGAATTTTAAAGCTTATGAACAGACACTATGATCGTAAGAAGTATCTGGAAATCATAAACTATGCTAAGGAGAAAATTGACGGCTTGTCACTTACAAGTGATATAATCGTTGGTTTCCCGGGAGAAACTTACGATGATTTCAAGGAAACACTTTCTTTAATTCGTGAAGTTGAGTTTACTTCGCTATTCACCTTTATATATTCACCTCGTGTCGGTACACCTGCTGCAAAAATGGACGACCCTATACCTTACTCTGAAAAGTCAAAATGGTTTCAGGAACTTTTGGCTGTGCAGGAAGAGATTGCAGCAAAGCGTTGTGCTTCAATGGTTGGCAATGTTGAAAAGGTATTAATAGAAGATGAAGGTAAAAACGGTATTTTAAACGGAAGGACAAGCGGTAATATTATTGTTGAACTTGATGCACCGACTGATACCATAGGAACATTTCAGAATGTTAAGATTACAAATGCTCGTAATTGGATACTTAAAGGCGAGCTTATATAAATGGAGGAATAATAAATGGATATAATCGAAAAGGCAAGAGAACTTGGTAAAATGCTCCAGCAAGAGGAGTCATACAAAAAACTTCAGCTGGCACAGGCTGATGCTGATGCTGATATGGATCTTCAAAACTACATTGGTGAGTTTAATATGAAGAGAATGTCAATCAACAATGAAGCGTCAAAAGCTGAAAGAGATCAGGAAAAAATGACAAAGTTGAACACAGAAATGCGTGAGGCTTATTCAAAGATTATGTCAAATAAAAATATGATTGCTTATAACGAGGCAAAAGAAGAGTTTGATGTAATTGCAAACCGTGTATTGGCTATTATTCAGCAGAGCGCTGAGGGAGCTGACCCAGAAACTGCTGATCTTACACAGTCAAATTGCTCAGGCAGCTGTTCAACTTGCGGCGGATGTGGCTAATTAATTTTTTAATTTATGAAAGGGCGTGAAAACATGGCGGAGTTATCACCAATGATGAAGCAGTATTTTAAAATTAAAGAAGAAAATCCCGACAGCATACTGTTCTTTAGACTCGGTGATTTCTACGAAATGTTTTTTGATGATGCAAAGCTTGCTTCAAAAGAACTTGAACTTACTCTTACAGGCAGAGATTGCGGACAAGATGAAAGAGCACCTATGTGCGGTGTTCCGTTTCACAGTTGTGAGGGTTATATTGCAAGACTTGTTGCAAAGGGATATAAGGTTGCTATATGTGAGCAGACAGAAGATCCTGCTACTGCAAAAGGTCTTGTAAAGCGTGATATTATTCGTGTCATCACTCCCGGTACAGTAATGGAGTCAAGTATGCTTGATGAAGGCAAAAATAACTACATTTGCTGTATATTTTCTAAGGACAAAAAAATCGGTCTTTGTTTTTGCGATATTTCCACAGGAGAATTATACGCTACCGAAATATTTGGCAAGGACGCATACAATGTTTTGACTTCACAGCTTTCAAGTTACAGCCCTCGAGAAATTTTGATTGGCGGAAATATTGTAAAAATTTCTGAACTGCCCAAATTTATCAAATCTAAGCTTTCAGCGGGTGTCGAAATGCTTGAGGACGAAAAATTTGATTTATCAGTATGTAAATTAACGGTTGATAAGCAATTCTCAGATGATAGTAAACTGATTGCTGACAATGACATTTTAATCTCGGCTATCGGTGCACTTATTAATTATCTAAAAGACACTCAAAAAAACGGTCTTGAACGCATAAATCATATTGAACTTTACAAAGAAAACCAGTATATGCGTCTTGATTACAATACTCAACGCAATCTTGAACTTACTCAGACGATGCTATCAAAAGAAAAACGAGGTTCTCTTTTGTGGGTACTTGATAAGACAAAAACTGCAATGGGCAAGAGACTTATTCGCTCATGGATTGAGCATCCTCTTATGAGTATCACTGCAATTAATAACCGACTTAGTGCTGTTGACGAACTTGTCAGAGATACTTTGCTTCGACTTGAAATCAATGATAATATTACGGGTATATTTGATATTGAACGCCTTATGACAAAGATTGTTTACGGCTCTGCAAATGCCAGAGATTTGCGATCGCTGTGTTCGGCAATCGAAAACTTACCTAAAATCTCCGATTTGCTTAAAGATACTAAAGCATCTTATCTCAAACAAATCTATAAAAATATTGATAAACTTGAAGATATTCATTATCTTATTGACACTGCTATTATTGAAGAACCACCATTTACGGTGCGTGAGGGCGGAATGATTAAGCAAGGGTATAATGATGAACTTGACTCCGTGCTTAATGATATGAATAACTCAAAGGAAATTCTTGCACAAATTGAAGCTGAACAGCGAGATGTAACGGGAATTCCTAAGCTTAAAGTTGGCTATAACAGAGTCTTCGGCTATTTTATTGAAGTGACAAATTCATATAAGTCAATGGTGCCGGATACATACATTCGTAAGCAGACTCTTACTAATTGTGAAAGATATATTACTCAGGAACTCAAGGATGTTGAGGGCAGAATTCTGGGAGCTAAAGACAGAGCTGTTGCAATGGAATTTTCTATATTTGATTATATCAGAAAAACAGTTGCAGATAACCTTGAAAGAATCCAGACAACAGCAAAGGCTATTGCTACTCTTGATGTAATCACATCATTTGCAAATGTTGCGTCTGATAACCGATATATTCGTCCCGATGTAAACCTTTCTTCAAATATCAAAATCAAGGATTCCAGACACCCTGTTGTTGAGGTGCTTTTGAAGGATGCACCTTTTGTTCCTAATGATGTTAACCTTGATTGCGAAAACGAACGGGTTGCAATTATAACAGGACCTAATATGGCAGGTAAATCAACATATATGCGTCAAATAGCGTTAATTGTGCTTATGGCCCAAATTGGATGTTTTGTTCCTGCGTCATACGCTGAAATCGGTATTGTTGACAGTATTTTTACCCGAGTTGGTGCGTCTGATGACTTGGCGTCAGGTCAGTCAACATTTATGGTTGAAATGAGTGAGGTTGCCAATATTGTAAAAAATGCGACTTCAAAAAGCCTTCTGATTCTTGACGAGATCGGACGAGGAACTTCAACCTTTGACGGTATGAGTATTGCAAGAGCAGTATTGGAATATTGCGCTGATAAGAAAAAACTTGGTGCGAAGACATTATTTGCAACACATTATCACGAACTTACCGTAATGGAACAGCTTTTAGACGGTGTTAAGAATTACAGTATTGCTGTAAAAAAGCGTGGAGATGATATTACATTTTTACGCAGAATTATTCCAGGCGGTGCTGATGACAGTTATGGTATTGAGGTTGCAAAACTTGCAGGCGTGCCTCAATCAATTATCAGCAGAGCAAAAGAAATTTTAAAAGAACTTGAAAGCGGTAGCAGTGAAACAAAAGTTATAGAAAAGCATGTTTTAGATGATATGCAGCTTTCGCTTTTGAGTGTATCATCAAGTCCCGTGCTTGATAAATTAAATGAAACTGATATAAATACATTAACTCCTATTGAAGCAATGAATCTTTTGTATGAGTTAAAAGGTATGATGTAATTTATTATAAAGGTGGTGACACGAGTTGGGTGTTATTAATGTTCTTGATAAGCATGTTGCAGAGCTGATTGCTGCAGGTGAGGTTGTTGAAAGACCTGCATCAGTAATAAAAGAGCTTGTTGAAAATTCAATAGATGCAGGTGCCAAGAATATTACCGTTGAAATAAAAAACGGCGGTACAACCTTTATGCGTGTTACTGACGACGGTTGCGGTATTCAAAAGGATGACATTAAGGTTGCTTTTTTGCGACACGCAACAAGCAAGGTTAAGATTGAAAGCGATCTTGATTGTATCTCAACACTCGGATTTCGTGGTGAGGCACTTGCGTCAATTTGTGCAGTTTCACGACTTCAGCTTATTACGAGAAATATAAACGAAGATATTGGAACTTGCTATGAAATTGAGGGTGGAGAGGAAACAAACTTTGGTGTTGCCGGCTGTCCTGTTGGAACAACTTTTGTAATTAAAGACTTGTTCTATAATATTCCTGCTCGTGCTAAATTTCTTAAAAAAGATGTTTCAGAGGGTAATGCAGTTTCAAATATTATAGACAAAACTGCTTTATCCCATCCTGATATTGCATTTACATATATTCGTGATGGCAAACAAGTGCTTAAAACATTTGGTGACGGCAAATTGTTGTCTGCTGTTTATTCGGTATTTGGCAAGGACTTTGCACACGGACTGATGCCCGTTGATTATCACCTTGATGCTATTAAGGTGTATGGTTTTGTTTCAAAACCACAACATTCCAGACCAAACAGAAATATGCAAAATTTCTTTATAAACGGAAGATATGTAAAGACAAGAACTGCTATGGCGGCTATTGAGGAGGCATTTAAGGGTTCTGTAATGGTTGGAAAATATCCATCCTGCGTACTCAATATAGATGTTCCTTATGAAGTGATTGATGTCAATGTTCATCCTGCTAAAATTGAGGTAAGATTTATCAATGAGCGTCCTGTGTTTGATGCAGTGTATCATGCGGTAAAATCCTCTTTATTAAAAAATGACAGCAGGAAAAATGTTCATTTCAAAACTGATACGGCGTTTAATGAAATTAAAGATTCAAGAAAGTTTAATCCATTCCGCAACGCTCCTGCAATTTTAAGCAATTCTAAAACAAATTCGTCCGATGAACTAAAACAACCTGAACATATTGCTCCGAATAAAAAAGAAGTTAATCTGTTTGATGAAATTGATTACATTCCATCATCAAAGACAGATATAAAAACTGTTTCTAAAAATAGTGATAATAATCATTTGACCGTTGAAAAAAATCAACATAAAAAAGTCAATGTTGATAATTTAAAAATTGCTGATTCTAAAAAGCCTTTTGATATTTATTCAAAAGAGGCTATAAATAAATCTATTAAAGAAAATAAATTTGTTAATAAACAGATATTATCAAAGAAAGATGTTTTTGACCAATTACCGGGTGTTAAAGATAGTATCTCAGCGTGTATAAAGTCGGAAACTGAGAAGAATAATGAAAAAAATCCAACCGCGCACAATAGCAGTACAGTTGTAAGTTCTTTAAATGATGAAAATACCGACAGTAAATATGATAATTATGCGCAGCCGATTATTACACAAGATGAAGACGAAATAAAGTATATCGGCGAGGCCTTTTCTACATATATAATTGCTGAGAAAAACGGCAAAGAGATTTTATTTATTGACAAGCATGCAGCTCACGAGAGGATGATTTACGAAAAGCTTAAAGCTGAAAAAGCCGGTGCTTTTTCTCAGCTTTTATTGCAACCTGTTACTGTTACTCTCGGAAAAGAGGAATACGATGCTGCGATAAATAACTTACAGATGTTTTCCGAATGTTCCTTTGAGGTTGACGATTTTGGTAACAGCACGGTAATTGTACGAAGTGCTCCTCAATATATTGACGCAACTGAAATTGCTGACTGCATTACTGAAATGGCTGATTATATTTCAAAGGGCAAAAATGATATATTTACGGAAAAGATGGATTGGTTCTATCATAATGTGGCGTGTCGTTCTGCTGTTAAAGCGGGCAATAAAAGCACACCTCAAGAGCTTATAGAACTTGTAAAAAAGCTTGAAAAAAATCCTCAAATCAGGTATTGTCCTCACGGACGACCGATTAGCATTGTTATTAAAAAAAGTGAAATTGAACGACAATTCGGCAGGGTGTGATGATTTGAACAGTTTAATTAATGTTGTTTCTGTTGTCGGTCCGACTGCATCAGGTAAGACGAGGCTTTCTGTTGAACTTGCTAAAAGCTTTAACGGTGAAATTATATCTGCCGATTCTATGCAAATATACAAGGATATGCAAATCGCTACTGCAAAGCCTACAGAGGAAGAAAAATGCGGTGTTGTTCATCACTTAATGGATTTTTTGCCGACAGATAAAACTTACTCGGTTGCAAACTTTGTATCTGATGCTAAAAAGTGTATTGAGGATGTTTACAGCCGGCAAAAATTGCCGATTATTGTTGGTGGCACTGGACTTTATGTTGATTCCCTGCTAAATAACATAAATTTTAGCGAGGAAAAGCGTGATGAAATGCTGTGTGAAGAATTAATGCAGATTTATAAGAATGAGGGTGCTGAAAAGCTTCTTTCAATGTTAAATGAGTTTGACACAGAGTCTGCACAGCGACTTTCTCAACAGGTTAATGTTAAGCGTATTATCAGGGCTATTGAGTTTTACAAGACAACAGGTATGACTATTACTGAGCAAAATAAAAACTCAAAGTTTCAGAAAAGTCCCTATAAAACTACAAAAATCGGTCTTAATTTTCATGACCGACAAAAACTATATGACAAAATAAACAAGCGTGTAGATGCTATGATGGAACAGGGATTGCTTGAAGAGGCAAGAGAGGTTTTGTCATCAAATCTCAGCTACACATCAATTAAGGCAATAGGCTATAAGGAGCTTATTCCGTATTTTAGTGATGAGAAAACTCTTGAAGAGTGTATTGAAAAGCTCAAAATGGAAACAAGACGCTACGCCAAGCGGCAAATTACTTGGTTTAAGCGTGATACAGATATAAATTGGTTATACGCAGATGATTACAGCTGTTTTGAAGAGCTGTATAATGATGCTGCTTTAATTATGAAAAGAGGAATTTAATGGATAAATTGCTTTTTAGACGCATTTTAATTGCTGCGCTTTCGGTACTTGCACTTATTTATGTTGTCTATTTGCTAATCAGTTCAAATTTTGATATGTATCCTACAGAAAATGCTATACCAGTTACTGTTACTGATACAATCTATTCAGATGGATTTATTATTCGTGATGAAACTGTCATTAACAATAGTTCGAGCGGTGTACTTTCCTATTCACTCAGTGACGGTGAGGCTGTAAAAGCAAGCGGTGAAATTGCAAAGATTTATTCAAGCGATAGCGATGCTGCTGCTCAGTCAAAAGCTGACCTACTTGAAGAAACAGTGAACACGCTTAAAAATCTTCAAAAAAGTGATATTGGCAATACTATGGGAATTGACACTATTAATAATGTTATAAATAACAGTATTATTTCACATTACCGCTTAGTCAATAATAATGATATTACAAAAATCGGTTCAAATATTAATTCATTGATTTCATCTATTAACCAGCATCAAGTTTTTACAGGCAAAATTGAGAGCTTTGATGCTGAGATTGCAGAGCTTGAATCTCAAATATCTACATTGCGCAATTCATCAGGAAAAAGTATTGGTTCAGTTACTACTCCAAAAGCAGGATACTTCTCTGCACACTGTGACGGCTATGAAAATTCAATTAAGTTTTCTGATATTGACAAAATTAAGCTTTCGGACTTGGAAAATGTAAAAAAGAGCGATGTTTCAAGTTCGGTTGCAGGTAAGGTAGTAAACGATGTTGAGTGGTATATTGCCTGCAAGGTTACTGCTGATGAAGCTACAGAGCTTAACCTATGGGACGGAGAGGCAACTGTTCTCTTCTCTAATGCTTCGTCAGATACAATCCCTGCCTCAATAGAAAGAGTATATCAGGAGTCAAAGGATTCTGACGGACTATTGATTTTGAAGTGTAATTATATGGATTCAGAGCTTATTGATGCCCGTAATGAACCTATTGAGATTGGTTTGGGGACATATACAGGCTTAAGAATAAGCAAAAAAGCAATTCATGATGATATTGTTACAAGGACAACAACTGATGAAAATAACAATAAACATACAGAAGAACAAAAGGTACAGGGTGTTTATGTGCTTTATGGCAGCGAAATGAACTTTAAGCAAATTTCAATCCTCTATGCAGACAGTGATTATGTAATTTGTGATACAAACCCTGAGTCTAATGTTTTGTTTAACGGAGAAACGGTGTCACTTTATGATCAGGTAATTGTGGAAGGAGAAGGAATGTATGACGGAAAAGTTATTAACTGATGTTGAATATAATTATAAATTAATTACGGAACGAATTGCCGAAGCTGCCGAAAAATCGGGAAGAAAATATGAAGATATTACACTTTTGGCAGCAACAAAAACTGTTGCCCCTGAGGTAATTAATCATGCAATATCTCTTGGACTTGATCATATTGGCGAAAATAAGGTACAGGAATTGCTTTCAAAGTATGATAAATATGATCTTGATAATGCTTCGCTTCAGTTTATTGGACATCTGCAAACTAATAAGGTAAGACAAATTGTTGACAAGGTCAATTTAATTCAGTCTGTTGACTCTGTAAAACTTGCTACTGAAATATCAAAGCAGTCCTTGAAAATCGGTAAGAATTTAGATATTCTTATTGAAGTTAATATAGGTAAAGAAGAAAATAAATCCGGTGTAATGCCTGAAAATCTTGAAGAATTATTATGTGAAATTTCAAAAATTGATGGAATTTCTGTCAAAGGATTAATGGCAATACCACCTATTTGTGATAATTCACAGAAAATTTCTCGATATTTTCATAAAATGCACAATCTATTTATTGACATATCGCAAAAAAAATTAGATAATGTTAGTATGAATATACTTTCTATGGGTATGTCTGCCGATTATTATGAGGCTATACTCGAAGGTGCCACAATGGTACGAGTTGGCTCATCACTTTTTGGTGCGAGAATTTACAAATAATTTTAGGAGGATAAATTTTTATGGCAGGAATAGTTGACAAGTTTAAGCGTATGTGGGATGCTCCGGATGACGAGTACGAATATGAATATGATGAGTACGGTTATGCTGATGAAGCAGATAACGGTGATTACGAAGAGCCTGTAAGAGAGCAGAGAAGCAGTGTAAGAGAAAGAAATTTTGACAGTAGAAACAAGGTTGTAAGCATTAATGCTACTGCAAAGCTTCAGGTGGGTATTTTTAAGCCTGAAAGATTTGGTGAGGAGACTCGTACAATTGCTGATGAGCTTATGAAAAACCACACAGTTGTACTTAATCTTGAAGATACAAACAAGGATATGGCAAGAAGAATTCTTGACTTCCTCAGTGGCGTTGCATATGCAAATGACGGAAAAATCAAGCGTGTTGCTACAAATACATATATTATTATTCCAAGCAATGTTGACCTTACAGGTGATGATTTGCTTGATGAATTAGAAAACAGCGGTGTTTATTTCTGATAGGGACAAGCTTTTTTGTTCAAAACTTGATGATGCTGTTGAACTTTGCCTTACAAGGCAAAAACCTTATTTCTTTTCATTTATTAGTGAAAGAAAGCAGGCTGTTGCAGAAAATTATTTAAAGTCAATATATTTTGAAAATTATGCTTTTTATGGTGGATATGAAAACAGCGAGCGAAAAGTGCTTGGTTTGTTCTTTAATGAACCGTGTAATGACGACTTTCCTGTTTCTCCGATTGTTTTTAGATTCAGAAAATGTGACAAATTGAGCCACAGAGATTTCTTGGGTGCTTTGATGTCGCTTGGAATTGTTCGTGAGGCTGTTGGAGATATCTTAGTAGAAGATGGCAGATGTGTTGTATTTGTAAAAACTGAATTAGAAAATTATATAACATCACAGATTTTCAAAATAGGTAATGTTAGTGTTAAATTTGATGAATTCAAAGCATCTGATTTGCCACAGGGCAGAGGTGTGGAGGAGTTTTCTTTTATCGTATCTTCACTAAGACTTGACAATATTGTTGCAGCAATTACAGGATTATCAAGAGAAAAGACTAAAGCTTTAATTTTGTCCGGTTGTGTTAGCGTAAACTTTATTCCAACACAAAATGTCAGTCAAACTCTTAAAAATGATACTACATTGACAATAAGAGGCCGAGGTAAATTTATTCTAAATGACATTATGGGCAAAACTAAAAAAGATCGTATAAGAATATCGGTATTACATTATAGATAAAGGAGTGTAGGTAAATGCTTACAATTGACGAAATCAAAAATATCAGCTTTAGAAAAGCTACCCTAAATGGCGGTTACAGAGCTGAAGATGTTAATGCTTTTATTGATGAGGTTATCGCTACTTTTGAACAGCTGAAAAAGGAAAAGACAAATCTTGTACATAAGATTGATGTGCTTGCTACAAGAGTTGAGCAGTACAGAGCTGATGAAGAAACTGTTAGAAACGCTCTTCTTGCTTCTCAAAAGGTGTCTGATGCATGCATTAAAGAGGCAAAGGATAAGGCCGCAAAAATCGTTAGGGATGCTGAGAGAAAGGCACAAATTCTTGTTGCTGATGCTAATAAAATGACTGCAAAAGAAAAAGAAAATTATCTCCAGCTTCAGGCTGACGCTGTAAACTTGAGAAGTGAACTAATTGAGCTTTATAAAGCTCACATTCAGTCAATTAGTGATTTGCCTACTGTTCAGGACTATGAAAAGGTTGAGGCAGAAGTTGAAGAAAAATATCCTACAGATGATGTAGATGTTCAGGTATATGAGCCTGAGGTTGATGCAGACGAAACAGAACTCAACACTGTTGAAGTTAATAAAAGTGAGTCTGTTGATGATGTTGTCAGCGAGCCTGTTCATCCAAGAACAGTTTCTACAAAAAGAGCAAGTAAGTTTGCTCATCTAAAATTTGGCGATAATTACGATGTTTCTGCTGAATAAATTTAATATAGATTTGGAGAGAGTAAAATAATGTCTCAGGATTATAATTCTACACTTAATCTTCCAAAGACCGATTTTCCGATGCGTGCAGGTCTTCCAAAAAGTGAACCTGTAACTTTGCAAAATTGGGAAGAAGAGAATCTTTATGAAAATTTGATGAAATTGAATGAAGGTAAGCCGTTGTTTGTTTTACATGACGGTCCTCCTTATGCAAACGGTAATATTCATTTAGGTCATGCTCTTAATAAAATTTTAAAGGATTTTATTGTTATATATAAGAACATGGCAGGATTTAAAGCTCCTTATGTTCCCGGTTGGGATACACATGGATTGCCTACGGAGCTTAAGGCAAGACAAAAAGCCGGTGTCGGCAACTCCGCAGATATTTCTATTGTTGAATTAAGAAAAATGTGCGAAGAGTTTGTTACAGGTTATATTGATGACCAGCGTTCTCAGTTTAAGAGATTAGGTATAATTGGCGAGTGGGATAATCCGTATATAACACTTAATCCCGAATTTGAGGCTGAGCAAATCAGAGTATTTGCTGAAATGGCTACTAAGGGCTACATTTATAAGGGATTAAAACCTGTTTATTGGTGTCCTGAATGTAAGACTGCTCTTGCGGAAGCTGAAATTGAGTATGCGGAAGATCCTTGCCATTCAATCTATGTTAAGTTTAAGACTAAAGATGATAAGGGTGTATTCTCGAACTTGGGAATTGATCCGTCAAAGGTAAGCTTTGTTATTTGGACAACTACAACTTGGACTCTTCCTGCCAATGTTGCTATTTGTGTTGGCCCGAGATTCGAGTATTCTATCATCAAAGTCGGTGATGAATATTTGGTTATGGCTACTGATTTGTTTAAATCAGCTCTTGAAGTTGCAGAAATAACAGATTATGAAGTTGTGGCTACTGTTAAGGGCAGTGAGCTTGAATATATTACTACTGCACATCCTTTCCTTGATAGAGAGTCGATTGTAATTGTAGGCGAACATGTAACACTTGAAAGCGGTACAGGATGTGTACACACAGCTCCCGGCCATGGTGTTGACGACTATAATGTATGTCTTAATTATTCCGAAATTCCTGTTATTTGTCCTGTTGATTCCAATGGTGTATTAACTGAGGAGGCAGGTCAGTTTGCAGGATTGACTACAAATGAAGCAAATAAGAAAATTGCTGTATACCTTGATGAGACTGGTTCTCTCTTTGCTTTAAAGAAAATCGTCCATCAATATCCGCATTGTTGGAGATGTAAAACACCTATTCTTTTCAGAGCAACAGATCAATGGTTCTGCTCGGTTGAAGATTTTAAAGACGAAGCTGTTGATGCTATCAATACTGTTGAGTGGATTCCTGCATGGGGTCGTGACAGAATTACCAATATGGTAAGAGAAAGAAAAGACTGGTGTATTTCCCGTCAAAGAAAATGGGGTGTTCCGATTCCTATTTTCTTCTGTAAGGATTGTGGTGAGGCTCACATCAACAGAGATGCAATGATGGCTGTTGCTGATTTGTTTGAAAAAGAAGGGTCAAATGCTTGGTACAATCACAGTGCTGAAGAAATTCTGCCTGAGGGTTCCAAATGTGAAAAATGCGGCTGCACAGAATTTGAAAAAGAAAAAGACATTATGGATGTATGGTTTGATAGTGGTTCATCCCATACTGCTGTTGTTAAAAAGCGCAGCAATCTTACTTTCCCTGCTGATTTATACCTTGAAGGTAATGATCAATACAGAGGTTGGTTCCAGTCCTCACTTTTGACTTCTGTAGCAACTACAGGTGAAGCACCATATAAAGCAGTTCTTACCCATGGTATGATTCTTGATGATGAGTCAAGAAAAATGAGTAAATCACTCGGCAATGGTATCAGTCCGCAAGATGTTATAAAACAATACGGCGCAGATGTGTTAAGATTGTGGGTGGCATCAACTGACTATCAGACTGACGTCCATATTTCAAATGATATTTTAAAACAAATATCTGAGTCATACAGAAAAATCAGAAACACAGCAAGATATATTCTCGGCAATATTTCTGATTTTAATCCTGATACTGATATGGTTGACTTCGATAAGCTTATGCCTATTGATAAGTGGGCACTTGCAAAGCTCAATGAACTCGAGAAAAAGGTTAAGGAGTCATATGATAAGTATGAATTCCATATTGTATACCACAGTATTCACAACTTCTGTGTTGTTGATATGTCTAATTTCTATCTTGATGTTTTGAAAAACAGACTTTATCTTGAAAAGCCTGATAGTATTGCAAGAAGAGCTGCACAGACAACAATTTATGTAATTCTTGATGCGATGACAAGAATGATTGCACCGATTCTTGCATATACTTCTGACGAGATTTGGAAATATATGCCACACTCAAAGGACGACAACGCAGACCATATTATCTTTAATGAAATGCCTACCCCTGTAGTTATTGACGCTGATGAAAACTTTATGGCATTTTGGGATGAGATTCACGAACTGCGTGATGAAGTTAAAAAGTCACTTGAGCCGTTAATAAAGGAAAAGACAATCAAGGGTTCACTTGAAGCTAAGGTAACACTTTCAGCGGGCGGTGAAAAGCTTGAATTTCTTAAGAAAGCAGAATCTGAGCTTGCTGATGCGTTTATTGTATCAGAAATTGAAATCAATGATAACAATGGCGAGATTGAGATTGTTGTTGAAAAGGCAGAGGGCAAAAAGTGTGAGCGTTGTTGGACAATAAGCAAGACAGTCGGACAAAGTAGTGAACATCCTACAATATGTGCACATTGTTGTGAAAATCTAAAATAAATTAGTATCTTTATTCTATTAAATCGGTGTGCTTATACACACCGATTTATGACTATATGGAGGATTTATGATTTTTTTAGCACTTGCAATCGGTTTGTTTATTGCTGCTGCCGACCAAGTAATTAAATACTTTATTTCAACTAATTTAAAGCCTGTAGGATCTGTAACTGTAATTGATAACATTCTTGATTTTACCTATGTAGAAAATAGAGGAGTAGCCTTTGGTATGTTTTCGGGAATGCGTTGGATTTTCATTGTACTGACAGCATTACTTATTTGTGCTATTGTTATATATATGTTCAAGAAGAAGCCACAGAGTAAGCTTTTTTAT
This sequence comes from Ruminococcus sp., assembly GCA_022510955.1. Lineage (GTDB taxonomy): Bacteria > Bacillota > Clostridia > Oscillospirales > Acutalibacteraceae > Ruminococcoides. The sequence goes on along the minus strand of JAFLSM010000008.1, from coordinate 42,332 downwards.
GTGTGTGTGGCATTAATTGTAGGCGGAGGAATAGGAAATCTTATTGATAGGATTTTCTATGGTTATGTTATAGACTACATTAGTTTGTCTTTCTTTCAGCCTGTTTGCAATTTTGCTGATTACTGCATTACTGTTGGTACCTTTTTGCTTGTTATTTATGTCTTGTTTTTTGCTAAAGGATTTAATGAGCAAAAGAAAGTAAAGGCGTCAGGCGATGAGTGAGCAAATTATTAAAGTTACAGCAAGCGGTGTGAGAATAGATAAATTTCTTGCTGACTCTGAGCTTGATATCTCCAGAAGCTCAATTGTGACCCTTATTGAAAGCGGAAATATTCTTGTTAATGACAAAAAGATTAATAAGAAATTTAAGTTATCTGTTGGGGATATAATTAAAATTGATATTCCCGAACCCGTTCCTTATGAAGCGAAGGCAGAAGATATTTCGCTTGATATAATCTATGAGGATGATGATTTGCTTGTTGTAAACAAACAAAAGGGGATGGTTGTTCATCCTGCACCAGGCAATTATGAAGGAACTCTTGTAAACGCACTGCTTTTTCACTGTAAGGACAGTCTTTCTGGGATCAACGGTGTTATGCGACCGGGTATAGTTCACAGAATTGATAAAGATACAAGCGGACTTCTTATTGTTGCAAAAAATGATTTTTCTCATACATTTCTTGCTGAACAAATCAAAGAGCATTCTTTTACAAGAGAGTACGAGGCGGTTGTTTTTGGTAATCTCAAGGAAGAAAACGGCACGGTAGACGCACCAATCGGCAGAAACCCCAATGACCGTAAAAAGATGTGTATTACCCCGAAAAATAGCAAAAATGCTGTTACGCACTATTCTGTAATATGTCGCTATAAGGGCTATACACATATAAAATGTATTCTTGAAACGGGAAGAACTCATCAGATCAGAGTGCATATGGCGTCATTGGGACATCCTGTATCAGGTGATTTGATATATGGCGTAAAAAATGAAAAGGTTGACTTTACAGGTCAATGTCTGCACGCAAGAAAAATTGGCTTTATACATCCAAAAACAGGTAATTATATGGAATTTACAAGCGATTTGCCTGATTATTTTCAAAAATTCTTATCCAAACTTAAAAATATCAGCAAATAAATTTCATTTTTTGAAAAAAAGACTTGAATTTATATTCCGTTTATGTTATTATATATGAGAGTTTGATACCGTCGTTACTCTCGACGCGGTTCAAATAACGGCATTGCCGTCATTTTGAAGCTGATAGTCCGCTGCTGTAAAGTAAGAATATCGGGTAATTTTAGGAGGATTATTATGGACGCATTAAAAACAATTGCTGCTGGTTCAGTTAAAGAAACAACACCTGAATTCAGCATCGGTGATACTGTTCGAGTATCAGTAAACATTCGTGAAGGTGAAAGAGAAAGAATTCAGATGTTTGAAGGCACAGTTATTGCTAAAAGAGGCAGTGGTGTTGCTGAAACATTTACTGTAAGACGCGTAGCTTACGGCGTTGGTGTTGAAAGAGTTTTCCCAATCCATTCACCAAATGTAAAAGATGTTAAGGTTATTCGTTACGGTAAGGTTAGAAGAAGCAAGCTCTACTATCTTCGTGATAGAGTGGGTAAGGCTGCTAAGGTTAAAGAACAGATTCGCAAGTAATTTGACGACAAAAAGGGACTATATTTTAGTCCCTTTTTAATCTATAGAAATTGCTTCTATGTAACAGTCGGGCTTTCTATATGTAGATGTTTGCTCAAATAGCTACAGTCCACCGGCTGCTTTTTTACTTTGATTCACGGTAGGTAAAATAATGAATAAAGATAAAGATATATTTTTAGCTGATGATTTGATTTTTGAATCTAATGAGGATACAACTATAGATGAAACGGCAGTGATTAATGACTCTGCAAATGAGAGTAAAGAAGAAGGCAACAATGAAGATCAAAAGGTCGGAAAAGTAAAAATTAAAGTAGCTAATCCTGATGGTGCTGTTGCCGGTATTTTTGATTGGGTTCGTTGTATTATTTTTGCAATCGCCATCGTTATACTTTCCCTTACATTTGTTTTTCGTTTGGTTGATGTTGACGGTTCTTCGATGTATGACACACTTTCATCAGAGGATAAGGTTATTGTAACAAACTTTATGTACACTCCAAAAACCAATGACATAGTTGTTATTTCTCATGGTGCACAGTATCCAAAGCCAATTATTAAGCGTGTTATTGCAACAGAGGGGCAATCTGTTGAGCTTGATTACGAAAATGACAGAATTATTGTTGACGGTGTTGTTATTGATGAGCCTTATATTGATGGTTCATCTTTTAGCGGAAATGTTGGTGACAATGATATACCTGATGTAATACCTGAAGGTAAGATTTTTGTTATGGGTGATAACCGTAAGGTTTCAATGGACAGTCGTAGCACAAAGATTGGTCTTATTGATGTTAAAGATGTAATCGGTAAGGCACAAATTGTTGCCTTTCCTTTTGACCATTTTGGCTATCTTTATTAATTTTTGTTTAATCGAGTCTGTTTCTGTTTATTATGGAAACAGACTTATTTTGTTAAAGGATGTTTTTTATGAGTGATATGCAAAATATACAATGGTTTCCGGGTCATATGACCAAAACGAAAAGAAAGATTCAGTCAAGTCTAAAGCTTGTTGACGCTGTTGCTGAAATTATAGATGCAAGAATTCCTGTCAGTAGCCGCAATCCTGATCTTGCACAGCTTATTCAAAGCAAGCCACGGCTTGTATTGCTTAATAAATGTGATATGGCTAATCAAACTGCAACTAAAATGTGGATTGACTACTTTAAAAAGCAAGGCATAACAGCAATAGCTATTGATTGTAAAAGCGGTAGAGGACTCAATCAATTTGCTCCTGCGGTTAATAAGGTGCTTGAACAAAGGCTTGAAAAGCTAAAGTCGAAAGGTATGATCAACCCAACGCTTAGAATTATGATTGTCGGAATTCCAAATGTGGGTAAATCTTCTTTTATTAATAAAATTGCCAAGCAAAACAGGGCAAAAGTAGAGGATAGACCAGGTGTTACAAGAGGAAATCAATGGTATACTATTGCAAAGAATCTTGAAATGCTTGATACTCCAGGTGTGCTGTGGCCAAAATTTGATGATAAAATTGTTGGCGAACACCTCGCTTTTACAGGAGCGGTAAAGGATCAGATTCTTGATGTTGAGCTTCTTGCAGTGAGATTGCTTGATTTTTTCAAAAAACTAAAGCCAAAGGATTTTATTGAACGCTTTAAGCTTGAAGATGTTGATATTGAAAATATTGAATCCTTTGATTTGCTTGAACTCATTGGCAAAAAGCGTGGAATGTTAGTATCAGGCGGTGTAGTAAATACTGAGAGAGCGGCTATTATGTTGCTTGATGAGTTTAGATCTGCAAAACTTGGAAGAATTACTGTGGAGATGCCCTATGGAGAATGATTTTAATTGGCTTAAATTTGAACAAGATGCAACAAACCTATCATACAAAGCAATTTGCGGTGTTGACGAGGCAGGCAGAGGTCCTCTTGCAGGACCTGTTTGTGCTGCTGCTGTAATTTTGCCTCCTGATACAATTATTGATGGGGTAAATGACTCAAAAAAGCTAACAGAAAAAAAGAGAGAAGCGCTCTTTGATGTAATAAAAGAACAGTCGCTTTCATACAGTATAGCATTTGCAACAGTTGAAGAAATCGAAGAAATGAATATCTTAAATGCCACAATGCTTGCAATGAAACGCGCAGTTGAGGGGTTAAGTATTAAGGCGGATTACGCAATGATTGACGGAAATCGTTTACCAAATCTTGAGATTCCTGCTGAGTGCATTATAAAAGGCGATGCAAAATCAATGTCAATAGCTTGTGCATCAATTCTTGCAAAAGTTTCAAGAGACAGACTTTGCTATAAATATGCTGAGGAATATCCGCAGTATGGATTTGACAAACACAAAGGTTATGGCACAAAATTACATAGAGAAGCAATAATTGAAAACGGCCCTTGTCCGTATCATAGAATGAGTTTTTTGAAAAAGATATTAAAATGAAAAATTATTCGGCAAAAGAGATTGGGGACAGAGGCGAAAAATATGCGGTAAGTTTCCTAAAAAAGAATAAATATAAAATTCTCACAAAGAACTATAATACTCGAGTTGGTGAAATTGATATTATTGCGGAGAACAAAGAAAAAATCTCATTTGTTGAGGTTAAAACCCGTCATCAAAAATCTCTTGCAAAGCCTTATGAGGCTGTGGATTTCAAAAAGCAGAAGAGAATTATTAAAGCAGCAATGATTTATCTTGCAAAAAATGAAACTGATAAATTTTGCAGTTTTGATATTTGCGAGGTAATTGTAGATAGTGTAACTTTAAAATTAATTAGTATTAACTATATTGAAAATGCTTTTGAACAGGAGAGCAACTATGAAGCTTATTGATTTACATTGTGATACTCTCTATAAATCTGTTACACAAAATATGAACCTTGATAATAGTTCATATGAAACGAAACTTGCCAAAAAAGGTGACAACAAACTTCAGTGTTATGCAATTTGGCTCCCGGATGATTTAGACGGCGACTCTGCTGAGAAATTATTTTTTACTGCTGCCGAGCGATTAAAAAGCGAGTGTATTAGATGTAATATAAACCTTATGAACTCCGGCAGGAATTTAAATACTAATTTTTTTACTAGCGAAAACAACGCTTTTTTTACTGTTGAAAATGGGCTTGCTCTTAACGGAAAACTCGAAAATGTCAAGCGTTTTTCAGAGCTTGGTGTTAAAATTATGACGCTTACTTGGAATGCTCACAACTATATTGGCGATGGTTCAACTGTTAAAAATCCAAAGGGCATTACTCCATTCGGTAAACAAGCGATTAAAGAAATGGAAAAGTATGGCATAGTAATTGATGTTTCTCACGCAAGTGACGCGTTGTTTTATGATGTTTCAAAACTTTCGCAAAAACCTTTTATTGCCACTCATTCCGATTCACGAACTGTTACACCTCATAAACGCAATTTAACAGATGAGCAATTTAAAATAATTAAAGAGAAAAAAGGTCTTGTCGGGCTTAATTTTCATAATGCTTTTTTAAATTCTGATCCGAATAAGGCGTCTATCACTGATATTCTAAGACATGCAGAACATTTTTTATCACTTGGCGGAGAAAATATTCTTGCTATAGGTTCTGATTTTGATGGTTGTAGTTTGCCTAATGATATAAAGGGCAGTGAGAGTATGAGCGTTTTATTTGAATTGTTTTTAAAGCACAACTACAATGAATCGCTTGTTAATAAGATTTTTTATGAAAATGCACTTAAATTCTTTGAAAACTTTGACATTTAGCAAATAATGTAGTAAAATATTTGATGTTTAAAGTCATTTGAAAGGAAGATTTCAATGTTATACAACAGCACTCAAAATGCAGCAGAGGTTGTATCTTCTGCACAGGCAATTTCACAGGGAATTTCAAAAGACGGCGGATTATTTGTGCCACAGGAATTTCCTGAGTATGATGAAGCGACCTTACAATCTCTTTTAAAGAAAGATTATAAAGGCAGAGCAAAAAAAGTATTTTCTGATTTTCTCACTGACTTTACAGCTGAAGAAATCGATGAATGTGTAGAAAAGGCTTATGCTACTGAAAAATTCGGTGGTAATAATCCTGCTCCGCTTACTTTTTGTAATCTTGACGGAAAGGAACTTAACATTCTTGAGCTTTGGCATGGTCCTACATGCGCTTTTAAGGATATGGCTCTTCAGATTTTGCCTCATCTTCTTACAAAGTCTCTTAAGAAGACTTATGACGGCAAGACTGCAGTCATTCTTGTTGCTACATCAGGTGACACAGGCAAGGCAGCTCTTGAAGGTTTTAAGGATGTTAATAATACAAAAATTATTGTATTTTATCCTGTTGATGGTGTAAGCCCAATGCAAAAGCACCAGATGAATACTCAGGACGGTAATAATGTTACTGTTTGTGCAATCAAGGGTAATTTTGACGATGCACAAACCGGTGTTAAAAAGATTTTTACAACTCCGTCAGTTAGTGAAAAACTTGCAGAAAATAATATGCTTTTCTCTTCCGCAAACTCAATCAACTGGGGCAGACTTCTTCCTCAGATTGTTTACTATGTATCGTCATACTGCGATATGGTAAATGAGGGGAAAATTGAACTTGGCGATAAAATGAATGTTGTTGTTCCTACCGGAAACTTCGGTAATATTCTTGCTGCATATTATGCAAGTCTTATGGGACTTCCAATCGCAAAATTTATTTGTGCTTCAAATTCTAATAATGTTTTGACTGACTTTATCAATACAGGCGTGTATGATAAGAACAGACAATTCTATACAACAATTTCTCCGTCAATGGATATACTTGTTTCAAGCAACCTTGAGCGTTTGCTTTACAAGCTTTCGGGAAATAATGATAAAACTGTTAAAGGTTGGATGGATGCTCTTAAATCTGAGGGTAAATATGAAGTTAGTGACGAAGTAAAAGCTGTAATTAATGAAAAGTTCTTCGGCGGCTACTGCGATGATGCTCAGACTAAAGCTACAATCAGCAAAATGTTTAAAGAACAGAATTATCTTTGTGATACTCATACAGCAGTTGCAATTAATGTTTATGAGCAGTATGTTGAAAAGACAGGTGATACAACACCTACTGTAATCGCTTCAACTGCAAGTCCTTACAAGTTCTCTAAAGCTGTTTTGGAGGCTATTGCACCTAATACTGAGATTTCACAGGATGAATTTGATATAGTTGATGTACTTAATGATATTTCAAAAACTCCTGTTCCTGCACCTCTTGCAAATCTCAGAAATAAAGTATCTCGTTTTTCTGATGTTACAGAATCAAATGAGATGGAAAGTTATGTTCTTTCTGCGCTTGGAATTGAATAATGGCCTTGTTTGCAATAGCTGATCTGCATCTTTCACTCGGCGAAGACAAGCCAATGGATATCTTTGCCGGATGGAATGATTATGTTAGCAGACTGAAAAATAATTGGCTTAGGTTAATTGATGATGACGATACAGTAGTTGTCGCCGGTGATATTTCCTGGGCAATGAAGCTTGAACAAACTCTGATAGATTTCCAATGGATTGAAAACTTGCCCGGAAAAAAGATATTTTTGAAGGGCAATCACGACTATTGGTGGGCAACAAAGAGTAAAATTGACAAATTTCTGATTAAAAATAATCTTAATTCTATTTCCGTTCTGTTTAATAATTCTTATGTTTGCGGAGATTATGCGGTTTGCGGTACGAGAGGCTGGTTTTTGGAAAATGACACTCCTGAGGATATCAAGGTTCTGAACCGTGAGGTTGGAAGACTGAGAACCTCTATTGAAACTGCTCTCAAAACAGGTAAGGAGCCAATAGTGTTTATGCACTATCCGCCATATTATAATTGTACAGAATGTAAAGAAATTTTTGATGTATTGCTTGAGTATAACATCAAAAAATGCTACTATGGACACATTCACGGGGCTAAGAATTTTAAGAATGCCTTTGAAGGTAATTACAAAGGTGTTGAATTAAAGCTTATATCTTGTGATAAATTGTCTTTTATACCTATGCTTGTACGATAATTTTGATTTATCTATTGGCAAATGGTTTGTATTATGATATAATAAAGCGATAATTATAAAATCACATTGGAGGAAATTACAATGGCATTAAAGGAAAGTACAAAAAAGGAACAAGCTAATTCATATGAATTGGTAGTAAGTGTTGACGGTGAAACATTTGAGAAAGCCGTAAATGCAGTATATAAAAAGCAGGTTAAGAATATTAATATTCAGGGCTTTAGAAAGGGTAAAGCTCCAAGAGCAGTTGTTGAAAAGATGTACGGTTCAGAAGTATTCTATGAGGATGCTATGCAGGACTGCTACCCGGATGCTCTTTATGATGCTGCTAAAGAAGCAGGCGTAGAAATTGTTAAAGTTGAGTCACTCGAAGCTATTGAAGCTTCTAAGGAAGGCTTTACTTTCAAGACAAATGTAATCGTTAAGCCTACTATGGAAATTGACAATTACAAAGGTATTGAGGTTGAAAAGAAGTCAACAGAAGTTACTGACGAACTCGTTGACGCTGAAATTGAGAAGATTCGTGAGCGTAACTCAAGAATGGTTACTGTTGAAGACAGAGCTTGCGAGAACGGCGATACAGCTGTAATTGACTTTGAAGGTTTTACTGACGGTGTTGCTTTTGAAGGTGGAAAAGCTGAGAACTATAACCTTAAGATTGGTTCAGGTAACTTTATTCCAGGTTTTGAAGAGCAGATTGTAGGTCATAAAACTGGTGAAGAATTTAGTATCAATGTTAAGTTCCCTGAGGACTATCAGGCTGAGGAACTCAAGGGTAAGGATGCTGAATTTAAGATTGTTCTTCACGAGATTAAGACAACTGAGCTTCCAGAAGTTGACGATGAATTTGTAAAGGATGTAACAGATAAAGAAACTCTTGACGAGTGGAAAGAGGAGCTCAAGGAAACTGTTGCTAATCGTCTTGCTGATGAAGCTGAAAAAGATGTTGACAATCAGATTTCTGAAAAGCTTATGGAGCTTTTAGAGGGTGAAATCCCTGAGGCTATGTATGAAAATCAGGCTAACGAAATGGTTCGTGAGTTTGATATGCGTTTACGCTCACAGGGTCTTGATATGAATACATATATGCAGTATATGGGTATGGATCCAAACAGCCTTAAAGATATGTACAAGGATGAGGCTGAAAAGAGAGTTAAGTTGAGACTTTCTCTTGAAACAGTTGCAAGAAAAGAGAACATTGAAGTATCTGCTGATGATTTAGAAGAAGAATATAAGAAGATTGCTGAAAACTACAGGATGGAAGTTGAGCAGGTTAAGGCTGCAATTCCTGAGGAATCACTCACAGAGGACATCAAGGTTGAAAAGGCTCTTAAGCTTGTAAAGGATAATGCTGTAATTAAATAATTCATGTGAATACAATTTCGTTTTCTGTCAATTATTATTTTAGAAAGGTTATGATTAAATGGCATTAGTACCATATGTTGTTGAACAAACAAACAGAGGAGAACGCTCTTACGACATTTATTCTCGTCTTTTAAATGACAGAATTATTATGCTCAACGAAGAAGTAAACAGTGCAAGCGCAAGCGTTGTTGTAGCACAGTTACTTTATCTTGAAAGCCAGGATCCAACAAAGGATATCAGTCTTTATATTAACAGCCCGGGTGGCAGTGTTACAGATGGATTTGCCATTTATGACACTATGAACTATATTAAATGTGATGTTTCTACTATCTGCATGGGTATGGCAGCAAGTATGGGTGCTTTCCTTCTTGCTGCAGGAACAAAGGGCAAGAGATTAGCTCTTCCAAACAGTGATATTATGATTCATCAGCCTTCTGGCGGTGCACAGGGTCAGGCAACAGATATGGAAATTCATACCAAGCATATTCTTGACATTAAACATCGTCTTAACAAAATTCTTGCTGACAATACAGGTCAGCCTATTGATGTCATTGCAAGGGATACCAACCGTGATAATTTTATGACTGCACAGCAGGCTCTTGAATATGGTCTTATTGACAAGGTAATTGAAAAAAGATAAGGTGAGGAATGGCTAATGGCTAATAAGCACAATAGCATGGATGTGTATTGTTCTTTTTGCGGCAAACCGGAGGAAATGGTTGGTCGTATGTTTGAAGGCAAAGAAGGTTATATTTGTGACCAGTGCGTCGAACTCTGTATGAATATGCTTGATTTTTCAAGTCAAATGGATAATAAAAATAAAGCGTACTATCCGCATATGCAGCAAGAAAACGCTTTGACATCATTTGACATGCTTTTAAAGCCAAAAGAAATCAAGGCTATTCTTGATGAATATGTAATTGGTCAGGATAAAGCAAAGATTACACTCAGCGTAGCCGTTTATAATCATTATAAAAGGGCTTTTGCAAATGATGAATCAGTTGAGTTTGCAAAGAGTAATGTACTTTTGCTTGGTCCTACAGGTGTTGGCAAAACTTTGCTTGCACAAACACTTGCACAGGCTCTTGATGTTCCTTTTGCCATTGCCGACGCAACAACTCTTACTGAGGCAGGATATGTTGGAGAGGATGTAGAAAATATCCTTCTCAAGCTTATTCAGGCTGCCGATTTTGATATAGAAAAAGCCGAAAGAGGTATTATCTATATTGACGAAATTGATAAAATTGCGAGAAAGTCTGAGAATCCGTCAATTACGCGTGATGTAAGTGGTGAGGGAGTTCAGCAGGCTTTACTTAAAATTGTTGAGGGTACAGTAGCAAATGTTCCTCCGCAGGGAGGCAGAAAACACCCGCAACAGGAATTTTTGCAGATTGACACTAAGAATATTTTGTTCATTTGCGGTGGTGCATTTGATGGTCTTGAAAAGATTGTTGAAAAACGCAAAGGTTCATCTACAATAGGTTTTGAATCACTTGTTCAAGCAAAGCAGGAACTTGATGAAACGGATTGGATGAAGGAAGTAACTGCACATGATATTGTTAAATACGGTATTATTCCGGAGCTTATTGGCAGACTTCCTGTCATTACGGCACTTAGTGGTCTTGATACAGAAGCACTTGTTCAAATTTTGACTGTACCTAAAAATTCAATAGTTCAGCAGTATAAAAAGCTTTTTGAGCTTGATGGTGTTGAACTTGAATTTGAAAAGGATGCTTTAAAAGAAATTGCACACAAGGCTCAGGAACAAAAGACAGGTGCAAGAGGACTGAGAGGTATCATTGAGGGGATTCTTACTCCGCTTATGTTTGAAACTCCATCTGATGAGTCAATCACAAAGATTGTAATAACAAAAGATGTTATTACAGGAGATACTGACCCAATCATTACTCGTCAGAATTAATTGCACTATCAATGATTAATAAGATGCAATGAGGCGTCAAAGCGTAACACAGCGTCTTAAAATTTGTATTAAAGCTGTATTGCAATTCAATACAGCTTTTTTCACTTTATTGGAAACTGTTTGTAAGCAGTAGAGCACAAAAGACCGTTTTATATGGTACTGTATGCTCGGATTGCTGTAGCTCACCGACTGCTATTTCAGTTCTAATTACCTTTAGAAAGGATTTGACTATGAGTTTAGATGTTACAGGCAATGATATTATTCCTGTTCTGCCGCTCAGAGGTTTAGTTGTTTTTCCTAAAACTCTTATTCATTTTGATGTGGGAAGAAAAAAGAGCATTGCCGCAATAAATAAAGCAATGAAGAATAATCAGCTTATTTTTCTTGCAGCTCAAAAGGATACTACTCAGAATGAGCCGTCTGTTCTTGATTTATATTCAACAGGTGTTATTGCAAAGATTGTTCAGGTTTTAAAGCAGCCTGAAAATACAACTCGAATTGTCATTGAGGGACAATACAGAGCGAGTGTCGTTTCGCCTGTCTTTGATGAAAAATGCCTTATGGCAGAGGTTTGTATAAATCAGGAAGAAAAGAAGTTACCTCTTACTTCACATTCTTCTGCTTTGATGCGAACAGTAAAAAAAGAATTTGAGAAGTATCTTGATATTTCACCCAAAATGCCTTCTGACATTATTTTTAAGGTTGCACTTTGTAAGCGTCCGGGTGAACTTGCAGATTTTATTGCCTCAAATTTGATTCTAGACTATCATGTAAAACAGTCTATACTTGACATTTTTGATGAAATTGATCGACTTGAATCAGTGCTTGATGTTCTGATTAATGAGAATTATGTCTTAAAGATTGAAGAAGAAATAATGAAAAAGGCTCGTGAAAGAATTGACGAAAATCAGCGTGATTATTTTATGCGTGAGCAGAAAAAAATCATAGAGCAGGAGCTTGGTGAAGACGAAAGTCCTGCTGATGAAGCCAATGAATATGCTGAAAGAATACTCGAGCTAAATCTTGATGATAAATCAACCGATATATTGGTCAAGGAATGTCAAAAACTTGCCAAATTGCCGTTTGGCGCTCAAGAAGCGGCAGTAATTAGATCATATCTTGATATGGTTGTCGATTTACCGTGGAATGTATCTTCAAAGGACAAGTTTACTATACAAAGAGTTAGAAAAGAGCTTGAAAAGAGTCACTATGGACTTGATAAAATCAAGGAAAGAATCATTGAAGAACTTGCAGTCAAGCATTTGAGCGAAAATAGAAGCGGACAGATTATTTGTCTTGCAGGACCTCCGGGTGTTGGTAAAACCTCAATAGCACAGTCTATCGCAAAATCTATTGGCAGAGAAAGCCAGAGAATTGCGCTTGGTGGTGTTCATGATGAAGCTGAAATCAGAGGACACAGGCGTACATATATTGGTTCAATGCCTGGCAGGATTATCTCGGCAATTCAAAATGCCCGCACGAATAATCCTGTACTTATTCTTGATGAAATTGACAAGCTTGCTTCTGATTACAAGGGAGATCCTACATCTGCACTTCTTGAAGTACTCGACAGCGAGCAAAATAGCAAGTTTATTGATCATTATATTGATATCCCTTTTGATTTGTCAAAAGTTATGTTTATTACAACGGCAAATGATGTGGGGGCGATTCCTGCACCACTGCGTGACAGAATGGAAATAATAGAACTTAACAGCTACACAAGGGAAGAAAAGTTACAGATTGCTAAAAAACATCTTGTTCCGAAACAGTTAAAAAAATGCGGATTTACTGCAAAGGAAGTAAAATTTACCAAAAAGGCACTTTATGATATTATTGACTTCTACACTCGTGAGGCAGGAGTTAGAACTCTTGAAAGAGTAATTGGCTCTATTCTTAGAAAGTGTGCTGTTAAAAAACTTGAGGAGCAGGAAGAGCTTTTCAAAATTGATGATATAGTAGTCGCAGATATACTTGGACACAAAAAGTATTTGCCTGATTCTTATTCAAAAGATGATGAAATCGGAGTGGTAAACGGTCTTGCATGGACTTCGGTTGGCGGTGAACTGCTTCCGATTGAGGTTGCAATAATGGACGGCGCAGGCAAAATTGAGCTTACAGGCTCGCTCGGTGATGTTATGCAGGAGTCTGCAAAAATCGCAATTACATGCATCAGAAGTCACTCAAATGTGCTTAATATTGACAGCGATTTTTATAAAACTAAGGACATTCATATTCACGCTCCTGAGGGTGCTGTTCCAAAGGATGGCCCTTCGGCAGGTGTAACTATGGCAACAGCGATTTATTCTGCTTTGTCGTTAAATGCTGTCAGACATGACATTGCAATGACTGGTGAAATTACCCTCAGAGGAAAAGTTCTTCCAATAGGTGGACTAAAAGAAAAAAGTATGGCTGCTTATAAGAACGGAATAAAGACTGTTATAATCCCAAAAGCGAATGAACCAGATCTTGAAGATGTCGACGATGTTGTAAAAGAAAATGTCAGTTTTATTCCGGTTGAAAGCTTTTCTGAAATTATTTCAATCGCGGTAAAGGGTACAAATAAGGTTGAGCAAAAGGAGTGGAATAAAATTAATATTATTCCTGTAAGTTCTGATACTCCTGCAACAGCAATAAGGCAATAGGGGTGAATGTTTATGAATTTTAACGAAGTGTGCTTTGAATTTGCCGCAGGATTAGTAGATCAGCTGCCTGAGTCTGATATGCCGGAGATTGTTTTTTCGGGTCACTCAAATGTTGGTAAATCATCTCTAATCAACAAGCTTGTTCAGCGAAAGGCTCTTGCAAGGGTCAGTTCTCAACCGGGCAAAACTGCTACAATTAATTTTTATAAGCTAAAAGAATTTCGCCTTGTTGACCTGCCGGGATATGGATACGCAAAGGTTTCAAAAGTTGAAAAGGAGCGTTGGGCGAGCCTTGTTGAGGGATATTTTGCTCAACAACGAAAACGTGCGCTTATTATTCAAATCCTTGATTTGCGTCATCCGCCAACAGATGATGATCTTAATATGGTTGATTTTCTTTATAGAAACGGATATAATTTTGCTGTTGTGTTGACAAAGAGCGATAAGCTTAAGAAAACGCAGTATGAAAAGCAAATTGAGTATTATAAGGATATTTTCAGTACTATTGAGGATATCAAGCTGATTCCATTTTCAGCGCAAACGGGCTTTGGAAATGATGAGGTAAAAAAACTGATTGAAGAATCCGTAAATTCTTTAATTAAATCGGAGGTATGATAAAATGTTTGTAAATGATTGTCTTAATGTAAATGAAAAGGGTCATCTGACTATTGGTGGTTGTGATACAGTTGATCTTGCTAAAAAGTATGGTACACCACTTTATGTTCTTGATGAGACTACTATAAGAGAAACTTGCCGTTCATATGTGAATTCATTTAAAAAGTTTTATGACGGCAACGGTATGCCTCTTTATGCAAGCAAGGCACTTTCTTGCAAAGAAATGTGTAGAATTGCAAATGAAGAAGGTCTTGGCCTTGATGTAGTATCTGGTGGCGAAATCTATACTGCTGTTCAGGCAGGTTTTCCGATGGAAAAAGTACATTTTCACGGCAATAACAAGACTGCTGATGAAATACGTTTTGCACTTGATTCAAAAGTAGGAAAGTTTGTTGTTGACAATCTCTATGAGCTTGAGCTTATTAATCAAATTGCTGAGGAAAAAGGAGTAGTCGCAAATATTTCCTTTAGAATAAAGCCAGGTGTGGATGCTCATACTCACAACTTTATAAGAACAGGTCAAATTGATTCAAAATTTGGTTTTGCTCTTGAAACAGGAGAGGCTTTTGAGGCAGTTAAAAAGGCACTTACATATAATAATGTTGCTCTCAAAGAACTTCACTGCCACATTGGTTCACAGATTTTTGATATTGACCCGTTCGTAACAGCAGCAGAAATTATGCTTGACTTTATGGGTAAGATCAAGGATGAACTTAATGTTGTAATTACAGAGCTTAACCTCGGCGGCGGTTTCGGTATTATGTACACAGAAGAAGATGAGCCTGTACCATATGAAAACTATATGGAAAAGGTATCTGAGGCGGTAAAAGCAAAGGCAAAAGAACATAATCTTCCTGTACCATACATCTATATCGAGCCGGGTCGTTCAATCGCAGGCGAAGCAGGTATAACACTCTATACAGTAGGCGGTAAAAAGAATATTCCTGATGTAAGAACCTATGTTTCAGTTGATGGCGGTATGACCGATAATATCCGCTATGCTTTGTATCAATCAGCTTATACTGTTGTGAATGCAAGCAAAGCTGACAAGGAAGCAACAGAAATCGTTACAGTAGCAGGCAAATGCTGTGAAAGCGGTGACCTTGTTCAAGAACACACAAAGGTTGCTGAAGTTGAGGTTGGCGATACTCTTGCTGTTCTTTCAACAGGTGCATACAACTATTCAATGGCTTCAAATTACAATAGAATTCCAAGACCTGCAATGGTTATGGTAAACAACGGAGAGTCAAGAGTTATTATCAAGCGCGAAAGCTATGAAGATATTGTTAGAAACGATATTTGATTAAATAACTTTACTTTCTAAATATAATTTAATCCCTGTCCTTTTTGGACAGGGATTTTTTGCTTTATAGGGATTGCGCAGAAACAGTCGTCAATATAAAAGCATATTCATATAGTGCTGTCTGCTCGGATAGGTGCAGTCAACGGGTTTACATTTATGCGTTTGGCAACAAGATAGGGAAGGGAGTAGTCATTTTGAAACAAACTTATCTATTCCTAAAACATAGTCAGCCGATACTCGGTAAAGACAACATAAAGTAATCAAATGATGAACAGGAAGTTCCCGTTTACCGCTTTCGTATTTGCTGTATTGTTCTTGACGAGTATGTAGTATAAAAGCAATCTGCTGTTGAGTATATCCGTTTTTAATGCGAAGTTCTTTTAATCGTTTGCAGTAATCCAAATGTTTCACACTCCATTAATATTACATTCTGTATAATCAACATCATTATAACATATTAATATGTCTATTTGCAACTAAATTAAATGTTAATTTAATGTTAAGATAATCTTTTTGAATTATACAAAAGAATTATTAACAGTTGAAAGTGGTGTTTATTTTATGTGGAAATAAAATTTTGAAAGATATTTTATTATAAAATTTCAAATTCTGAAATAAAAAATTGCAAATTTATCTTTAAAAACACTAAAAATACAAGAAAAAATGAAAAAATTTGCAGGAATATTATAAAATATATTGCAAATCAGTAAAAAATATAGTATTATATTATTGTTCAGCAAGGAATACTGAGTTATATGGTTTTTATAACTTGCTGATATGTTTATATTTAATGTGAATAAACCATAAAAGGAGGAGCTTACAAATGTCATATGTAAGTGAACAGCTTGAAAAGCTGAAAGCAAAAAATTCAAATGAGCCTGAGTTTATTCAGGCAGCAACAGAAGTTTTGACTTCACTTGAACCTGTATTCGAGGCTAATCCAAAGTATCAGGAGAATGGTATTCTTGAAAGAATTACTGAGCCTGAAAGAGTTGTAATGTTCAGAGTACCTTGGGTTGACGATAACGGCAAGGTTCAGGTAAACCGTGGTTTCCGTGTTCAGTTCAACAGCGCTATTGGTCCTTACAAGGGTGGTTTAAGACTTCATCCATCTGTAAACCTCGGCGTAATCAAGTTCCTTGGTTTTGAGCAGATTTTCAAGAACTCACTTACCGGTCTTCCAATCGGTGGCGGTAAAGGTGGCTCTGACTTTGATCCAAAGGGCAAGAGCGACAACGAAGTAATGAGATTCTGCCAGAGCTTTATGACAGAGCTTTGCAGACACATTGGTGCTGATACAGATGTTCCTGCAGGCGATATCGGTACAGGTGCTCGTGAAATTGGTTATATGTTCGGTCAGTACAAGAGAATTAAGAATGTATACGAAGGCGTTCTCACAGGTAAGGGTCTTAACTGGGGTGGTTCACTCGCAAGAACAGAGGCTACAGGTTACGGTCTTCTTTATCTTACAGATGCAATGCTCAAGGATAACGGTAAGTCACTCGACGGTGCAACAGTATGTATCTCAGGTGCAGGTAATGTTGCTATTTATGCTACTGAAAAGGCTACACAGCTTGGCGCTAAGGTTGTAACTCTTTCTGATTCAACAGGTTGGATTTATGACGCAGAGGGTATTGATCTCGATGCTATTAAGGAGATTAAAGAAGTTAAGAGACAGCGTCTTACAGAGTACAAGAACTATCGTCCAAATTCAGAGTACCACGAGGGCAAGTTTGACTGGTCAGTTAAGTGTGATGTTGCTCTTCCATGTGCTACTCAGAACGAGCTTAATGATGAAGATGCTAAGCGTCTTGTTGCAAATGGCTGCTATGCAGTTGCAGAGGGTGCTAATATGCCAACAACTCTTGAGGGTACAAAGGTACTTCAGGATGCAGGCGTTCTCTTTGCTCCTGGTAAGGCTGCTAACGCAGGTGGCGTTGCTACATCAGCTCTTGAGATGAGCCAGAACTCACAGAGACTTTCATGGACATTCGAAGAGGTTGACGCGAAGCTTAAGGACATCATGGAGAACATCTATGCTAACATTGCTGCTGCTGCTAAGAAGTATGGCTACGAGGGCAACTATGTAGTAGGTGCTAACATTGCAGGCTTTGAAAAGGTTGCAGATTCAATGATTCAGCAGGGCGTTTGCTAATAATTTACTGAATTGAATAAATGAGAAAATCCGCTTGATTTGTTCAGGCGGATTTTTTTGTGTAAATATTAAAATATAAAGTGATAGTTATATTAAAACGATATATTTTATATGTATTTTATGTTTTACATATTGATATTTTAATAATAATATGCTAATATAATTTTTGAAACGAATTATACAAAAGATTTATTATTTGGAAATTGAAGGAAGGGAATATATTGGAAATATTAGATGTAATTTCTGATCAGACAAACAGGGCTTTGTGGGAGGTAAAAAATGTTATTGACTGTGTTCCTAATGACTTGTGGGATAAAGAATATTGCAATGCTCCGATGTGGCAACATATATACCATATGCTTCATTCACTTGATATGTGGTTCATAAATCCTTATGATTATGTCGAACCGTTGATACACGCAGATAATTTGAATAATCTTGATATAAAACCTGCTAAGCATTTATCGAGAGTAGAAATCAATGAATACTATAATCTAATTAAGAATAAGATTGAAAAATATGTTTTAATGCTTACAGATGATCAATTACTTGAATATCCTAAAAACTGTAAATATACAAAATTTACATTGATATTAGCTCAGTTTAGACATCTTCACAGTCATATGGGTATGATCATGGGATTTATAATTGATGACACAGATATGTGGCCAAGAGTTATTGGTTTGGAAAGACCAATTCCAACGGATAGTGATTATGATAAATATTTTTAATAATAAAATAAGGCTTTTATTCCGTTAATTATTATTTAACTCCTACCCTTAATTATACAAAATATTCATTTTGTATAATTACTTATGGACTATTAGCGAAGTTGAACCTCGTTTCCCTCGGTTAGCAACCCATTACAAAATTATTGTTTTGTGCAATTCGTTCGTTCCTAATCCATCATTTTTCTGTACTTGATGATAAATTTAATATTATAACTTTATACTATTCTTTTATTAATGTTTTAAGTTGGTGATTTTTTTGGCTGTTAATTATCGTGATGATGCTCCCCAGATTATTCTTGATTATCTTTATTACTTGCAGACAATTAGGAATAAATCCCAAAAGACTGTTAATGAATATTATCTTGATTTGCGTACTTTTTTTCGTTTTATTAAGCTTCGCAGGCATTTAATTGATGCTAACATCCCATTTGATAATATCAAAATTGATGATGTGACACTTGATTTAGTTAAAACTATTTCTTTGAATGACGCTTACGAATATATGGATTTTCTTGCAAACGAACGCCATAACAGCGCTACTTCCCGCGCAAGAAAATGCTCAAGTCTTAAAGGATATTTCAATTTTTTACATAAGAACAAACATTCTATAAGCACTAACCCAGTTGATATGCTTGAAATTCCTAAAAAGAAAAAGTCTTTGCCAAAATATTTGACACTTGAACAAAGCATAGAGCTTTTAAATGCTGTTGAAGGTCAGTATAAAGAGCGTGATTATTGCATTATTACACTCTTCCTTAACTGTGGACTTCGAGTTTCTGAGATGGCTGGACTTAACTATACTGATGTTCGCCAAGACGGTACAATCCGAGTTGTTGGCAAAGGCAACAAGGAGCGTGTAATCTATCTTAATCAAGCCTGTTCAGATGCTATAACTGCCTATATGAAGGTGCGTCCTGTTGATGAAGTCAAGGATAAGCGTGCCTTGTTCATCAGCAGAAATCATAACAGAATGTCTGTTAAAACTATTCAGGCTATGGTTTATAAGTATCTTTCAAAAATCGGACTTGACGCTCAAGGATATTCCTGTCATAAATTAAGACATACAGCAGCAACGCTTATGTATCAGCATGGTGATGTTGATATCAGAGTTTTAAAGGATGTTTTAGGTCATGAGAATCTGGGAACTACTGAGATTTATACTCATTTAAGTTCTCAGCAAATGAAAGATGCGGCTGAAAGCAATCCCCTTTCGCATATGAAACAGAAAAGTGAGTATGATGAATAAACTCAAAAGGAGTAATCTAAATGATTACTCCTTTTCTACTATGCCACCTATGTCAGTAAGTGGCATTTGTGGACATAGAATTTGAATATCTTTGCCGTGATTTTTTATAAAAGTTTCTATTTTATTAAAATCAGGATGATTTTTTACATTGCCAAAAAATACGATTCTGTTATCAATCTTACCGCTTGCTCCGCCGATAAATCCATAATTAAAGCCCTCAAGAATAATATGCCCTTCACTGATTTTCATTACCTCTACCCCATTGTTTTTAAGCGCTTTCGCAATTGAAATGTCAGCAGTAATCGCAGCCTTTTCATTAACTATAAGTGTAGAACAGCGTGTATATCCTTGATTAACATTGACTATTTTTATATTATTTTCATTACAATATTCTTTAACTTCACTTGATATTGCGGAAGATTTTCCGTATAAAATATTATCAAGATATAAGCAGTTAAGAAGTACATTTTCAGGATATTTCTTTCCTGCTTTGTGTGAAATGACTATTGGATTTAGTGGGTTTAAAGAGTGTTTTAAGCGGTCGCATTCATTTAATATAAAATATTTATCATCAATTTTTAAACACTGCATATCAGCGTGCTTTTGTTCAGGTGTATGAAAGACCACGATTGTATCGGTTGGAATGATTTGATAACCGATATCAATAAGTTCATTGTAAAAACAGCTGTATTTATCTGACATTATAAGCCGTTTCATTCTGAAATTGCCTCAAATGCCTGTCTTATATTCTTAACGCCAATTAACTCAGCGTTATCACACTGAACGCTTTTTAAGTTGTGATATGGAAGTATAATTTTAGTAAATCCAAGTCTCACAGCCTCATTAATCCTCATTTGTGCCTGTGAAACAGCTCTGATTTCACCAGCAAGTCCGATTTCACCAAAAGCAACTGCATTTTCAGAGATTGGTGTATCCTTAAGACTGCTGATAAGAGCCATAGCAATCGAAAGGTCAATAGCAGGCTCGTCCACTCTTAAACCACCTACAATATTAATGTAAGCATCACAATTTGAAAAATAATATCCTGCACGCTTTTCAAGAACTGCAAGTAGCAATGAAAGTCTGTTGTAATCAAAACCAGTTGACATTCGTCTTGCATTTCCATATCCGCTCTGTGTCGCAAGACCTTGTGTTTCAGCTAAAATCGGACGGGAACCCTCGATAGTACAGGTTACACAAGTGCCAGATACATTTCTCGGTCTGCCGGTGAGCAACATTACAGATGGATTTTCAACTTCCTGCAAGCCTTTGTCTGTCATTTCAAACACACCAATTTCATTTGTTGAGCCATATCTGTTCTTAATTGCTCTTAAAATTCGGCAGCTCATCTGCTTATCGCCTTCAAAGTGCAGTACTGTGTCTACAATATGTTCAAGTACTTTTGGCCCCGCAATAGAACCCTCTTTATTTACATGACCGACTATGAACATCGGAATGTCACAGCCTTTTGCTGTATGCATAAGCATATTGGTAGATTCTCTAACCTGCGTTATACTTCCGGGTGATGATGAAAGTTCAGTTAAATTCATAGTTTGAATTGAGTCAATCATAACGAGGTCGGGTTTTACCTGCTTTATTTGCTCGCAGACAATTTCAACATCGGTTTCCGTCATTACAAACAGATTTGGTGAATTAACACCTAATCTTATCGCCCTTAATTTTAGCTGTCGTTTTGATTCCTCGCCCGAAACATATAAAATCTTTAGTGTGTCGCCAAGAAACTGACAAATTTGCATTAATACAGTAGATTTACCGATGCCCGGATCACCGCCAAGCAAGATTAGGCTTCCCTTTACAATTCCACCGCCTAAAACTCGGTTTAGTTCCTTGCAGCCTGTATCATAGCGATGTTCATCCTCTGTTGAAATTTCATTTATTGTTGCGGGTGTTACATTGCTTGAGTATACCTTTGATTTAACAACAGATGCCGATTTTGAAGTTTTTTTTATCTCTTCGTTCATTGTGTTCCATTCACCACAGGATGGGCATTTTCCATACCATTTTGGTGATTCGTGACCACATTCTGAACATATGTAAACGCTTTTAATTTTTGAAGCCATATATTTTCACATCCATTATTTAGAAATGTTGTAGTCTAAAAAACCGCTGATGATTGCAAATGAAATTTGTTTTTGATAGGTTTCATCAAGCAAATTTGCACATTCTTCGTCGTTTGAAATAAATCCGCATTCTACAATTATTGCAGGGTTTTTTGCGTGTTTCAAAAGATAAATCCCGTTGTCGGACTTTTTGCATTCACGCTCATTATCGGGCTGTGTAAGCTTTTTTACTGCAAATCTAACATTTTCTGCAAGTGCTTTGCTGTTTTCGTTATTTGGTGAATAGAACACCTGTGTGCCGTGATATTTAGTTTGTTCAAACTTGTTTTGATGAATACTGATAACTACATTGTTCTCATCTGAATTATAAATTTCAAGACGCTTGTTCATATCAGCAACCTTGCGTGCGCGAACAGTCTGTTCATCGCCCGACAGAGCTATATCATCATTTCGTGTCATTTTAACATCAAAGCCGAAAAAATTAAGCAAATCAGCTGCCTTTAAGGAGATTTCAAGATTAATATCCTTTTCAATCACTCCGTCGTCATTGATTGCACCGCCATCCTCTCCTCCGTGTCCCGGATCTATTACTACGATAGGTGTTATTTGCCCTGAATCCGAAGATGTTGTTAGTGTTATTGTAGGCACAGCAGAAATCATTAATATGAAGAATGACATAAACAATGTTAAACATAGTGTTGAAAACATAATCTTTTTAAAGTTCATAACAATCTACCTCCGCATAATAATATGCTGAATAGTAGTATTCTTATTACTTTTCAATTATACACTAAAAAATACTTTCAGGCAACTTTGAGATTTTATTGCTTTCAGTAGTTTTAACTTATAATATTATAATAATAAAGCTAACATCAATAAAACAATTCTTTAGGCAACAAAAAAGTATATGGTGCAGTAGAAACTGCAAGAATTAACGCTGAGAATAATTTCTGCTTTTTACTTATATCAAGTTTATTAAAAGTAAATATATAATTCATTAGGAATATAATAGCAGCTGATATAATAATACCACTCATTATAAAAGCAAATCCCCAAAAGCTGTCAAAATGAGACTGATTTGTTGCTGAATAAACACCGGATAAAATTTGTTTTCCTAAATCATCACCATCATAATAACTGGCATTTGAAAGAAGAGATACCATAATTAAATAAAACAAACCAACAAAATCAGAAAAAAATCCAAATAGCCACACTTTAAAAATATTTGATATATAAAATTGTAAACTAAGTTTTTTATAGAATAAAAAAGAAATTATTAATAGGACTATTGAATCGATTATAAAATTGCCACACAACGAGAAAATTAATAGGAATGGGTTAAAAATAAATAACATAAATATTGGGAATATCACATTATACAATTTATACTCTTTGTTGTTACATTCATTATTTTTCATTAGTATCTCCTTAAAACTCAAAGAAAAAATTTATATATAAGTAATATTATAACCTAAATATTCAACAGCTTTTTTGTTTGCGATTTTTATAATACGAACAAGTATTAACATCAGAAATTAATTTTACATTAGATATAAAATTAGTCATTCAAAAACAGTATAAGGCATATGTTGTTTCATTTCATCAATATCCAAATGATAAGTTCACATACAAATTACTATCCGTGTAGGCCATATTTCCGCCTGCTAAATAATTGTTATAGCCGTTATCAATACTCTTACTATCAAAGGTTGTTGCTGTATTAGTATCACACGAACATAATTGCAAAAAACTTTTTCATAAAAATTATCCTGTAAAATAAAAAACATTTAGCATATCATAGCTTGATATATCTGGGAACCATATTTATAAAATATTTCCCCGGTAATAATTTTCCTACTTAAGTATAAAAGATGAAATATATTATGGTATATCATTTTTTATAGTGTAATATTAACACTGTCGCGTAAAAGTGTCAATGTTAATTTAGTTAATTTGTTTTAATATATTTATATTTTGCTTGTTTTACTTTCCTTTTTTACATAATACAGTTTTGTAATTATGATAAGATATATCATAGTGGATTAGCAACTTGTCGTAAAATTATTGATTTCATCGCATATAAAAAATATTGAGATATAAGTATGATTGTGCTATAATCTATTTAATTATGAGATGGTAAATAAATTATAGGAGTGATCTTTGTGGATAAGCCCGGAAGAAATGATGTATGTTGGTGTGGCAGCGGAAAAAAATATAAAAAATGTCACATTGAATTTGATGAAAAAATTGAAATTTTTGAGAGTCAGGGACATATTGTTCCCGACCATACGATAATAAAGACACCACAGCAGATTGAAAAAATCAAGGAAAGTGCAAAAATTAATATTGCCGTACTTGACTATGTTGCTGAACATATTAAGGCGGGAATTTCAACTGAAGAGATTAACAGGTGGGTGCACGATTTGACTATAAAAATGGGAGGTATCCCCGCCACTCTTGGTTATGAGGGATTTCCGAAGAGTGTGTGCACTTCAATAAATAATGAAGTTTGTCACGGAATCCCAAGTGAAGATGTCATTTTAAAAGATGGAGATATTATTAATGTTGACTGCTCAACAGAGCTTAACGGCTTTTTTTCTGACTCATCAAGAATGTTTTGTATTGGAAATGTTAGCGAAGAAAACAGAAGACTTGTTGAGGTTGCTAAGCAGAGTCTACAAGAGGGATTAAAGGCCGTTAAACCTTGGGGGTTTCTTGGTGATATGGGTCAGGCTGTCAACGATTATGTTAAGAGCAACGGATATTCTGTTGTCCGTGAAGTAGGCGGTCACGGCATAGGTCTTGAATTTCATGAAGAGCCTTGGGTAAGTTACGTAACAACAAAGGGCACAGAAATGCTTATGGTGCCGGGAATGATATTTACTATTGAACCTATGATTAATATGGGTAAGGCAGATGTGTTTGTTGACGAAGAAAATGGCTGGACAATTTATACAAAGGATGGCAAGCCATCTGCGCAGTGGGAAATTCAAGTGCTTGTCACTGACGACGGTTATGAAATAATTTCATATTAAAAAATAAGGTACTGAAAAAACAGTACCTTATTTTTACTTTATATGAATTTGCTCTATAACGGTCGGGCAGAAACGAGTGTTTTTATATGTTGTTCTCTGCTCGGATAGGTGCAGTCATCTGACTGTTTTATCTCCTTTGTTTGATAAGACCGTACTTAGTTTTGATTCTGTCAAGCTTTTCAAGCATTGGCTCGGCACAAAAATATATAAATACAAAGGTTGCAAGTCCGTGCACGATGTCCATTGGAAATCCGGTGACTACAAAAGAGAAAATTGTTGCAAGGTTAATTGTTGCTCGTGCCATTACAACGGATGAAAAGTTCATTATCAGACCGTATATTACAACGGTTGATATGAATCCGAAAACACAAAGTGCAATTCGGTTTCGGCTTAAAAGTCCTTTCTTAAACAATATTCCTGCAATAAAACCGATTATGCCGGCAGCAAACATTTGCCACGGCGTCCACGGTCCTTGTTGCATTAATATATTTGATACAAGCATTGTCATTGCACCAACTAAAAAACCTGATTCTCCCCCAAACGCAACACCTGATATGATAACTATTGCAATAATAGGTTTAAACTGCGGTAACATAAAGAAAGCTGTTCTGCCTGCAACAGCGATTGCACAGAGTACAGAAATTATTACAAGCTCTCTTGCCTGAGGTTTTCTGCTCTCGAATACAAGAAAAAACGGAAGCATACACTCAAACATTACAAGCAATGATATAAACAAATATTTCTGATCCTTCAAGTATGTAACGCCAATAAAAATTGTGATCGGTATTGCAAGTAAAATCATAATTGCGGCAGCTAAAGTTCTTTTTGGAATTTTACGATTACCAGAATTTGTATAGATTTCATCTAAAGAGCGTTTCGACTTTGAACCAAAGGAAATCATAAGCAAAACTACAGGGATTCCAATCAATAAAAAGTTTGCCCATTTTGGTAATGTTTCAGAGTTAATATTGTCAATATAATCAAGATTTACAATTAAACCGAATAAAAACAAAAGAGCAGAAAATATTCCAAGAATTTTCTTCCAGATAGGAAGTTTATTCACTTGTACAGGTTTATTTTTATGAATAGGAATATTCGGAGTTGATTTGTATAGATTAAAGTCAATATCTACACTATCCTCAGCTCTTTTTCCTGTGCAGGCATAAATTACATCATCAGCTGTTACAGCGTCTTTTATGATGTTGCGTGACATTCTGTTCGCTGTAGTTGTATAAAAGCTATTTGAAGCAAAAAATTTTCTGGGTGTGTTTTCTGATACAATCTCACCGTTAAAGAACATCATACACCTGTGCGAATACTTCGCACAGAATTCTACATCATGACTAACCATTACAATCGTTACACCGGAGTTGTAAAGTATTTTTATAATTCTTGCGAAGATTATCTTAAACTCAGCATCAATTCCTTTTGTAGGTTCGTCAAGCAAAAGAATTGATGGTTTCAGTAATAATATTTTTGCAAGTGCAGCTCTTTGCTGTTCGCCGCCTGAAAGGTCATATGGATGACGATTTAGCAAGCTGTCGAGTTTGCAAAGTCCGACTACCTCTTTAAGTCTGTCCTGCTTTTCGTTATCGTCAATTTTTTGACCGTCAAATATTTCAAGTAAATCTTCAAGAACGGTCTTTTTTACAAAAAGGTTTTGCGGATTTTGTGGGAGCTGACAAGCATTCATATTATTTTCTATGATAACCTTGCCCCTATAAGGTTTTTTAATACCGCAAATAAGTGAAAGCATGGTTGACTTTCCAGTACCGTTGCCTCCCAGAACTGTTACAAATTCTCCTTTGTATACTTTCAGATTTAAATCTTTTATAACATCAGGTGAATCCTTTTCGTATCTGAACCAAACATCCTTAAATTCAAAAGCAATTTCATTTGAATGAGTTATATTTTCAGTTTCTATTTCAATAAGCTTATGATTTTTTGAATAATTCTCAAGCCACTCTCTTCCCTCTGTTACTGTTACGGGACAGTTACTGTTGTCACCGCACACCGCCTCCCAAATTTGCATTGGTGCAGGCAATGACAAAAACGACTTGCTGTTTAATAACTTAAGTTTTTTTCCTGTGTTTTGAGGAGTGTCAAATGAGATGAGTTCACCATTTTCGATAACAAGAACACGACTGCTGACAGGAAGAATCTCATCAAGTCTGTGTTCTGTGATAATTACCGTTGTGCCGAGCTCTCGGTTGATTTTACATATGCAGGAAAGAAAATCAGCAGCTGCTATCGGGTCAAGTTGACTTGTTGGTTCATCAAGAATAAGAACCTCGGGTTGCATAGCCATAATTGATGCAAGATTTAGCATCTGTTTCTGACCGCCTGAAAGTTCTGTTGTGCTTTTGTCAAACCAATTTTGAATTCCAAAAAAGCTTGCAGTTTCAGCAACTCTTTTTCTTATAGTTTGATTGTCATAACCAAGGCTCTCAAGTCCAAACGCAAGCTCATGCCATACCTTATCAGTTACAATCTGGTTTTCAGGTGATTGCAACACATATCCTATTTTACTGCTCTGTTCACGCTGTTCAAGCTCGTTTATATCTTTTCCATCAAAAATTATGATGCCCCTTTTTATTCCCTCAGGAGCAAGCACAGGCTTTAAGTGGCGTAGGAGGGTACTTTTGCCACATCCTGAATGACCGCAAAGGGTAATAAATTCTCCCTTGTTTACAGAAAAGCTGATGTTTTTTAATACATCAATATTAGTTTCAGGATATCTGAAAGTTAAATTGCTAACCTTAAACGTTTCCATTTTGCTCCCTCCCTTACATTTATAATTAGCGGTATCAACATTAAGACAAAGTATAAAATATAATAGATAATTGAAGTAACACTAACTACATTTCCTTTAACAGACGGAAAATATCTGAATTTTGCAATTTTAAGCATTGACATCACTACTAATGAAGTACCAATAATGATGATTGTCACAAGAGTAATTATGTCTCGTTTGCTAAAGCGATATATTGAAAAGGCTGTTCTGCCTTTTAGTCCGTGACCTCGGCTTTTCATTGAATCGGCAGTTTCTATTGCATTTTCAAGTGCCCAGGTGATCATAATAGATACAATTTTTGCGGCATGTTTTAGTCTTTGAAATGGTGATCCGTTTGATATATCTCTTCCAATACATTTTTGAGTATTTCTGACTACATTAAATTGAGAGATAAATTTTGGAATAAATCTTAAAGCCATAGATAAAATAAGACTCATTGACGGAATAATTCTACCGAAAAGATAAATAAATTTGTCGGATGTCATAACCTTATTAAAGCATGAAAACCACAGTACTACTGCGGACAGCAGTACTGCGGTTGCAACACCATAGATTATAGACTCAAGCGTGAGAGGATTGTTCCATGGGAAATATGTAAGTATTGTTACTCCGTCATGATTAAATACAGGATTTACTATTGAAATTAAAGCGATCGTAGGCAGAAGGTATAACAATGATAATCTTACTGCCTTTTTGCCATTTAGATATACTGCATTAAGCAATCCACATATTAATGAAATCACAAGACAAACTGGATTGAGCATAAACATTGAAAGACTAATTACAAATGCAAAGAATACAAAATTTACTATTGGATGCATTTGCGAAAAAGTGTTTTTCATTTTATTTATCCTCCTGTTGCATATTCTGCTCCTAAATCAGCTCCAAGACCAACACAGCTGTAGTTGAATTCAACAATATCATCCTTTTTTAATTCATATCGTGAAACACCGTAATTTGGATACCAACCATTCACGCAATACATCCAGCCTGAGGTATTATGAAATCTATCCGTCGGGCAGTCAAATTCTTTAATATTATTAATGGATTCAATATAATGAGAATTATAGAGAGGTGTCCATTTTGCTGACATATGAATTTTGTTTTCTTTGCACACTCTTACAAGCAAATCATAAGCAGATTCTCCCTCGTTGAATGTAACCTTTGTAGGTTTTAAAATCCATCCATCCTCAGGAACAAGCTCAATTTTTTCAGGATTAAATTTATCCAAATTATTAAGAATTGTTGCACAACTGATGGAAATTGTACAAGTCAGTTCATTGTCCACAATCTCCTGATCTTGCGGTTCAACAGGCTGTGGTTTACATGGCGGGACAGGATCAGTGTTGTGCTTATCCTTGTTATTGCTTGAAGAGTTTGAGTTAGATGGTTGAGCATTACTTGAGAAATTACTGTCTGAAGTTTCAGAACTGTTCTGATAGTAATACTCTTTGCTGTATGGTGATACATTTGATGATGACTGAGAATTGCTTACTGAATTATCAGTGAGACTGATTTGTGAGTTTATACCGGAAGAACTCTTATCAACATTGTTTTGTGAATCTGTAGCGTTTTGAACTGCACTTGTAGATGAATTTGAGTTGGTATTCTTTTTATTATCTTTTTCATCCTTTTTATCAACATCTTTTTTATTGTCTGATGTTAAAACAGGTTCAGTAGATATTTTATCTAAAAAAGTTTCATCTTTGGTTGAACTCACTGAAACAGGAATATTTGATGAAGCTTGAGGTGTAGCACTTAGACTGCCTCCTGTAAAAAAGGCAGTAACAAGTAATACAACAGCAATTAAGGCTCCGCCAAAATATAGTTTGTTCTTTTTTATGTATTTAATTATAAAATTTGCGCTAAAACCTTTTTCATTCATAAATTTCAATCCTAAATTATATCAAATCAACAAGGAACTTTTGAATCAATGTTGCATCATCAATAGTAATCTTACCATCTTCGTCACAGTCAGCAATCTTAACTTGAATTTCATCAAGTTCTTCTAATTCAGCCATATATTTCTGAATAAGTGTTACATCGTCGATAGTAACTATACCGTCAAGATTAACATCATAAGCAACATATGTTTTTTCAAATATATCTGTCATATCATAAAGTGAAGTTTGACCGTCAATTAATCTTTTGTATGATACGAGTGCATAGAATGCCTGTTCTGTTGCCATTTGATCATATTTGCCGTTAATAGTGTGTTTAAAACCATTTTCAACACTGAATGACATAAGAGCGTCTATAAGTGAGTTACCATTCTTAACAAATCTTTCATCTGTTGTAGGGTTAATGCCAACGCTTGTGAGTGCAACTACAATCTGTGCACAGCTTTCAACATTTGCAGAACCCCAGGATTTGAAAACGCCATCATCGCTTTGGAGTTCAGACATTTTGTTAATTGCCTTGTCAATGGCATCTGTAACATCATCATTTTTGCCATAATACTTTGCGAGTGACTGAATAGCCATGCCTGTCATATCAGGGTCAGCAGTATTACCGAAAAATGCCCAACCACCATTTTCAAGCTGTAAAGATAAGATTGTTTCAATCAAGAGTTCTCTTGTTGTCTGTTCTGATACTGTATTATCAATAGGAATTTCGTAATTATTGGAGTCAATGGCAATAAGTGCCCAAATAGGTCCGTTAATGCCCTGCTTAATAAGATAATTAAAATCAGCAAGTGGCTCAAGTAAATTGTAACCGCCTACATCTGTAACATCCTTACCGATTGAAGTAAGGCCAAGAATTACTCTTGAATTCTCAGTAGAACGAACTCCGTCAAGCTTTGAAGACCCGATACTCTTTACATACTCAACTACATTGTTGTAGTATCCTTCAGCAAATTCATCTGAGATTAAACTGTTTCTTGCAAGACCGAGAGTAAGCCAATCGCCTCCTACAGAAGCTACAACAGGGGTATTAAGAGTTAGGAAATAGTCTGATGTTGACTTGATTTTTTCATCAACCGTTTCAGCTTTTTCTTCAACTTTGATTGTAAATGTATAAACATTTGCACCTGATGTATAATTCATTGAAGGCCAAGCTTCATCACCGACACCAACAATAATTTTGTCCCCCTCAGAAACCGGGATATCAGCACTTCTCTTATACTCTGTTCCGTTTTCAGCAGGAGTATAATCATTAAGATATGTTCTCACCTGATAATTTTTGTTATAGGCAGTAGGAGTTACAATAACGCTTTCAGTATCAGCTGGAATTGTAAGAGTATAATCATTTACCTCAGGGTCAAAATCTTCGTTTAAGACACCGTCGCTGAATGTAATATCAGCAAGATATATATCATTGTTGCTCCAGGAGCTTCCAATGTCTTCTCCCCATGCCATTGTGTACATAATGCTGATTTCATCGCCATTTTCAAGTGTTCCGTCAGCAACTGTATATGCACCAAATCCTTGATCTGTAAACCAATCATTAAGGGTGCACATCCAGCCCCCCATAAAGCCTCCGTCAAAAGCTGAAAGACCATTGACTTCTGTAATGTAGTTGCTCTCTGCTCCGCTTTGAGTATAACCGTGATTGTCAAGTGCTGTAACAACAGCAGAGATCATTGTAGTGCTTTCATCAATGTCAACCCATTCGTCAACAAGCACACCGTCCCAAGCGGCACCATCTTCAACAGAGAATACATCATTTCTGACAATTACTCTAACCTTTTCATCTCGGGCGGCACTTGAAACAAAGCTGAATGACATAAAAGTTGTCATTAGAGCTGTAACTAAAGCCAAGGAGATGATTTTCTTTGATAATCTTTTCATTTTCTTCCCTCCATAAAAATATATTGAGGGCAATAAAAAAGCAGCCGGTGGTCTACAACTATACGAGTAGATAGCACCATATAAAAACGCTCTTTATCGCCGACTCTATTTTCGAGCAGTTTCCTAATAAAGAAAAATGCTCTCCTAAAAAGGAAAGCAAACGGATAATGTCCATGCAAATTAAGCACAGACTTTAATCGGTTGCTCTTCTTCTTTTGCCCAAGAATGCTTAACCAAGAATATTGTGGGAGTAATCTGACTTATGGATAAACCAAATACAGTAATGGCTGTTGCTTCGGATTCTCACCGAATTCCCTTTACCTGACAGCAAACTGTCAGAACCACAACTTCATTATTTTTACACATTCTAACACATTATATGGTGTTTGTCAACTTACCTTAAGTTATATAGAAAATGTAATCACACAAAAAGATTAAACGAATATTATAATTAAAAAATGTTGAAATCGGTGAATGGTATGAAAGAAAAATGTTCACTAAGCAGTATTGAACTAAAAAATAGTGCAAAAATCTGTAATGTTGAATGCTCGAAAGCTTTAAAGAACCGTCTTTATGACCTTGGAATACTTGAAAACACTGTTATAACCCCAATTTTTAAAAGTCCTTTTGGAGATCCAACAGCATACTTAATAAAAAATGCTGTAATTGCGTTAAGAAAGAAGGATTGTGAGAATATCATAGTTAATCCTCTATAATCGGGAGGTATCTTTTTGTTTGCAAGAAACTCAACCAAAGAAGTATGTTTTGAGAATGAATTAAAGACAGCAGACTATCAAATTGTTCTTGCAGGTAATCCTAATGTTGGAAAAAGTACGGTATTTAATGCACTGACTGGTATGAAACAGCACACAGGCAACTGGACGGGAAAAACTGTTGAAAGTGCCTCAGGCATAGCAAAAATTAAGGATAAGGCATTTTCTGTTGTTGATTTGCCGGGAACATATTCTATGCTGTCGTTTTCTGCTGAAGAAAAGGTAGCGGCAAGCTATCTTGCAAACAACGAAATGGAATGTGTTGTAATAGTAGTTGATGCAAATATTATTGAACGCAATCTTTCCTTTGCTTTACAGGTGCTGTCAATTAAGAAAAATGCAATACTATGTATTAATCTTTGTGATGAAGCAAAAAAGAACGGAATAAGTATTGACACGGATGAGCTTTCGCTCAACCTTGGAATTCCTGTTGTCTGCACTTGTGCTACAAAGAGCAAGGGACTGAATGAGCTTAAGAATACTATCTATGACATTTGCACCCAGAAGAAAAAATGTTACAGAGTATCGAGATTATATGAAGATATTGATATATTGGATGATAAAAAACATAAGACTAATGTGGAGAAGCTATCAGAACAAAGTGAACGGATTTGCAGTAAATGTGTCACATATAACAAGGAAGACATTAATGACCGCTCGCTTAAAATTGATAAAATATTAACAGCAAAGGCTACAGGAATACCAATTATGCTTTTGATGTTTGCACTGCTATTTTGGATTACAGCTGTTGGCGCAAATTATCCGAGCGAATGGCTCAGTATGTTTTTTGGATTTTTGAAAGAAAAATTATATTTGTTATTTGACTTTTTAAATGCACCGAGCTTTTTAACAGGTTTGATAATTGATGGCGTATATACAACTCTTACCTGGGTTGTGTCTGTTATGTTGCCCCCTATGGCAATATTTTTTCCGCTATTTTCTCTTATGGAAGCTTCAGGGTATTTGCCGAGAATTGCGTTTAATCTTGACAAATTTTTTGCTCGCTGTGGTACTCACGGTAAGCAAAGCCTTACAATGGCAATGGGAATCGGATGCAATGCCTGCGGAGTGACAGGATGCAGAATTATCAAATCAAATCATGAACGCCTGATTGCTATAATTACAAATAACTTTATGCCTTGCAATGGCAGATTTCCGATGCTTATAGCTTTGATTATAATGCTTTTTGCCGGTAGTTCATTAACACTTGTATCGTCGTTTGAGGTTGCAGCAATATTGCTTTTGATAATTGTACTTTGTGTTTTGATAACTTTTTTTGTTTCAAAAATATTGTCATCAACCATTATAAAATCAGAGAGTTCTGAAGGATTCAGCCTTGAACTGCCTCCGTACAGAAAACCGCAGATACTCAAGACTATCGCTCGTTCATTCCTTGACAGAACCTTATTTGTGCTTTTTAGAGCGGTTATAGTAGCAGCACCGGCAGGTGCGTTAATTTGGCTGCTTGCTAATGTCAATATTAACGATATTTCACTTCTGAAATATTGTACGGATTTTCTTGATCCATTTGGACATATAATTGGTCTTGACGGAGTTATTATAATGGCATTTATTCTTGGATTTCCTGCGAACGAAACAGTAATTCCTATTATGATAATGTCATATATGGCAAGCGGCACACTCGTTGAATATTCAAGCTATCAGGAGCTATTCAATCTATTTACTGCAAACGGATGGACAATAACAACTGTAATCTGCACAATGATCGTATGCATTATGCACTCCCCCTGCTCAACAACAGTCTTAACTATCAAAAAAGAAACAAAGAGCCTTAAATGGACACTATTCTCAACATTCATGCCTGTTGTGATGGGCATTGTTTGTTGTGCGATAGTATCAGTCATAGCATCAATATTTTAAAAAGAGACGGCTCAAAACCGCTTTTAGGTTTTGAGCCGTTATATCAGAATTATTCATTAGTTGCCTGTGCAACTTTCATCATAATTGCACATTCCATTCTCTTGCGGAAGAGTTCACAGCCATAATCATATATGCCTGTAATTGAACCTGTTGCATGATACGCATTAGCAGCACATCCGCCACTGCAATAAAGTCTTGCCCAGCAATCTTTACAGTCAGGACGAGCATAGGCATTGCAAAGCTTGAATTCATCCTGCACCTCGGTGTTTGTAACACCTTTAAAGATGTCACCCAGGCTGTATTTTGGATCACCGACAAATTGATGACAAGGATAAAGTTCACCCCAAGGTGTTACCGCCATATATTCAGTACCGGAGCCACAACCGGAAATTCTTTTGTAAATGCAGGGTCCACCGTTCAAATCAATCATATAATGATAGAAAGTAATAGGCTTACCCTCTTTTTCTCGTTTAAGCATTTCTTTAGCGAGAATTTCATACTGTTCAAAAAGCACAGGTAAATCGTCATATGTAAGTGAGTACGGGTCATCAGGAGCACATACTACAGGTTCCATTGAAAGCTCTGTAAATCCCAAATCTGCCATATGGAAAATGTCATTTGTAAAGTCGGTATTGTTGTGAGTGTATGTACCACGCACATAATAACCACGATTACCACGCTTTTTAACAAACTCTTGGAATTTAGGTACGATTACATCGTAACTTCCTTTTCCGCCTACAGTTTTTCGCAAGTTATCGTGAATTTCTTTTCTGCCGTCAAGGCTTAAAACAACATTGTGACATTCTTTATTCGCAAATTCTATTACATCATCATCAACAAGCATTCCATTTGTAGTAAGAGTAAATCTAAAGTTTTTATTATGCTCTTTCTCAATACTTCTTGCATATGAAACAATTTGCTTTACTACATCGAAGTTCATAAGCGGTTCTCCGCCGAAGAAATCAACCTCAAGATTAACACGACTTCCGGAATTTTCAATGAGAAAATCAATAGCCCTCTTACCTACTTCAAAACTCATTAGAGCTCTGTCGCCATGATATTTGCCTTGACTTGCAAAGCAATATTCACAGTTAAGGTTACAGGTATGGGCAATATGCATACATAATGCTTTGATTACTGTATTGCGCTTTTTAAAATCAAAGGCAAGATTTTCATACTTGTCTTCTATAAACAGCTTACCTGCTTCTTTAAGTTCTGCAACATCATTAATACAGTCTAAAACATCTTCTGCTGTTACATCTTCTATTGCACCATACTTTTCAAGTATTGCATTAATAATTTCGTCCTTAGTGTTGCTTTCATACATTGCAATAACATCATATGCAACATCATCAACGCAATGTACACTACCGCTGTAAACATCAAGAACTATGTTATATCCGTTAAGTTTATATTGGTGTATCATAATATCTCCATACAGACAAAAGGAAAGCCGTTAAACCTCAGGGTAAAACGGCTGTTAATCCTTAATCTAAAAATTAAAATTATTTCTCGCTGATGCACTTCTCGCACTGCTGATTAGCAACGCCGCATGAAGTTTTGCAAGCTGACTGGCATGATGTCTGGCACTCGCCGCAACCGCCGTTCTTTACGCTCTTCTGAAGATCACGAGTATCAATAGTCTTAATTCTTTTCATAGTAAATCAAACTCCTTGTAAGATTTCGTTACTTAAATAATATCATATAAGTAAAATTTTGTCAATCAAATTCAATCACATTGATAGTATTTGGCAGATTTCCACTTATTGAGTAAACATCTACCCCACACTCTAAAAGATAATTGATTTGATTTATTATGTTTTCATTAATTATCTCACCGGCAACTATAATTGGAATACCCGGCGGATATGCCCACACATATTCAGCAGAAATCTTGCCTATTGCGTTGTTAAGCGAAATTGATAATTCATATTTAGAATTAATATCAGATGATTTTATAGCTTTTTTCGGCAAGAAAGATGAATAATTGCATGTGACATCAGTCTTTATATCTTTAGTAATTTGACTGTCAATATCAAGCAAAGCGTTTGATAATCTGTCAAAGCCGTTTGCTGTGTCACATACAGATGTCATTGCAATTACATAGTCAGAATACGCCATTTCAAGCTCAATTTTGTGAGTTTCCCTCAGCATGTTAGCGAGCTCAACACCTGTTATATTAGTGTCTTTTGTTGAAATCACAAGTTTGCCTATATCATAATCGAAGATATTTTTATTCTCTTCATATAGTCTTAAATGCTCTAACTCCTTGCATTTATGTCTAAAGCGTTTGATATTAGAAATATATTTTGAAAACTTCTCATTATTATCGCTGATATAATCAATACAATTTTCCACTGAACTCATCAAGATATATGACGGACTGCTTGTTTCAAATATAGAAAGATTCTTTTCAAGATTTTGGGTTAAATTATCGTCATTCGTCAGCAATAATGCAGTTTGTGTTAATGATGGCAGTGTTTTATGCAGACTGACAACAGCAACATCAGCTTCAAGAGACACAGCCTCCTGTGGGAATTCTGATGAAAAAGGAAAATGTGCTCCGTGTGCCTCGTCAACAAACAATTTTGCACCGTATTTATGGCAAACTTTAGCAATGGATTTAACATCAGATACGACACCCTCATAGGTAGGTGAAGTAATAATTACAAGCCGTGCAGCGCTTTTTTTTAAGGCTTTTTCAACCTGTTCGGGAGTTACAGACATAAATATTCCGAACTCGTCATCTTGCTTAGGCAAAATGTATTCCGCATCAAGTCCGAACAATTCAATAGCATTGTATACTGATTTGTGACAGTTGCGTGCTACAATTATCTTGTCACTGTAATTTGAAAGTGCCCTGATTGCAGTCAAAATTCCGCCGGTGGCTCCGTTTATCAGCATATATGCGTGTTTAACATAGTAGATGTTTGCGGCATTTTCTTCGACGGACTTTATACAGCCGTTTGCCCCATGAAGATTGTCAAAGTCGTAAATTTCAGTAAGGTCAATTTCATACGGAATAATATCATCAATTAAATTTCGTTTATGTCCCGGCATATGAAAAGGATATATGCCACTTTTTGAGTAATCTTTCAATTTATCGTACAGCATATATCCTCCAAATTGGAATTTATCTGTCAATTTTATCTTTTATATAACTGTAGAACTTTTTATGTAATTGTTTCATTTCATCAGGTGCGTTCATTGAATGTTGATACATAAATGTCTTCCCAAAATCACTTTGAAAAACAATGCTGAGTCCAATACTTAAAACAGGAATTGGGAAAAATCTAAATAGATTCATTTTCTTCGGAGATAATTTAATACCTAACCTATGAAGTGTACAAAAATTACTTTTCATTCGTCTCGCTGTTTTATTCATCACGTTTCTCTCGCAACCTGCTTTTTTAGGATTGTTTGCCTCATAATAAGCATCTGCAATTGGGACAACCATTGCCAAATGACACAACTGCCATTCGTGCATATCTTTTACAATCTGGTAAGGAATATGGGACTGTTTAAAAAGAACTTCCAATTTCAATAATCTTTCCGTCTTTTTTCCACTTATTTCGCCAAAAGTAGTTGGCTGAATAATCCATGGAGTAAGGTCCGCTTTCAACACATCTCCTTCAAAACTACCACCTGCGCCAGGAAAAGCAGGTAAAATTCTTCCTCTTCCACATATTTCTTCCCAAGCACAATATTCTTCAAGTGTATTGACCATTGTAACAATGTTAGGACTATTATTGTTGCTTAATTCTTTTAATGCGCTGTACACTTGATTTTCTTTTACGGTTAAGAAGATATATTCATAACAATCATCATCTGTTAATTTTTCAATAACTTTAACATTAGATTTATGTATTTCCCCTTTTACTTCATACAACAAGCCAACATTATTTAAAGTTTCAAGTCTTTTACCTCGTGCATATAAAGTCGTATCATATCCCGCTTCATTAAATAATGCTGCATATAAACAACCGATTACACCTGCACCGTATATCAATAATCTCATAATATAATTATCCTAATAAATTAATTGTTCTAAATATTCATTTCAAAAACTAATGTCAAGGATTTTAGAGAATTTTATACCACCCTATAAAGGGTGGTAACAGTCTAAGATATTGACGGTTTCAAATTTTAAATTAATTTGTGCCAAATTCCCTAAGTTCAAGTCCTTTGTTGTGTTCAAGCGCCCAATTTATACTCCAATAGCTAGTAAAAAGGAGCAGATGATTGCCCTTAAGGTCTTGAATTCGTTTTGTGTCTGATGCAAGGTCAAGAGTTTTCGGGTCAACATCTTCATTTACAATCCAACGAATGAATTCGTATGGCAGGTTCTCCATAATAATATCAACATTATATTCGTTTTCAAGGCGATATTTTAGTACATCAAACTGTAGAGTTCCAACAACACCAACAATGACCTCTTCCATACCTGCATCAAGCTCTTGGAAAATCTGTATTGCACCTTCCTGAGCTATCTGACTTGTTCCCTTTATAAACTGCTTGCGTTTCATTGTATCCTTTTGACGGACACGAGCAAAATGCTCAGGAGCAAATGTTGGGATACCCTTGAATTTTACCTTGTGAGAAGCTGTGCAGATTGTATCACCAATCGAGAAAATACCCGGATCAAATACACCTATTATGTCACCTGCATATGCTTCTTCAACAATTTCACGCTCCTGTGCCATAATCTGCTGAGGTTGGCTAAGACGCATTTTCTTGTTTCCCTGAACATGGAATACTTCCATATTTTTTTCAAATTTGCCACTGCAAATTCTCATAAATGCAACTCTGTCTCTGTGTGCTTTGTTCATATTTGCTTGAATTTTGAATACAAAAGCAGAGAAATCATCTGACATTGGGTCAACTTCTTCATCAACAGTTTCTCTTGGAAGCGGAGAAGTTGTGAGCTGCAAGAATTGCTCAAGGAATGGCTCAACACCAAAGTTTGTAAGAGCAGAGCCGAAGAATACAGGTGTGAGTTCACCGTTTCTAACTGATTCAAGGTCAAAATCATCACCGGCACCGTCTAAAAGTTCGATATCATCAAATAAGTCCTGCTTATGATAAATGCCGATTGTATCATCAAGTGAAGGGTCATCAAGAGTAAGTTCAAGCTTTTCAACTTCTTTTTGACCGTTGTTGGCTGTGAATGCTAAAATCTTTTCGGAATTTCTATCATACACACCTTTAAATTCCTTACCTGAACCAATAGGCCAGTTTACAGGATAGGTATGAATACCAAGCACATTCTCAATATCTTCAAGCAAATCAAAGGGATTTTTTGCGTCTCTGTCCATCTTATTAATGAATGTTATTATTGGAATATTTCTCATGACGCAAACCTTGAACAGCTTAATTGTCTGTTTTTCAACACCCTTTGAGCCGTCAATAACCATTACAGCTGAATCCGCCGCCATAAGTGTTCGGTAGGTATCTTCGGAAAAATCCTCGTGTCCAGGGGTGTCGAGAATATTAATGCAGTATCCGTTATATTTGAATTGCAAAACTGATGATGTAACAGAAATACCACGCTGTTTTTCGATTTCCATCCAGTCAGATACAGCGTGCTTTGCAGTACGCTTACCTTTTACAGAACCTGCAAGGTTAATTGCTCCTCCGT
The DNA here is from genome assembly GCA_022510955.1 of Ruminococcus sp. GTDB lineage: Bacteria > Bacillota > Clostridia > Oscillospirales > Acutalibacteraceae > Ruminococcoides. The sequence continues at coordinate 2,764 of JAFLSM010000008.1, read as the reverse complement.
ACAGCAAAAGCTTTTCTGTAAGAGTTGTTTTACCTGCGTCAGGATGCGAGATAATCGCAAATGTACGACGCTTTGAGATTTCATCTTTATATGAAGCCATATTATTACAATCCTTTCGGAATTATTATACTCACTAATTTATTATTTTACTATCTTTTGTATGTTGATGTCAACTAAATCAATATAAATAATTTAATTTTTTGTCATTGCATGCTATTGACAATTAAACCAAAATACTGTAAAATTAATACATAAAATAATTCGATTTTTCCTATTTTTCATATACCTTCCAAATCGGGGCAGAAACTTATGTTTCTGCCTCAACACTTTTACGGAGTTTTTTATGAGTGAAATGATAAGTTTGTATATTCATATTCCCTTTTGCAAAAGCAAGTGTCCTTACTGCGACTTTTACAGTAAAACAGCAAATGAAAGTGACTATGACCAATATACAGATATACTAATTGATAAAATTAAATACTGGAGTAATAAGACAAATAAAAAGGTATCCACTGTCTACTTTGGCGGAGGTACACCAAGTGTGCTCGGTGCAGACAGACTATGCAACATTCTATTAGAGATTAAAAAGAATTTTTGTATTTGCGAAAATGCTGAAATTACATCCGAAATTAATCCTGATACAGGTAAAACGATTGATTTTAAGAAATTATACGAATGCGGATTCAACAGGATTTCTATTGGACTTCAGAGTGCTGTTGATAAGGAATTAGAAATGCTTGGTCGTATACATACTTTAAATGATACAAAGCTGACTGTAGAGAGAGCGAGATTGGCAGGTTTTAATAATATCTCACTTGATTTGATGATGGGTGTTCCCTATCAGACAGAAAAAAGTCTAAAAAAATCTATTGATTTTTGTAATGAATGCGATGTTACTCACATTTCATCCTATATTCTTAAAATTGAGGAGAATACAAGATTTTACGAGCTTAAAGATAGCCTTATGTTTGCCGATGAGGATAAACAAGCAAATTTGTATTTATATGCAGTAAATTATCTTGAAAAACTTGGCTTCGAGCAATATGAAATTTCCAATTTTGCTAAGAAAGGATTTGAAAGCAAGCATAACAGTAACTATTGGAAATGCAATGAATACATTGGTATCGGTCCATCAGCACATTCGTTTTTCAGCGGTAAAAGATTTTACTATGGTAGAAGTATAGAAGATTTTGCTAAGAATATAATTATTGATGACGGAACAGGCGGTAATGAAGAAGAATTTATTATGCTTTCATTAAGATTAAAAAGCGGTCTTTGCTTTGGTGAGTACGAAAAAATTTTCGGCAGTTCTATTCCCTTATCTTTTATAAATAAGGCGAATTTGTATGAGAAAGCAGGATTTATGAAAATTGATGATGATAGAATTTATTTTACTGCCAAAGGGTATTTGGTATCAAATACGATTATATCAGAATTATTAAGTCTTTTACAATAAAATAGTTATCGTAAAAAAAGGACATGCATAAAAGCAAGTCCTTTTTTTAGTTAATCACGTTAAATTTGATACAAATGAATCCCTTTTGAAGCTTAGGATATTTAATCGCAGATAAAGATTATATTATGTCACTTTGCAGAGATTCGAACCAGTACGGTAATTTAAAAGTGGATCACTATATTTCAATTAATGGATATCAAAATCATACTATTTAGAATAAAACAGAAAATCATTATATGTGTACTACTCGTCACTTTTCGGCTGATATTCTTTACACACATATGTGTAATTTCTGGAGCGCTTTGCACGTTCCGTTTCATCCTCAGTATAGAAAAACAAATCACTTTTTTCATTAATTAATACATCTTTCATACAAAAGAGTTCTCCGGGTTGATTTCTTACAGGGCAAAAATTACCATGTTTGCAGGTCAGACAGCTTTTGATAGTTACACCGTCAGGTAACTGCTTTTGTAGATTGACAAATGCGTCTATCCACAAATAATCTGCTCCCCGTCCCCATAGCTCTTTTCCATTATACTTAATACAGACGTCGACGGTTTGTTTCACAAAGTCTTCGTACAAGGATTCATCTTCATAACTACAGATGATGTAAACAGTTGCATTTTTCTCGCCGACAGGTGTATTTAATGTAATCTCAAATTGTTGCTGTTTATGAAATTCATACCAAGCTTTTTTTAGATAACCATCCCATTCAACTGTGACGCTATCAAATGAAATTTTTGTTGTAAAAAACGGGTCTATACCACAACCTTCAATACAATATTGAGAATCACCATCTCTTCCAAAATAATAAATCTTTATTCCATTCCGAATCTCTTGCATAACTTTATCTTCAGCTTCTTGTCCTTTAAAAATGATTAACGGATCATCTGTATACGAGTTTCCTTTTTCATCTATTTTCCATTCTCTGCTCGGTTCGAATGAATGCGTTTGGAACCTCTTAAAAACTATTTTTGCACAATCAATTTCTAGGTCATAATCCAAGGTGTTTTGTTCGGTTGATTTATGAATATTCAAATGTTTTGCAGAAACAACCAGTTCATCATTATCAAATCGAACAAAAGTAAATACCGTATCATGGAACTCAAAACAATCTAATTGATTTACAGAGCGATATTTCATATCAATCTATCCTTCATTATGTCAAAATATAGTACATTATATATACGAAGAGACAAGTTTCATTTTGTCGAAACTTGTCTCTTTTTGGCGGAGACGGCGGGATTCGAACCCGCGGGGGATTGCTCCCTAACTGATTTCGAGTCAGCCCCGTTATGACCACTTCGA
>JAFLSM010000079.1 GCA_022510955.1 Ruminococcus sp. | reverse complement strand
CTACATCACTATGACGCAATCGGTCTTTTGAAACCCACAAAAGTAACCGCAGCAGGCTATCGAATGTATGACGATACAGCGATTAGTCGTTTACAAAGCATTTTGCTGTTTCGTGAATTGCAGTTTCCCTTGAAAGAAATCAAGAGCATTCTTGACAGTCCTAATTTTGACCCTACGGAAGCACTAACGCAGCAGATAAAACTGTTAGAATTGCAATACAAGCGTATAGGGGAGCTAATATCCTTTGCCCGTGAAATCAAAGACAAAGGAGTTACCACAATGAGTTTTAAGGCTTTTGACAAGAGTGAGATCGAACAGTATAAAGCAGAGGCTAAAGCAAAATGGAGCGACACGCAGGCATATAAGGATTATGAGCAAAAGGCGGCGGCACAATCTGATCTGAAATGTGATGAGATTGCAAGCCGACTGATGACCATGTTTGCCGAAATCGGAACCATTCGACAGTTGTCCCCCTCTGCAAAAGAGGTACAAGAAAAAATAGCTGCTTTGCAGAAGTTCATCACAGATAACTACTATGTATGCACTGATGAAATCCTTAACAGCTTAGGTCAGATGTATGTTGACGATGAGCGTTTTAAGAAAAATATTGATAAAGCAGGCGGTGACGGTACTGCTGAATTTGTCAGACAGGCTATTTCTGTGTACTGCACACATTAAGAACGTAGAAAAACCGGCGTGACTTCCGCCACGCCGGTTTTTTGAAATATCCTACATTTCCTTATGACCCTTCGCCGAAATGCAGGATGCTTTTTAATTTAATTAGGAATATATCAAATAGGTAAATTTTATCAATCGTTATAAACGCCTGTAGAAAGGTAACGCTCACCTGTGTCAGGAAGAATAGCAACAATAGTTTTTCCCTCGTTTTCAGGACGCTTTGCAAGTTCAAGAGCTGCCCACAATGATGCACCCGATGAAATTCCAACAAGGATACCCTCGGTTTTTGCGATGCTGTTTGCTGTTGCAAAAGCATCCTCGTTCTTAACCGTGATAATTTCGTCATAAATTTTAGTATTGAGTGTATCAGGAACAAATCCTGCACCAATACCCTGAATTTTATGAGGACCGCCGTGACCCTCTGAAAGCACCGGAGAAGTTGCAGGCTCAACAGCAACAACCTTTACATCTGCCTTTTTGCTCTTAAGATATTTACCTACACCGCTTAATGTTCCGCCTGTACCTACGCCGGCAACAAAAATATCAACATTACCGTCTGTATCCTCAAAGATTTCAGGTCCTGTGGTATTAAAATGTATCTTCGGATTTGCAGGGTTTACAAACTGACCGAGAATTACGGAATTTTCAATTTCTTCTTTAAGCTCGTTTGCCTTTGCAATAGCACCGCTCATGCCCTTTGTACCGTCTGTAAGCACAATTTCCGCACCATATGCTTTGAGAAGATTTCTTCTTTCAACACTCATTGTTTCAGGCATTGTCAGAATTGTTCTATAACCCTTTGATGTTGCAACAGAAGCAAGACCGATACCTGTATTACCTGAAGTAGGTTCAATGATTGTTGCACCCTTTTTAAGAACACCTCTGCTTTCGGCATCTTCAATCATAGATTTTGCTACTCTGTCCTTAACGCTGCCTGCTGGATTAAAGTATTCAAGCTTTGCAAGAACAGTTGCTTTCAAATTATTCTTTTCTTCAATGTTTTGGAGTTCAATAATTGGAGTTTTGCCAATCAGCTCTGATACGCTCTTATAAATTTTTGACACAAAATCAAGTCCCTTCGTACTAATTAAAATATATTAAATTGAATCAAATGCTTCCTGCAAGTCAAAGATAATGTCATCAATGTGTTCTGTACCAATTGAAAGTCGGATTGTATTAGGCTTTATGCCCTGCTCCTCAAGCTCCTGCTCATTAAGCTGAGAGTGAGTTGTTGAAGCCGGATGAATTGCAAGTGACTTTACATCTGCAACATTGGCAAGAAGTGAGAAAACCTTAAGATTGTCGATGAATTTCTTTGCATCATCTTCTGTACCTTTGATTTCAAAGGTGAATATTGAACCGCCGCCATTCGGGAAATACTTGTCATAAAGTGCCTTGTATTGTGAATCTGCAAGTGAAGGATGGTTAACATTTTCAACCTTTGGATTGTTTGCAAGATATTCAACAACCTTCTTTGTGTTTTCAGCGTGACGCTCAACACGAAGTGAAAGTGTTTCAAGTCCCTGTAAAAAGATGAATGCGTGGAACGGTGAAAGTGTTGCACCTGTATCTCTCAAAAGAATTGCACGAATGAATGTTACAAATGAAGCACCCGGTGCTGCCTCTGTAAATACTGCTCCGTGATATGAAGCATTTGGCTCTGCAAACTGTGGGAACTTGCCTGATGCAGCCCAATCGAACTTGCCGCTTTCAATAATTACACCGCCGATTGCTGTACCGTGACCGCCGATAAACTTTGTTGCAGAATGAACAACAATGTCTGCACCATACTCAAACGGACGAAGCAAAAACGGAGTAGCAAATGTGCTGTCAACAACAAGCGGAATATTGTGTGCGTGTGCAATAGCTGCAACCTTTTCAATGTCAATAAGATTTGAATTAGGATTGCCGAGGCTCTCGATGTAAAGCGCCTTTGTGTTTTCATCAATAGCATTTTCAAATGCGCCCTCTTCGTCAGGGTCAACGAATTTTGCAGTTACTCCATATGTTGGGAGTGTATGCTCAAGCAAGTTATATGTACCGCCGTAAATAGTCTTTGCAGCAACAATATTGTCACCTGCCTTAGTAAGTGCCTGAATTGTGTATGTAATAGCTGCTGCACCTGATGCAACTGCAAGTGCTGCTGAACCGCCCTCCAAGGCTGCGATACGCTGTTCAAAAATATCCTGTGTAGGGTTTGTAAGTCTGCCATAGATATTACCTGCATCTTTTAATGCAAAGCGGTCGGCAGCGTGCTGACTGTTGTGGAATACATATGATGTTGATGCATAAATCGGAACTGCTCTTGCATCTGTTACCGGGTCAGCCTGTTCCTGTCCTACATGAAGCTGAAGTGTTTCAAATTTTAACTTTCTATCTTTTAATTCGCTCATTTTTATTTCCTCTTTTCTTAATTGTTAATTTAGTATTAATTATTATGATAAGAATTACTTTTTTAACATATCATTTTGAATGTTAAAAGAAAACTAATTTCACATTCGTGTATCAAAGCAACATCGTTTAAGAAATAAATACATAATTATCATTCCTTTAATTCCTATGTGTTTAATAGGCTTTTGAACTTTACCTATATCATATCACAAAAAAATAAAAAGTCAATAGCTTTTTTTAAATTTCTACCTTTTTTCTTATCATAATAGTAGGCATTAAGTGTTTTAGCTATTTTTTTTAAAAATTTATGCCAAGACCTCTGTGTTCCTAAGTTGTAAATTGCGGTGTTGCCGTAATTAAAAATAATCCACTAAATTCCCGTAAATATTAAAAATAGAGTCGGAATAGTCACTATGGCACTAAGCTGTGATACCAAAGCCATACTTGCCCCCGCCTCAACTGGCTTTCCGTATGCCGACGGAATAATAACAGTATTAAGCCCCAACGGCATTGCATGAGCACATAGAGTAGCAATAATAATCTCACCCGGCGTATTAAGAAGTTTCAATACAAACACAGATACTGAAGGAATTGCAATAAGCCTTGTTGCAGCCACAACATAGGTTTGCCACTGCGAAAAAAGAACTTTCATTTGAAAGCCTCCGATTACAAAACCAGTCAAAATCATTGCGATTGGTGACATACAATTAGCCGCACCCGTGATTATTGTTGTTACAATGTCAAATTTAGGAAGATTGAAAAGTCCAAGCATTGCACCGATGAACAGAGATACAAATATCGGATTAATAAATGACTTAAATGAAAATGTCTTTCCGCCGTCAGGCACAAGCCACGATATACCGATTGAATAGGTAAACAGATTAAGAGGCAGTGTGAACATCATATAATCAAACAATTCAATACTTTCGCTTCCATAAATCCCCACGACCATTGCCGTTCCGACAAATCCAAAATTTGACACCGACAAAGAGTAACGGTAAATTTTTTTGAGATACTCTGTCTTTCCCAAAAAGCGTGACAAAATAAATGCGACGATTACGCAAAAAATTAAAATTGCGACACTGTATGCTATGAACACCCACTTTTCACTAATGTTTTTAACGGTGCAGTTTGTGCGAAAGGTGTTAATTACAACAGCCGGCATTAGAATTTGGTTTTCAAGTTTTGAGAAAATCTCGGTTGATTTTTCGGGAAGCAAAGCGAAACGACGAAGAATAAAACCTATGAATATAAATGAAAACAATACTCCGATTTGCGAAATTACTGCATAGAAAATCTCCACTTTCACTCCCCCTGTATGTAATACTAATTAACAATAAAAGAGCAGACAACATCTGTAAATAAAGGTAACTACTATTCTATTGAAGTTTAGAATAATATACAAAACACCCTCAGCACATGTTGAGGGTGTTTTGCAGGATAAAATAATTACTTGCAGCCACAATCTTTCTTAAGTTCAAAGCTCTGGCAGTCAGTGCACTGGCAAACTGTTGGATTTGCCTCATGTGTACCAACCTTGATTGATTCAAGTGAGCAGAAATTTTTTGTTTCATTGTGATTCTTACAATTTGTAACTGTGCATGCGATGCTCTGGTTTGCATAAGAGTTGTTTGTCATATTAATCACCTCTAAAATTTATGTGGCTTGTACCACTGTTAATATTATTTCATTCCAAACGCAAAATATACTGCACCAATTAAGATTTTTGCAATAAAATATATTGAGGTGAGTTATATGAATGTTTTTGCTGTCGGTATGCTTGTTGTGTTTGCCGTATTTGGTGTTATTTCATTTGTTCGTGATATTTCACTCTTCCTATTCCGATATAAAAAAGATAATACCGTTATGTTTGTAACTCCTATGAACGGGAAGTGTGAAGATGCCGAATTTATGCTACGAAGTGCCGCAAGCAAGGTTAAGTGGATAAGTCGCGGTAAGAACGACTATGTAATTTGCCTTAACTGCGATATGGACGAGGAAACCAAAAAAGTTTGCGAAAATATTTGTAAGGATTATGGATTTGCACGGATTGTAAGCAAAAAGGAATTTTTTGAAATGATTTAAAATAAGAACCTTAATAAGCTCGTTTTTGTAATATGTTATTGTGGCAGGCATAAGGCATGACTTATGCCTGCTATATTTTTTCCACAAAAACTATTAAAATAACATAGAATAATGTATTGATATTTTATGTATTGATATTTTTTATCAAATATATTATTATAATTATTACATATAATAAACTCGAAAGGATGAATATTATGGCAAACGCAATACACAAACTTACCTATGGTTTATTTATTCTGACAGCAAAGGACGGCAACAAAGACAACGGTTGTATAATTAACACTGTTACTCAGGTAACATCAGAGCCAAACCGAATTTCAATAGCAGTAAATAAGTCAAATTACACACACGATATAATTGCCAAAACAGGAGAATTTAATGTGTCGATTCTTACTGAAAATTCAAAATTTGAAACCTATAAACACTGGGGTTTTCAAAGTGGCAAAGATGTGGATAAACTTGAAGCGATTTCATTTAAGAGAGCAGAAAACGGTATAACTTATATTACAAATGAAACAAATGCCTATATCTCTGCAAAGGTAATTTCGTCAATCGACCTTGGAACTCACACGCTATTCATTGCCGATGTAACGGCATCCGAGGTACTGTCTGATGACCAATCTGTGACATATGACTATTATCATAAGAACATCAAATCAAAACCTGAAAAATCAGATGATATCAAAAAAGGTTTTATTTGCACAATTTGCGGATATATTTACGAGGGCGACACTCTGCCCGATGACTTTGTTTGCCCATTATGCAAGCATCCTGCATCAGACTTTGAGCCAATAAAATAAAAACAGCCGTTGGGCTGTACATATCCGAGTAGATAGCACCATATAACAACTCTCTTTTGTGCCCGACTGTTTCCGTGCAGTTCCTATAAAGTATAATAAAAAGCAACCAGTGTGCTGCACCTATTCTTATAAGTTATTGATTGTTACCGTTGCACAGAGGTAAATCTTCGGGTTGCAATGGTTACATATTAAAACCAACTTATGGAGCGTTATAAAAATAAACACCGTCTGCAAATTGAAGGTGTAAAATGAAAGTAGACACGAAAAAAGTGTCTGCTTTCTTTTTTAT
>JAFLSM010000078.1 GCA_022510955.1 Ruminococcus sp. | reverse complement strand
TCGAGGAATTAAGCTACGAACAGCTACGAGAGAAATGGAGGTGAAATCAATGAATGACGAAATATTAATCAATCCTGAAACGGGTCAGGAATATGTTGATGTTCCTCCGAGAGTGGCGGCTAAGTATCTAAATGTTTCAAAGGATTTTATTTATGACGGTTTGAAACAAGGCAGACTACCTTTTGGTTTGGCTGTTCAAGGTGCAGGAGGAAAGTGGGTGTTTAATATCCCTGTTCAGCGTTTAAAGGCATACGCGTGTGGACTTGATACGCAAGCAACAGAGCTGATTAATTTATTAAGAAGGAGTGTAAGTTAATGAAACATCTACAAAAAGCCGAGGATAAGCGCTCAGAACGAGCGTATCTGTTTATTGTCGGTGCACTAATGAAATTAGTCGAATTAGCAAAAGTCGTTTGTAAAGGCGTTCTAAAGCATTATACAGAGACACTAATGGTGATAGCATTTGTCGGTATCATCATAGCTGTACAAGCGTTTGACAATGGTGCGATTAATTACACAGTTACGATTTTGTTCGTGACAATTCTGTTTGTGCTGATGATCACGCTGATTAAAGTTAAGATTTTGGAAAAGAGAGGTGAGAAGTGATCAAAGTATTAAGTTTATTTGACGGAATCAGTTGCGGAATGGTTGCACTTGAAAGGGCAGGAATACCTGTTGAAAGGTATGTTGCATATGAAATTGATAAATATGCAATCAAGGTCAGTCAAAAGAACTATCCGCAGATTGAACACTGTGGAAACGTCTTTAACGTCGATTACACAAGGTACAAAGGATTTGATTTACTAATAGGTGGTAGCCCTTGCACATATTGGAGTATAGCGAACAACAACAGAGAAACCACACCTGATGGCGAGGGCGGTAAACTGTTCATGGAATATGTCAGGGCATTGAAAGAAAGCGGTTGCAGATATTTTCTATATGAAAATAATTATTCTATACATAAGAATATCAAGGCTTTTATTTCTGAACAATTAGAGGTTCAACCTATAATGATAAATTCGACACTTGTTTCTGCACAACAAAGAAAACGCTGTTATTGGACTAATATTCCTAATGTGGCTCAACCCAAGGATAAGGGAATATTGCTGAAAGATATCATCGGGAGTGGTATTGCCGAAAGAGATAAAAGCCGATGTTTCACTGCATCAGGCGGTAGAACGACAACAAGAGAATTCTTCGGACATAGTCAAGGACAGATGATTGCAGAGCCAGTCATTATACAACGAGGTCACGGCTTTAACAAAGGTGGTATTAAATCCGATAAATCTCCGACTTTAACCGCAAATGGAAGTTGGCAAGATAACAACCATATTGCAGAACCAATACTATTAAATACCAAAAACGGAAAAAGCCAAACAATAAAAGCAACCTCCTCAAATGTATCAATAGCCAATATTACCACAAAAGGAAACCACGGAGCAACAGGCGTTGCAATTATGGTTAATGACTCAGAAAAAAGCATTAAACAAAATATCTATTCGGTAAAGAACGGAGAAATTAGCTTTATTCCGAAATATGGTATCGCCAAAGGACAGGAGAAAACATATAAAGTCAATCTTCCTGACGGCAAATACATAATTCGCAAGCTGACACCAATTGAAGCGGAACGACTTCAAACACTGCCTGATAATTACACTGAAGGTATTAGTAATACACAGCGATATAAATGCATTGGCAATGGTTGGACAGTTGATGTCATTGCTCATATTTTAAAAAATCTACATAAGAAAAAGACCGCTGAGAACGGCAATTCTCAAACGGTCTAAAACAAAATAACTATATTCATATTTTAGACAAATTTGATTGATTTGTCAAGGAGGACGAAATGAAAACATCAAAAATTACAATAAAATCATTGTTTGGAATTTCAGAACAGGAAATCAATGGCAACAGTATTGAGCTGACAGGTCACAAGGGCGCAGGAAAAACATCAGTTTTAGATGCAATCAGATATGCGCTCACAAATTCATCCAATCGCGACTGGATTATTAAGAACGGTGAAAGTGAGGGAGAAATCATTGTTGAAACTGACAGCGGACTTGTAATTGACCGTAAGGCAAGGACAAGCAAGGCTGATGCAATTTCCGTTAAAGAAAATGGTACAAAGGTAACAAAGCCCGAAACATTCCTCAAAACTATTATTTCACCTTTGCAACTCAATCCTGTTGAGTTTACGCAGATGTCAAAGAATGAGCAGAACAGAGCCATTCTTGACCTTATAGAATTTGAGTGGGACTTGAATTGGATAAGAGAGCAGTTCGGCGAAATTCCGCAGGGCGTTAATTATGAGCAGAACATATTGCAGGTCCTGAATGATATTCAGGCTGAAAATGGTGCATACTTTCAAAGTCGTCAGGACATTAACCGCGATATCAGAAACAAACGTGCATTCATTGAAGATATCGCAAAGGACATTCCAAGTGGTTATCAGGCTGAAAAGTGGATGAATTATGACCTATCTGGCAAGTATGCTGAGCTTATGAAAATTAAGGACGGCAACAGTAAGATTGAGCGTGCAAGAGCTTTTAAGGATGGATATAACAACAAGATTCGAGGACTTGAAGCTACGAAGGAAATTGCCATCACCTCTGCCGAAAAAGCTATCAGTATTGAGCGTGATAATCTTAATTCTGATATTGCACGAATGGAGGCAGAAATCAAATCGGCAAGGGATAAGTTGTCGGCTCTTGATGGTAAATTACAGGATAAAATCAGAATCGCTGAGGGTGATTTTGAAACTGCAAAGGCAAAGCTTGATGCGGATATCGGCATTGCGGAGCAGTATATTTCAATGGATGTTATTCCTGTTGATGATTTACAGGCTGAAATCAATGAGGCGGAGGCTATGATTAAGCACCTCAATGAATACAAGCGTATGAAAGCAATGCAAACTGAAATTGACACGCTTGCGGCTAAATCTGAGGAATATACGAATAAAATTGAACTTGCCAGAACACTTCCCGGTACAATTCTCGAAAAGGCAACATTGCCTGTTGAGGGGTTGACCGTTGAAAATGGTATTCCGCTTATTAACGGATTGCCGATTTCAAACCGCTCTGACGGTGAACTGCTCGAACTTTGTGTTGATATTGCAATCAGTAATCCTACAGGTTTGCAGATTATTTTGATTGACGGTGCAGAAAAACTTGATGATGTAAGCAGAAATAGACTGTATGCAAAATGTAAGGAAAAAGGATTGCAATTTATTGCAACACGTACGACAAATGACAGCGAGCTTATTGTAACAGAACTATAAGGAGGCTTACATATGCAGACACACTGGAAGAAACTGACTAATCCTAATTACTTAGGTGCATACTCAATCGAAAATAATCAGGACTTGATTTTGACTATAAAAAATGTGCGTGAGGAAAGAGTAACGGGTCCTGACGGAAAGAAAGCTGATTGTGTTGTATGTTATTTTTACGAGAATGTAAAACCTATGATACTCAATGCAACCAATATGAAAATGATAACAAAGCTGTACAAAACTCCTTTTATTGAGGAGTGGGCAGACAAGAAAATTCAAATTGGCATTGAAAAGGTTAAGGCTTTCGGCGATATTGTAGATGCTTTAAGAGTGAGAAAGACTATTCCACAGACTGAACAGAAAGAAGAAATTGTTAAATGTTCAAACTGTGGCAATGATATACAGTCTACAGGCAGGTTGAATTCTGTTCAGCTTGCAGAGTATACAATACAAAAATACGGACAGGCACTTTGTTCTGTCTGCGCCACTAAATTAGCACAGGAGGTACAGAACAATGCTGACTAACGAAAATTATTTTAGCCCCGAAAATCAACTTAAATATATGGGAGTATCTCAGTTCAAATCTTTTGAAAGGTGTCAAGCCTCTGCTTATGCGGAGGCAACAGGCAATTTTGAACGAGAAAAAACAACAGCACTGCTTGTCGGTTCATATGTCGATGCTCATTTTGAAGGTAGTCTCGATGTATTCAAGGCTCAGAATCCGCAGTTATTCAAGCGTGATGGTACATTGAAAGCTGAGTACATAAAGGCCGAGGAAATCATAAACCGAGTTGAACAGGATGATATGTTTATGGAGTTTATGAGCGGGGAAAAGCAAGTGATTATGACAGGCGTTATTGAGGGCGTACCTGTAAAAATTAAAGTTGACAGCCTGCATTCTGACAAAATTGTTGATTTAAAGGTGATGAAAGATTTTGCACCTCAATACAAGCCGGAACAAGGCAGACTGTCTTGGGTTGAGTTTTGGGGTTATGACTTGCAAGGCGCAGTTTATCAGGAAATAATAAGGCAAAATACAGGTAAGGTGCTGCCGTTCTATTTGGCGGCGGCAACAAAGGAAAAAGTAACGGACCTTGATATTATTCAAATTCCGCAAACTTCCTTAGATTTTGAACTTGAACATTTTAAAAAATCGGTATTACTATATGATGCAATTAAAAAGGGATTGGTTGAGCCTGAACGCTGTGAGCATTGCGACTATTGTAAGCAAACAAAAGTATTGACAAGGGTTAAATCTTTAGAGGAGCTTGAGTATGAATAAGTGCATTTTTACAGGAAGATTGTGTGAATATCCTGAGCTAAAAACAACATCATCGGGTATTGAAACAACTACATTTAATATTGCGGTAAATCGTGATTATGTAAAACAGGGCGAGGAAAGAAAAGCAGATTTTTTAAGATGTGTTGCTTGGAGAAAAAAGGCGGCATTCATAAATCAGTATTTTAATAAAGGTGATGGCATCACGCTTGTATGTAATGCTCAAAGCCGTACATATGATGCGAATGATGGTTCAAAGCGTTATGTAACGGAATTTATCGTTGAAGATGTTGAATTTCCTCTTGGCAAGAAATCAGACAGCAACGGGCAAAACAATGCAAACAACGGATATTCTGTTCCTGCTCAAACATCAAACTATCAACCGCCTGTCAATACTCCTGCGCAAACTCCTGTGCCAAATATGCCATCTGCTCCGTCCATTGAGGATATGGCAAGAGATGATGATTTACCATTTTAGGAGGTTAAATGACGATTCAAATTGACAGCCGGGAGAAACAAAAGGCTATAACGAATATTATTAAAGAATTTGACAGGCAGGGCATGACACATTTTTCGTCAAAGTTGCCTGTCGGAGATTATATGAGCCTTGACAATGCACGGTTTGCTGTTGACAGAAAGCAGAGTTTACTTGAAGTTTGCAGTAATGTTTGTCAGGACCATAAACGATTTATAAACGAGCTCAAGCGAGCAAACGAATACGGTATCAGACTTGTGTTTTTAGTGGAACACAGCCGAAATATCAAGTGTTTAGAAGATGTTTTAAAATGGGTAAACCCACGGCTTAAAAACTCCCCTTTGGCAGTATCAGGGGAGAGATTATACAAGATACTGTCAACGATTGAAATGAATTACAATACAAAGTTTTATTTCTGCGATAAAGCTCACACAGGGCAACGAATTATTGAGCTATTGAATGGTGATAACAATGGATAAATCCTTCATAAAGCTGAATAGAAAAATCCTTAATTGGCGATGGTACCAAGATGCAAATACTATGCGAGTATTTATACATTTATTAATAAAAGCCAATTATAAGGATAATGATTTTGAGAAAACCTCGGTAAAGCGAGGACAGCTGATTACAAGCCAATCGCATTTAGCTGAAGACTTAAAGATTTCAGTTAAGAATGTCAGAACTGCTTTAGAACACCTAAAATCGACAGGCGAAGTGGCAGTCCAAACAACCGCAAAATATTCGATTATTACTATAAATAATTACAATGAATATCAAAAAGTGGCAGACACTTCGGCAGGCGAGAGGCAGGCAAACGGCAGGCAAGCGGCAGGCGAGGGGCAACAATATAAGAATAGTAAGAAAGAAAAGAATATTAAGAATAGTAAGAAGAGAGAGGGCGCACTCGCGCCACTCGGACAATTTAAAAATGTTCTTTTGAAACAAAGCGAACTTGACGAGCTTAGGAGCAAATATCCAAACGACTGTGAAAAGAAGATTGAACGACTGTCACGCTATTTGGCTTCGACAGGTAAGCGTTTTGAAAATCACTATGCAACTCTTGTTGATTGGATTGAAACAGATGGAGTTACACAGCCCAAGAAAGAGAACAGCAGTTCTATTGATTATGATAAGCTCAATAAGCTGTCTATTCCTGAGGTGTAGCAAGTGGCTATTGTTCAAATTAAATGTGGCAGTTGTTCACACGAATTTGTAGGGTTACAAATCCGCAAGTGTTCGTATTCTAAACGAGGGACACATGTTTGTGTGTTCTGCTGTAAGAAATGCCCATACGTGAAACCATATGGCACCGGATGGATGTGTGCATATAGCGGAAATAAAAAATAAACTCACCCATTAATCGTGGGCGAGTTGTGAAACAAAAGATCTCATTTCTTGTTTTGATTTAATGTTGTGTGTTTGAGATAGGATTTCAGACTTTTGCGAATCTGACATATTTGCAAATTTCTGCATAGCTTTGGGCTGTTGAGCTAATGCCATACCGAAGCCTAACGGTAAATCTTTCATAATATCATTCACAGTATCACCTCAAAATAAGTGTGTGGAGATTATTAGTTTTTATTCAAGGAGGAATCAAAATGAGCGAAGAATTAAAGCCTTGTCCGTTTTGTAATAACAAGGCTATCAAAAAAATCAACGGACCATTAAAAGCATTAGTTATGTTTAGCTGTTGTATGTGTGGAGCAACAGTGAGTTTTCAAGGTTCAGAGTAT
>JAFLSM010000077.1 GCA_022510955.1 Ruminococcus sp. | reverse complement strand
ACACACCTTATAATGAATACAATCCTTACAACTTGCCATTGTTAGTCCTCCTGTTATTTTCCCAATCCACAAGTATATCTACATACTCGTGATATTTATGTGGTCTTATAGGTCTTTCAAACGGATGTGTATTGAAATGCAATAATAAACATTCACCTATGTTTTTATAGTTATCTACATATTCATAGCTTACAAGCTCACCATTTTTTATCCGTTTCTTGATTGTGTTGTGATATGGGTACATCTTCAACTCTCCTGTTCCAGTGTTTAGTTGCTTGTGGTTCATACTCTGAACCTTGAAAACTCACTGTTGCTCCACACATACAACAGCTAAACATAGCTAATGCCATAAACGGCCGTTGATTTTTTTGATAGTCTTGTTACCACAAAACGGACACGGCTTTAATTCTTTACTCATTTTTATCTCTCCTTATTTCTGTATGCACACACCCATCCGGTGCCATATGGTTTAGAATGTAAACATTTTTTGCAACAATAAACACATATGTAATCTCCGTATCGCCTGTTTACGGCTGAATGTGAGCATTTGCGTATTTGTAATTCACCATAATCACAACGGCATTTGTCACATTTTCTTGTTTTTCTCATGATATATAATCCAATCATTTGTAACCATCCGTAACCACTCAAACTTAAAAAGTGGTTTCATTTAAATCGGCTTGTCTATGCGATTTTTTGAACTTTGTAACCGATGTAACCGAAAAAACCGATTATTTTTTCTTTTATACACAAGCATATTTTATATGTACAATTTTTCGGATATGTATTCATATATAAAATATATGTTCAAAAAAGCGGTTACATCGGTTTCAACGGTTTCACATAGTGCAAAAATGGCTTATTTATGCGATTAATTTAATGCACCGATTTTTATAGCAACGGTTATTTATCGGTTTATAACGGTTACATTAAACAAACGGCATATCATCTTTTGATGTAACACTTTCATTTTGACTGTCATTCAACAAACATACGCATCGACAACCTTTGCCTAATATTCGCCTGGTAACAGTCAAATGGTCTTTACTTCTCTGTATAAGTCCATTTTTATCCGCCCAACTAAGAAATGCTCTTGCATTAAATCCGTTGTCGTACAGAATTTTATCAAACTTGCTTTTGATGATATACACCTTGTTACTCGTCATATCACCCCAGATTTCACCTGTATATTTTCCGTCTTCGTCAGGCACAAATCTGTTATAATTGGCAACTATAAAATCATTCAAAAAATCGTAACAACGCTTATTTTGATTAACATCATTTTTGGTGACAAGGAACGGCTTAATTTCATCAACAGTCAGGCGAATACCGTCATTAAAAAATAACCTTTCTATAAGCTCATCAGCTGTTAGAATAAGACTTGCAGACATTGCCTGTTTGTCAGTAACATCAGATTGTTCACTAAACGCTTGATTATATTTCAAACGAATTTTTTGAACTTTTTCTATGTTGCCATTTTCCTGAAGCCATTTAACAAATACTTCTCCTGCTCCACCGTAATTATTCTTGATTTTCGATACAACCTTAACCGGGTCTTTGAATATTTTTTGGTCTTTGCAATCAATTTCAATAATTCGGTTTACAGCACCTGCTCCGGAGGTAGCATTTGAAATCGGATATTCACCTGTTGTTAAAATACAATTTCTCCAAGTTAGTATTTTCTGTACTCCGCCTGATTTTTTACCTCTATCTCTGCCGATACCTTCACATAATTTATAAACAATATCATCGTGTGATGCTTCTTTTTTTATAATCTGCAATTCGTCATAGCAAAGAGGCAGAGAATTAACAAATCCTGCCGTAAGCTCCTGAGCAACTGCCGTTGTATTAAATGTCCGTATATAGTCACCCAAAGACGGTGAAGCCCATACGGAAGCTGCCAGCATTAACGCTACGGTCTTGCCGCTCTCTGTTCCACCCCAAAGATGGACAAAGAACGGCAGGCAATCACAAGGAGAAACAAGCACCGAAGAAAAGGAAGCCGCAAGCATAATTCTTGAACATATGTTTTTTTCTGCCCTGATTTCCTTACAAAAATTTATCCATTCTTCGATATTACCTGAATACTTAACACTGTTAAAAATCCCTCTAAAGCTTTCATCACCGTCAAAAACAAGGTCATTAACATAAGGACTGAACCCATGATTTCCTATCCAACCGAGCCTGCCTACGGAACTTTTTTCTTCAATAGTATCAAAGTTCAAATTTTCAATATCTGTCAAATATCTAACAAGATTTCTTGCGTTTTCACTATTTACTGCTATTCCGTATTTTGCCAAGCTGACAATTTTATTTGCTGAGGCAAGCATTTCCTTGTCTACAATTATTTCTCGCCACACAAAACCCTTACGGTAATTCAACTTAAGTTTTTCAGTATTGTCATCAATGTTTACTAACCTTTCAACAGGCATAATCGGATGATTACATACTTCTTCAATCTCTGAGCCTTTACACTCAAAACAAACATCATCAGTACAAATATATTTGCCGCTCGCAAGCTGTAAAGGCTGACCGTCAAACTCCGTAAAATTTGCATAAACAGGCTTTATCTCTTGATGATAGCTCTCTTCATAATTTTTATATAGCCCGGTGAAATTAGTTATTTCAACCTCTTTTGCCCTTATCTGCATTAGCCTTGAATACTGTGCAAACTTGAATTTATCTTTTTTAAACTTGTATAAAAAGTCAAAGGGAATCGTGGTAGTAAGAAAATCATCTTTTTTATATGATTGAATAACTCCTACAGGGTCAATCACTTCTATTGGATTATCTTCTTTTTTACTCTCCATTATTTTCCTCCTCCCCTGTAAATTTTGATTTTAGTGCATAAATTAACGCATCAGCATTAAACTCCTCGGGAATACGGTCAAATAGCTCACAATCATACAAAATCCATCTATCAAGCAATCTTTCAATAAATTGTAAATCGTGCAATACAGAGCTTGTCTGAGGTTGATTTTGCAACCATTTAAAGTATTCAATCAGTTTGAAATAACTGTCTTTTCGCTTTATTGCAAGCTGTTCTGCTATAAGTCTTTTACGAGCTTGTTCTGTAGCTTCTTTTGAACGGCGAATGTCGGTCTTTTTTACTTTTTGAAATACCTCTAAACCATAATCTTCATTTAACTTTTTCATTGCTTCGTAGTACGATATATTAAACAGTTTGGAAACAAGGTTGATTTCGTCACCGCCAATACCGCAACCAAAACAGTAAAAAGAATTAGTGTTTTCAAATAATTTAAATGAAGCTGTTTTCTCATTATGAAACGGACAACGACTAAATCCTTTTTTTATTTCAGTGCCGACATATTTATTAAATACATCACGGATTTTAATCCTGTGCATAATTTCATTCCGAGGTTCATTGCTCATGTACATTAGATGTTATATTTTTCAGCAAGCTCCTTGACAGCTTGTTCAAATTGCTTGCCGTTTAAATTCTGCTCATATAGCTTTTTCTTTTCATTTTCAAAAGCTCTGAGCCTGTTTTCATATGTTGATTTCTTCATTTTCGAGCCTTTCTTTTAATTCCCTGTATAGCAATTCCTTGATTAATTTCCCTGTCGTTTTAGGCTTGCAGAATATAATCTGACAATTATATCTTGCAAGCCAAGCTGTCATACTTGCAACAAGTGCAGATGGCGACATCTTACTTCGGTAATCACCATCATAGGCACTCTCCCAAGTTGCATTTTCAATCAGTAAATACACTTTTGCATCTGCCTGTTTTGCTCTCTCAAATTCCCTTGTAAAGCGTTTTCTATGTTGGCAGTAACAATTACAGATTTCATCAAAACTCATCTTACGCTCGACACAAACATTTTTTTCAAGGCTATATTCTTCACCGTTTGTCAAGGTACAGCAAATACTATAATCGCCAAAATCAAGCTTTCTGCGTTCTGAGGGAATACCCATACTTTTTATCCTTTGTTTGTATGCTTTTGTAGGCTGTTCCCTCGTATCTACAAGAATTTTTATTGTTTCAAGGCATTTCTGAATTTCTACCGGATGCATCATCAGTTAAAACGGCAAATCATCATCAATCGGCATATCAGCAAAATCGCTGTTTGGATTATTGTTTTGCTTTGGGACATCATTCAATAATTTGTCTTTTAAAGGCTTGAAAGAATTATCACGAATTGACTGTATATCAGTAACACCGCCACACTCAGTACATGTTACAATATTTCCATCACTTCCGATAAACTCTTTATTGCGATAGATAACACTAATAAGTTTACCTTTGAATTTTGTTTCATCGCAATCATAATGATATCCGCTGTTGCTGTCTTCAATAGCATAAATAAAATTATTAAATGTTTTTTGATTGCTCTCAAAATACTGCGAGCTTTCATCGGGAACTGTAAGGCGATATGTACCCTTCCATTTCTTATCTTCATTCGGATTGCTATCAAACTGTTTCTTGAAAAATTCTGCATATTCTCCCTCTACAATATCAAATGCGATAACCACAACCGAACCCCAGTTATATTCTTCAATCTTTGCTTTTTCAATTTTTGCAACATATCCCCCTGCCGGAAGAGGTGTGTTACCTACTGTTTTTTCTGCTTTCATTCCTCTGTATTGTTTAATCATTCTTATCTTTCCTTTCAATAATTAATATTCTTCCAGTGCTTTAAGCACCAACATTACATCATTTTCAACTGTGTCAGTTTCAAATGCTCCCATCGGAGTTTTTGCAGTAGAATTATTACTATGTGTTTCGAGCACATATTTGCCGTCAACACATTTTGCAAGCAAAACCGAAGTCAACTTGCTTTCAAGGCAAATTTTGTCGAGCTTCTTACCGTTTGTTTTCATTCGGGTAAACATATAACCGCTGTCATCACGCTCGGTCTGAGAATGAGCAATAAATATAACAGTCAAATCATCTCGCAGTTTATTTGCTGTATTTACGATATCAAACACCGATGAAGCAAGGTCAACCCATTTATCGTAGCCTTTTTCTTTTGACCTTCGCATTTCATCGCCCACCATAATTCCGTTTAAGGTGTCAACAACCACATACTTACATTGCATTTGTTTGCTGTTGATTGCCGACAATGCACTCTGCACTTTATCAGGTTTGTCCGTCCTAAGGTAGTTCTTATTTTCAGCATTATATTGTTTGCGCCAACCACGCCAAGACAAGCCTTTGCCGTCACAATCAATATAGAAAGTTTCATTATTAGGCAAATTTCTCATAGCTGTTGTTTTGCCGGACCCTGATTCACCCATAATACATACAACTTTTGACATATTTACTCTCCTTTTTTACATCCTATAATTTCCCCTGAAAAACTAATTGGACAATTTTCAGGAAGCTCCGCCGAATACGGATTGTATATCATCTGATTTGTCAGTCTGCACCAAAAGCGTTTTAGGTCATTCTCTGAACGGCAAAACGGACAATACTGACATCTAATTTTATTTTCGGGAAAAAAAATAGGAACATTTGCAATACCTTTTGTAAACCAACTTACGCCGTTTTTGAATTCCTCAGACATCATCCCACTCCTTTTCTTCAATTTCGTGGTATTCAATAGCACATTCCTTACTGCAAAATACATTGTCACTAAAATCGCTGAAGTATGTACAATCCGCTCTAAGTTCTTCGTCACAATTTGCACATACCCCCATTATTTCAGGTTCAGAAGCATTCGGACACATTGGGTCGCATGGATGACTTCTGCACATCTCGCACATTGATAATTCCTCCTGTTAATCACAACTTAAATCAATTTGAGTCTTAGCAAGCTCAATAGCTAACTTGTACACTTTAGCATGTTTACTGTCGCCATGAGTTTTTTCAACTTTGTCTGCAAAATCATCTATCGTACCATTAAAACAACCGCATTTAACAGAAATACCATTGGTTTTATTGCGATAAAAGGTTGTGATATCATTACGACTGCCGATAGCTCCGATAGTGAGAATGTGTGTTGTTTCGCAAACCCAAGCGTTGCCGCAAACCCGAGCGTTGCCGTAAACCCGAGCGTCGCCGCAAACCCAAGCGTTGCCGTAAACCCAAGCGTTGCCGCAAACCCGAGCGTTGTCGCAAACCCAAGCGTTGCCGCAAACTCGAGCGTTGCCGTAAACCCGAGCGTCGCCGCAAACCCAAGCGTTGCCGTAAACCCGAGCGTTGTCGTAAACCCAAGCGTCGCCGTCATGACTGAGATTACTTTCTTTTTCGATATAACCACCAAGGTCGCCTGCGTTGACTTTGTCGCCAGTTGCTGTAGTGAAACTAATCAAAGCCTTAATGCGATAAAGTGTTCTTCCTAATAAACTAATTTTTGATTCAGCTAATAATTCAAATTTTTTCATTATTAATTCCTCCTTGACAAATCAACCGAATTTGTCTAAAATATGAATATAGTTATTTTTCTTAAAGCGTGTAGGAATTGCAGTTCCTATGCGCCTTTTATTTTGTCAATTTGCTTGTTCATGGTATTTCATCTCCGTACCAATCATCCAATATTTCCTCGTCATTAGTAAGCGTAACTCCTACCATTTCATAATCGTCCAATGCTTTAAGTTGTTTCCTTGCCTGCCGTGCGATTTCAAAAGCCTTACGCTTTGTTTTTATCCCAAGTTCGCAATACTTTTCTACTCCACCTTTTCCATAAGCATAGATATTATATTTCTTTGGCATTACTTCTCACCTCTCTTTTCTTTGTTTTCTAAGGACTTTGTAAGTTCATCGAGGTAAGCCCAGAATACAACATCTTTGCTGTACTTGTAACTGTTTCGTACAATCTTATCAGGTGAATTATCCCCGCAATTAAATGTTTTATTTTTAAAGGAATAGTCAGTGCTTGATACACTATATATTTTTCCATTAAAAAAATGGGCTACAACTACCTCGCAAGATTTTTCAGGCAATTCATCCTCTGCCCTATGCCACTGCATCGTTGCTTCAATCATTTTCTTTCACCTCTCTTTTCCAAAATCTTAACTTTAATCAGCGTGATAATCAGCACAAACAGAATTGTCACGAACAAAATCGTAACTGTGTAATTAATCGCAC
>JAFLSM010000076.1 GCA_022510955.1 Ruminococcus sp. | reverse complement strand
TCAATCCTCCGTCACGCAAGCGTGACACCTCCTTTTCTAAGGAGGCTTTTTTTACCACGCTTCAAAAGTTTTATGGAATATAAATGTTGCGACCCGAAGATATATTCCTGTTGTTTGGTAAAAATCCATAATCACTATCCAAACTCTAATAGTGAATTATAATGTTTACCGTACAACAAAAGTAAATCTTCGGGATACGACGGTTAATATTAAATAAAACTTATGGAGCGTCATAAAAAAACAAAAAAAATATTGATTGGATAGGTAAAATGTGTTATAATTCAATGGTATAGGCAAAAATATCTTTGAAAGGATAGTTTCAGATGATAAAAGCTAATCAGTACCGTACAGTTACTTGCGGTGAATTAAGAGAAGAAAACATCGGTCAGCAGGTTAAGGTTGCAGGCTGGGTTGAAAATATTCGTGACCACGGCGGCGTTATGTTCCTTGACATTCGCGACCAATACGGTGTACTTCAGGTTGTTGTCCACAATGATGAATTGCTTAAAAATATTAATAAAGAATGTACCGTAACTTTAAGCGGCGAGGTTGTAAAGCGTGATAACGAAACAATCAACAGCAAAATTGCCACAGGCTATGTTGAGGTTCACACAGATGACATCACCGTTTTAGGCAAGTGTAAAAATGTACTTCCGTTTGAAGTACCTTCTTCAACAAACACAAATGAGGAAACAAGACTAAAGTATCGTTTCCTTGATTTGCGTAATCCAAAGGTACACAACAATATTATGCTCCGTTCGCAGATTATCGCATTTCTGCGTTCAAAGATGAATGAAATGGGATTTATGGAAATTCAAACTCCAATCCTTTCAACATCTTCACCTGAGGGTGCTCGTGACTATCTCATTCCAAGCCGTAAGCACAAAGGCAAATTCTATGCCCTTCCGCAGGCTCCGCAGATTTTCAAACAGCTCCTTATGGTATCGGGCTTTGACAAGTATTTCCAGATTGCTCCTTGCTTCCGTGATGAGGACGCTCGTGCCGACCGTTCACCGGGTGAGTTCTATCAGCTTGACTTTGAAATGGCATTTGCTACTCAGGAAGATGTTTTTGATGTTGCTGAAGAAGTGCTTTACGAAACATTCAAAAAGTTCTCAGATAAAGAGGTTTCAAAGCCTCCTTTTGCCCGTATTCCGTATGCAGAAAGCATGTTGAAATACGGCACAGATAAACCTGATTTACGCAATCCGCTTGAGATTGTTGAAATCAGCGATATGTTTGAAGAAACAGATTTTGCTCCGTTCCGCAAAAAGACAGTTCGTTCAATCAATGTTCCGAATGCCGCTGCACAGAGCAAAAAGTGGTTTAAAAAGATGGAAGAGTTTGCTCTTTCAATCGGTATGAAGGGTCTTGGCTATGTAAAGGTAAGAGATGACCTTACTTTTGACGGTCCTATCGACAAGTTCCTTAAAGAGGGAGACCGAGAAGAGCTTATCAGTCGCAACAGCTCAAAAGCAGGCGATGTTATTTACTTTATTGCCGACACCGCAAAAGATGCTCCAAAGCTTGCAGGTCAGATAAGAACAGAGGTTGCAAAGCGTCTTGACCTTATTGATACAAGCAAATTTGAACTTTGCTTTATTGTTGACTTCCCTATGTTTGAGCGTGATGAGGAAACAAATCAGATTATCTTTACTCATAACCCATTCTCAATGCCTCAGGGCGGTCTTGACAGTCTTTTGAACAAAGACCCTGAAGAAATTTTGGCTTATCAGTATGACATTGTCTGCAACGGAGTTGAGCTTTCATCAGGCGCTGTTCGTAACCACGATATCGAGATTATGAAAAAAGCATTTGAACTTGCAGGCTACAGTGAAGATGACCTTAAGGCTAAATTCTCAGCTCTTTACAACGCTTTCCAATATGGTGCACCACCTCATGCAGGTATGGCACCCGGCGTTGACAGAATGATTATGCTCCTTACTGAAGAAGAAAACATTCGTGAGGTAATCGCATTCCCGATGAACTCAAATGCACAGGATCTTCTCCTCGGCTCCCCGGGAGAGGTCACAGAGCAGCAGCTTCGTGAGGTTCATATTAAGCTAAGATAAAATAATATATATACTCAAGGGCGAGGTTTTTATACTAATAAATAATAAATAGCTTTATAGATGTTTTGTTGTTTATTAGTATTATGGCTTGCCCTGATTCTGTTTACAAAGGTGGTTTTTATGGTAACAAGAGAAGATGTCGAAAACATTGCATTGCTGTCAAAGCTGTTTGTTCCCGAAGAAGAACTTGACAATCTGACACAGTCAATGCAGGAAATCATAGATTTTGCAGACACAATCAACAATGCTCCCACAAGCGGTGAAGCATTCGACAACATTAACAACCTTTCCAATGTGTTCAGAGAGGACGAGGTTGTTAAGTCTTACAGCAGCGAAGAAATTTTGAGCAATGCTCCCGAGCAGGCTGAAAATCACTTCCTTGTACGAAACAGAGAATAAGAGAGGTGCAGTATGGGTACAATTTCTAAAATCCACGAGATGCTTGTTTCAAAGCAGTGTTCCTGCACCGAGCTTACAAAGAGCTATCTTGATGAAATCGAAAAATCAAACGGTGAGCTTAATGCCTATGTAAATATCACAGGCGACGAAGCTCTTAAAACAGCAGAACAGGTTGACAAAAAAATCGCAAGCGGCGAAGAAATTGGCTTGCTTGAGGGTGTTCCGATGACACTCAAGGATAATATCTCAACAAAAGGTATTGAAACAACCTGCTGTTCAAAGATTCTTACAGGCTACAAGCCAATATACAACGCAACTGTTTGGGATGAGCTTGCAAACAAAAATGCTGTTATGCTCGGCAAAACAAATATGGATGAATTTGCAATGGGTTCATCGTGCGAAACCTCATATTTCGGCGGTGCTACAAATCCATTCAACACTAAGCATGTTTCAGGTGGTTCATCAGGCGGTGTTGCAAGTGCCGTTGGTGCAAACATTGCAGCCTACGGTCTTGGCTCAGACACAGGCGGTTCAATTCGTCAGCCTGCATCATTCTGCGGTATTGTCGGATTAAAGCCAACATACGGTGCAGTTTCCCGTTACGGTCTTGTTGCATATGCAAGCTCACTTGACCAGATTGGACCAATTACAAAATCTGTTGAGGATGCATCAATCATATTTGATGCAATTTCAAAATTTGATGACAAAGATTCCACCTCCCAGGGTAATCTCGGCGGTGAAACATACTCAAAGCTTAACAACGACATCAAAGGTATGAAGATTGGCATAGCTAAGGAATATCTTGACGGTGTGCGTGATGATGTTAAAGACTCAATCCTTAAGGCTGCCGAGGTTTATAAGTCACTCGGTGCTGAAATCGTTTATTTTGACCTTCCTGAGCTCAAATTTGCTCTCCCTGTTTACTACATCATCGCCTGTGCCGAGGCTTCTTCAAACCTTGGCAGATATGACGGCATTAGATTCGGATATAAAACCGAGCATTATAACGGCACTCACGATATGGTTTGCCGTACCCGTTCAGAGGGCTTTGGCGACGAGGTTAAGAAAAGAATTCTTCTCGGCACATATGTGCTTTCAGCAGGCTACTATGATGCTTATTACAAAAAAGCTCAGAATCTTCGTGGAACAATCGTAAAGGCATTTGACAGTGCCTTTGAAAAGTGCGATGTAATTCTTGCACCTACTGTTCCTATGACAGCATTTGAAATGGGTCACGCTGTTTCCGACCCGATTGAAACATATCTAACCGATATCTGCACAGTTCCTGTAAACATTGCTGGACTTCCGGGTGTATCTGTTCCCTGCGGATTCAATGCAAAGGGAATGCCAATCGGTATGCAGCTTATAGGCAAAAGATTTGATGAAGCAACAATTTTGAATGCAGCCTACAAATATCAGCAGGCTGCTCCTGAAAACTTCAAGGATACAAAGTGGGGTGTTAAACTGTGAGTTACGAATTAGTTGCGGGTTTTGAAACCCATATTGAGCTTGCCACAAAAACAAAAATTTTCTGCGGCTGTACCACACAGTTCGGCGGCGAACCCAACACACATTGCTGTCCTGTATGCATCGGACTTCCCGGCACACTTCCTAAGCTTAACCGAGAAGTTGTAAACTTTGCAATCAGAGCAGGTCTTGCCGTTCACGGTGAGATTGCCGAAGTGGCAAAAATGGACAGAAAAAACTACTGTTATCCTGACCTTTCAAAGGCCTATCAGATTTCACAGCTCTATGCTCCGCTTATTATTGGCGGATATGTTGAGCTTTCTAACGGCAGAAAAATTCGTCTGCACCATATTCATATTGAAGAGGATGCAGGAAAGCTCATTCATCAGCACGGAGACACCTATGTTGACTACAACCGTGGCGGTGTTCCGTTGATTGAAATTGTTTCCGAGCCTGATATCCGTTCAATCGACGAAGCCAAGGAATATGTTGAAAAATTACAGCAGGTTATGCGTTACATCGGCATTTCCGACTGCAAAATGCAGGAAGGCTCAATGCGTTGTGATGTAAATATTTCTGTTCGTCCGCAGGGCAGTGAAAAGTTCGGCACAAGAACAGAGATTAAGAATATGAACTCAATCACAAACATTGCTAAGGCAATGGAATATGAATTTGAACGCCAGACAGACCTCATTGAAAGCGGCGGACAGGTAGTTCAGGAAACTCTTCGTTATGACGATGCAACAGGCACAACTTCTTCAATGAGAAGCAAGGAGGACGCTCACGATTACCGTTACTTCCGTGACCCAGACCTTGTTACAATAAATATATCCCGTGATGAGGTTGAGAAAATCAAGGCAACTCTTCCAGAACTTCCTGCCGACAAATGCAAACGCTATGTTGAGGAACTTCAGATTCCTGAGAAGGACGCACAGCTTCTTACAAAATACAGAAAGATCAGCGAATATTTTGACGAGGCTTGCAAAGGCGTGAAGTCAGCAAAGACGGTTTCAAACTTCATTATCGGTCAGATGTTTAGCCGTACAGAAACCGAGGCTGACAAAGAAGAGTTTGCAGTGGCAACATCACCTGCACAACTTAACGAGCTTGTTAAGCTTATTGATGACGGCAAAATCCGCAACAATCTTGCAAAGGCAACACTTGAAAAAATGCTTGACAGCGGTAAAGGTGCACTTGACTTTATCAGCGAAAGCGATATGGGCGGTCTTGATGAAAATGCTCTTAATGATTTGTGCAAGCAGGCTGTCGAGAGCAACCCTAAGGCTGTTGCAGACTACAAGAGCGGTAAAGAAAAGGCAATCAAGGCACTTGTGGGCAATGTTATGAAGAACAGCCGAGGTAAGGCAGATGCCGCAGCTGCAGAGGCAAAAATTAAAGAAATCATCGGATTATAATTTAAATTTAATACAAAATTAAGCAAAAGAAAGCAGATGATTGTAATATCATCTGCTTTTTGCTCGTTTTATCACTTTTGTACTGTTTATACAAGTACATAAATTATATTGCATAATAATCAATTTTTTATGAAAAACAGATGACAAAAAATGTCTATTGTGTTATAATAATTAAAGATATGTTGTTTTGCTAATACTAGGAGGTTAATTATGGCAGAAAATAAAATTCCATACAAAATTTATCTTGAAGAAAATGAAATTCCAAATCAGTGGTACAATGTGCGTGCAGATATGAAAAACAAGCCTGCCCCGCTTCTTAATCCGGGAACACTCAAACCAATGACAGCCGAGGAGCTTGCTCCCGTTTTCTGTGAAGAGCTTGTAGCACAGGAGCTTAATGAAACAGATGCATACATTGATATTCCGGAGGAAATCCAGAATTTTTACAAAATGTATCGTCCGTCTCCGCTTATCAGAGCTTACTTCCTTGAAAAGGCTCTTGGCACACCTGCAAAGATTTACTACAAGTTTGAGGGCAACAATACAAGCGGCAGCCACAAGCTGAACAGTGCTATTGCTCAGGCTTATTATGCTAAAAAGCAGGGACTAAAGGGTGTTACAACCGAAACAGGTGCAGGTCAGTGGGGTACTGCACTTTCTATGGCTTGCTCATATTTTGATCTTGACTGCAAGGTTTATATGGTTAAGGTTTCTTACGAACAAAAACCGTTTAGAAGAGAAGTTATGAGAACCTACGGTGCAAGCGTTACACCGTCTCCGTCAATGGATACAGCAATCGGCAGAAAAATTCTTGAACAGCATCCCGGAACAACAGGTAGTCTTGGCTGTGCAATTTCCGAAGCTGTTGAAGTTGCAACTACAAATGAAGGTTATCGCTATGTTCTGGGCAGTGTGCTCAATCAGGTGCTTTTACATCAGTCTGTAATCGGCCTTGAGGCAAAGGCTGCACTTGACAAATACGGCATTACACCTGACATCATCATCGGCTGTGCAGGCGGCGGTTCAAACCTTGGCGGTCTTATCTCTCCGTTTATGGGTGAAAAGTTAAGAGGTGAAAAGGATTACAGAATTATTGCCGTTGAACCTGCTTCATGTCCGAGCTTTACAAGAGGTAAGTTTGCTTACGATTTCTGTGACACAGGAATGGTTTGTCCTCTTGCAAAAATGTACACACTCGGCAGTGGCTTTATTCCATCTGCAAACCACGCAGGCGGTTTGCGTTACCACGGTATGAGTTCAACACTTTCACAGCTTTACCATGACGGATTTATGGAAGCAACTTCTGTTGAGCAGACTTCTGTATTTGAAGCAGCTGAACAGTTTGCGAGAGTTGAAGGTATCTTACCTGCTCCGGAAAGCAGCCACGCAATAAGAGTTGCTATTGACGAAGCACTTAAGTGCAAAGAAACAGGCGAAGAAAAGACCATCCTCTTTGGTCTTACAGGTACAGGTTACTTTGATATGGTGGCTTATGAGAAGTACAACGACGGTGTTATGAGCGACTATATTCCAACTGACGAAGACTTAAAGCCAGGCTTTGACGCTATCCCAAAATTCCCTGGAAATGAATTTTAATTTAGTTGTATAATTTAAAATAATATAAAAAATCAGCCGGCGGGCTGAACATATTCGGGCAGACAGCACCATATAAATACGCTGTTTTGTGCCCTACTGTTTCCGAACAGTTTCCTATAAAGTAAAAAAAAGAGATGATTTCATTGTGAGTAGTGAAAATCGGCTCTATGTCAATAGTTGGGGTAAACCCGAAAAAAGAATTTTACAAGCGATGGC
>JAFLSM010000075.1 GCA_022510955.1 Ruminococcus sp. | reverse complement strand
AAGATGAAACGATTAAATCGAAATCATCTATTAAGTCATAGCCGGGGTCGCTGTTATCTACATGCAGTTGCCAGACCGTACTTTCATTATACCAGAAGGAGTTTTTCTATATCGCTAAAGCTCTACTGAATCCCAGATTGTATCGGGAGGGCGTTACATAACAAAAGCAGAGAGTGATTAAACTCTCTGCTTTACTTGTAAATTACACAAACCATACCGTAACAGCGAAGCCGCCAAAATAGAAATAGGGTTTTGTGTAATATTGTTTTGGTGGAGGTGAGGGGAGTCGAACCCCTGTCCGAAAATCGCTTGCCAAGGTTTTCTCCGAGCGCAGTCAATGTTTTAAATCTCCCTTACTGCAACGCCCACCGACAGGCTTTACAGCTTGGCAGCCTCTAATGTGTGACAAAGGGCGAGGCACACCTCTGTTCACATTTACCACTAATCGACGCCCTTATCTAAGCCGTGGTGCTCTTAGACAGAACGAGAGCTGCTTAGGCAGCTGCTAATTCAACTGTATTTTTGTCAGTTATTTTTAAGTTGCGGATTTTAAGGTGGCTCCGCACCACCGCTCGCTTACCAAGGTTTACAATCCCCGTCGAAACCTTTACACCCCCGTATTTATAATTATATCAAAAACTCCTCAATATGAGGATTTTCAATCTCTTTTGAACAGCTTACAATTTCACATTCAATCTGCTTTGTGTCTGCGTTTACAGATGACTGAATTGTAAAGTATTTTCTGTCCTTTTTATCATTAGTTAATTGAATGCCAATAACACCGCAAAAAGTACCGTCTTCCCCTGCAAATCCATTACAACTGTCACCGTAAAAGCTGTCAAGATAACTTGATAGACTTATGTTAAAACAAATTTCATCATTCCTGCAAGTGTATTCAATCACAGGAATTCTCATTCCGTTTGGGCAGATTCTTGAAAAAAAGTCCATATCAGAAAACTCTTCCCCAACTTCTTTCAAATCAACCAAATGCACTCTTTTAATGCAGATTTTCTCTTTACCGTCAAACAGTTCAACAATCTTATCAATTTCTTTATCTACTTCTAAATCAAGCTTAATTTGCGGAAATTCTTCATTGCATGTTTCATAAGCCAAAAGACTGATTTTCTTTGACAAGTCAAGCTGACTAAGGCTTTCAATCTTTTCGTCAAGTTTTTGAAAACTTAAATTAACATATTCGGGCGAATAGTCAAAAAACTTTTCCGACCTCCAGCCCTGCTTTATAAATTCAGCAAGAACATATGAGTCACTGTCAAATGCACTGTCAAGTGAACAGCCGTGTGAACCATTAATATTAAACTTTTTACCGTCAATTATAACCTCATGTAGAAGTTCAGTCAGATTTTTACGCCTGTATTTGTCAGCCAAAGCAAATTCCCTGTTTGTCATATTTTCAGGCTCTGTACAGTCATCATCAGCTATTCGTTTATCATACTCAAACAGAACAAGCTCTGTGTTTTCAGCGGTATTTACCAGACCGACAAGAGCATATTCCATTCCATAGGCCGAAAATTCCCTGCCTACCACTGCGACCTCTTTGGTCGTCATAATATGATAATACAAGTCCTTCAAATGCATAAACATCACCTAAAAATGCTTTACCTGATACAAATTATTATCTTTGTTATATATTAAATCATTTGCAAGCTTATCCTCTGTTATGCTCCTTGATAGCACGCTCCATATCACGCTTGGCACTGCGTTTTGCCATATCCTCACGCTTATCATAGAGCTTTTTACCTTTACAGAGTCCAACCTGAATTTTAACCTTGCTGTCCTTAAAGTACAAGCTAATCGGAATAAGCGAATATCCCGTCTGCTTAACCGTACCGTAAAGCTTTTCAATCTCTTTTTTGTGCATAAGAAGTCTGCGTACACGCATAGGGTCACGGTTAAAAATATTTCCGTGTTCATAAGGAGAAATATGCATACCGTTTACAAACATTTCACCGTCAATAATTGAACACCAGCTATCCTTGAGGTTTACTCTGCCGTTTCTAATTGACTTAACCTCAGTTCCGCAAAGCTCAATTCCCGCCTCATATGACTCTTCTATAAAGTAGTCATGATGTGCTTTTTTGTTCTGTGCGATTGTTTTTAAATTTGCCACTGCATATCCCCCTTTCTGAATTTTATTAATTGAAGATTATGATTATATCACCGCAAAAACTACTTGTCAAGTTTTTTTCGACGCTTCAGAAGTTGGTTTTAGTATGTAACCGTTGCATCCCGAAGATTTACTTTTGTTGTACGGTGAACATCATAATTCACTGTTTTAAGTTTGTTATAATTTATCAACGCTTTGTCAGATAGTAATTAGAACGACCACTGTCGCCCCGAAGATTTACTTCTGTTGTATGGTAAATATCATAAATTCATATTAAAAGTTAATATGATATTTCGCTCGTATTTAGGTCGCATTATATTAATATCCAAAAAAATCCTAAAATATTTATAGACATTTTAATTGGGTATTTTCACATTAAATCTCATTTCTGCCCTCAAGAGCCTTTGCAAGAGTGTACTCATCGGCATATTCAAGGTCACCGCCAACAGGAATACCGTAGGCAAGTCTTGTCACCTTAACGCCCATAGGCTTTAACAGCTTTGAAATATAAAGTGCCGTTGCGTCGCCCTCAACAGTCGGATTTGTCGCCATAATAACCTCTTTTACAGTGTCATCACCGAGTCTTGAGATAAGCTGTTTAATTGTAAGATTATCGGGACCAACATCGTTGAGCGGAGAAATTGCACCGTGCAGAACATGATATACTCCCTTAAATTCGTGTGTATTTTCAACGGCAGTTGCATCTCTTGGAGTTTCAACCACACAAATAACCGAATTATCACGCAAGGGACTTGCACACACAGGACAAAGCTCCTTGTCTGTCAGATTACAGCATCTGGTACAATAGTGAATTTTGGTATGTGCATCCATCACTGCACCAGCAAGACTCTCTGCCTCTGTTTTTGACAGGTTAAGCACATAATATGCAAGTCTTTGGGCGGTTTTATGACCGATACCCGGCATTCTCTCAAAATGCTCCACCAGATTTTCCAGTGGAGCAACATTATACTGAGCCATAATTAAAACATTCCCGGAATGTTAAGTCCGCCGGAGATTGCTTCCATTTTTTCTTCTTTTTCCTTTGCAGCTGTTCTGAGTGCCTCGTTGGCAGCTGCCATAACAAGGTCAGAAAGCATTTCAACATCCTCAGGGTCAACAACCTCAGGAGAAATTTCAACCTTAGTAAGCTCCATTTTGCCTGTAACAGTAACTTTTACAGCACCGCCGCCTGCAGCTGCTTCATACTCTTTAGCTTCGAGTTCTGCTGATGCTGCCTCCATATCGTCCTGCAACTTTTGCGCCTGACGGGCAAGCTGCTGAATGTTGTTTGCTCCGCCGTTTCCGTAACCCTTTGGTAATCTTGCTTTCATAATGTTATATTCCTTTCAATTTTATTCTTCTATAATTTCAACCCCTGTGCCTTCAAGACTTTTCTTGAAAACTTCAAGGGAATCTTCCTGTTTTTGCTCATTCTTGACACGCTTGTAAGGTCCGAGCTTGTAAACTCTGCCTGTGGTTTCAAGAATAATTTTGCGAACTTCCTCTCGCCTGCTGCCCTGCTTGAGCAGTTCAAAAGCCATTTCATTTGATGTGTCAATCAGCAAATAATTTCCGCTGACATATGCAGACGAACCTGTAAATGCAGCCGCAATAGCACGCGAAATATCCTTAAGATTGCCCACAACATCAACCCATTCGGGAAAAGGCCTTGCGTTGCGGTAAATTTCATTAATGTCGGCACTGCCTTTTGCCGCCTGTTGGCTTGTCACCTGCGGAGCAGGTTTTGTAACAGGTGCAGGCTTGTGAACAGGCTCTGCCTCCTGCTTTGGTTCTTCTATAACATCAGGCTTAAGGGGTTCTTCCTTTGTAGGCTGCTGAGTAACTATCGGCTGTTCATCAATAACTTGTTCCTCCTGCCTTTGTGGAGATACAAGAGGTTCTGTGCTGATTTTTACACCACGCTTTACTGCTTTTTCAAGAGCAGTAAGCCTTGCTGTCAGAGCTTCATATGTTCCGTCAAGCTCCGCTGACGACAGCTTTACCATAGCCATTTCAAACTCTGTTCTGTCGCTTGTGCCGTGACCCATTCGCTGATAAGAACGGGAAAGCACATCCATATAATAAACAATGTCTGCAAGAGAAAGATAGTCAGCCTGAGTTTGAGCCTCGTCGAACTCCTCGTCAGACATAACAAGAATGTCGCGGGGATTTCTTACAGATTTTATAAGCATTAAAGCTCTGAAATGCGAAAGCAGTTCTTCGCAAAGCCTTGACATATCCTTTGATTCGGCATACAGCCTGTCGATAATATCAAGTGATTTTTCAGTGTTTTTGTTAATCACTGCCGCTGCAAGGTCATAAAGATATGTCTTGCGTGAAAGTCCTGCCGCATTACGCACAACCTCGTCATCAATATTAGTGCTCATTGCAATACATCTGTCAAGCAGTGAAAGTGCATCTCGCAATGCACCGTCGGCAACTGATGCAATCAAAATTGAGGCACTGTCAGACAGCTTAATGTCCTCCTGCTGTGCAACATACAGAAGTCTGTCTGCAATCGCTCTTGTTGCAATACGGTGAAAATCAAAACGCTGACATCTTGATAAAATTGTCTGCGGAAGCTTGTGTACCTCAGTTGTCGCAAGAATAAAAATCACATGTTCGGGAGGCTCTTCAAGCGTTTTTAAGAGTGCATTAAAAGCCTCGCTTGTGAGCATATGAACCTCGTCGACAATATAAACCCTGTACTTGCAGTTGGGATTAGCAGGCTTAAACTGCACCTCGTCAATAATTGAACGCACATCCCCGATACCACGGTTTGACGCAGCGTCCATTTCGACAACATCAAGCACACTTCCGTCGTCAATACCCCTGCAAATCTCACATTCACCGCAGGGATTTCCGTTCTGAGGATTAAGGCAGTTTGCCGCTTTTGAGAGGATTTTTGCACAGGTTGTTTTGCCAGTGCCACGAGAGCCCGTGAACAAATAGGCGTGGTTCAGTCTGCCTGACGATACCTCGTTTTTCAGAGTTGTAGTAATATGCTCCTGACCCGACACATCATCAAAGGTCTGAGGACGCCATTTGCGATATAACACCTGATACAAAAAAACACCTCCTAATACTAAACACTAATTGAAAGTGAGATAAGATTTCAGTGCAGATTTTGTGTCAGACGAGTGCCATACCACAGAAAGGCTGACGCCTTTCGAGGACAGGGCGCGATGTATGACGCGAAATATGCCTGAAAGATATCCATTTTTAATTAGAGATTAGTATAATTTTTGCTGTATTGCCTTAACAAAAAATGCAAGCAGTCAGCCGAAAAAACGGCAGCCATACAAATAAGTGAACGACAGACTTACTGCATCGCATCAGAAATACTGCTTAATGCTGCTCGGTTCCCCGCCTGACATGGTTCACAGACCCCAATCGTACAGGGCCTGCCGCTCACTTAAATGCACGAATGACTTCTTGCATTTCTTATTAATTATATCATATACTTTTGTCAAAATCAATAGTTTTTTGACTGCTTTAAAAGTTTTAAATATATATCAGTGATATAATTCAAAACTTATGTTATTTCTTAGGAAACCAAGGAATACATCTGTTTACTCTTTTACAATAATCTATATATTCCTGTCCATATAGGTTTAAAAGCCACTTTTCTTCAGTTCTCTTAAGAAAAATTGTCATATAAACCCAGCATATCACGGGTATGATAAATAATATCAAGTTATTTGCAATCAAAACAGCTCCAAGGCAAATCAGAAAAAACGCACTATATATAGGATTTCTCACCATGGAATACACGCCCTTTGTTGCAAGTTTATTCTTAGTAATGCAATCAAATACTTTTTCTTTAAAATTAGCACAATACCAAAGATAAATTCCAAAAACAATGATGATTATACCGATTACTGTGAAAGGTATTTTTAGTATTGCAATTTTCCCCGCATCAAAAAATCCGAATACTGAAAGCATTATTCCTACAAATGTTAAGATGATTTGTGGAGTAATTATTATCGGTCCTACACCTATAGCCGGCAAATGGTTTTTATTGTTCATTACTTTACACCTCTATAACATTACTACTCATTATAAACCAATCTTCATAAGTGAACCATTGATAATCTGTAATTTACCGTAAATCGAGATTTATCTAATTTATTTTTCCGATATACGCGACTGTTTTGTTTACCATTGTTATCACATTGTCTTTTGCATACTTCTCGAACAAACCATATAGCTCGTCTAAGTATTCGCTATAATTCTCGTCTCCTTTTCTCAATGAATATGACCCTGATAAACTGCGACTAATAAACTTGTTTTTGTCATAAAAAAGAGGATTGCAGAATTCTACATATTCATATTTATCCTCAAAAAACTGTTTGATCCTTATATCATCCTTTTGAACTCCTCCGCCAAAACCTTTGAAATTATGACAGTATTTAGAATATATTGCAAAACTATCCTGATTCATCTCGCTGGACATATCGCGTATATTCCAGATTAGAAGAACCATTCCATTATCTCTCAGTATTCTCTTGCATTCTTTTTTGAAATAGGCAACATCAAACCAATGAAATGCTTGTGCCACTGTTATAAAATCAACAGATTTTTCGTCCAGTTTCGTTTCCGATGCAGTTCCATCAACTGCACTAAAGCCCTTATACTTGCCCAATTCTTTTATAGCAATATTTCGCATATCACCATTTGGCTCAACGCAATACACAAAACTCCCCTTATTCAATAATTGTTTTGCAAACTTGCCAGTTCCTGACCCTATGTCGGCAATAACAG
Organism: Ruminococcus sp.; assembly: GCA_022510955.1. Classification (GTDB taxonomy): domain Bacteria; phylum Bacillota; class Clostridia; order Oscillospirales; family Acutalibacteraceae; genus Ruminococcoides. The sequence continues at coordinate 407 of JAFLSM010000075.1, read as the reverse complement.
TTTGTTCCGAAAAACCATATTGAGCATACAGGGTTTCAATAAATGCATTTGCATACATGGGTCTTCCAACTGTGTATTCATTTGCCAGTCCTCTAAATTTTTGTGTGCTATCCATCAAATAAACACCTCCCTAAATTCCTCTTTATCTTAATATATAAATTATAACAAACTTTAAATTTTATATCAATAAAATATCATTCTATATCGTTATGCAAAATTATAAAAGAAAAGTAAAAATGATAGTTGACATTAAGTCGATGTCTGAATTTCGGGGCAGTAGTGACCGCATTTATATCCGCATTATAGAATAGATGTAAAAATGAAGGCTTCTATTAAGCCGAAGTTTAAATTCCGGGACACTGCATTATAATCTATTCTAAACTTATGATGCGAATGTAAAAATTTCG
>JAFLSM010000074.1 GCA_022510955.1 Ruminococcus sp. | reverse complement strand
CAGGTTTCTACTACCTGATGAGCCGTTACTATGACCCTGTTACTCACAGATTTATCAATGCTGATGGATATTTTCAAGCCGGTAATGGCATTTTGGATGCTAACACATTTGCATATTGCAGTAACAATCCAATTATGAATATTGATCCAACAGGTTTATGCTATGTAGTTCAAAGAACAAGTGCGGGTACATATATTGGTACGATATGGAATATAAAAACAGCTGTTCCGGGTGTACCTGGTTTTTGTAATAATTGCAAATCTTACGGTCCTAATTCTGGGAACAATTATTATGCAGCAGCATCCAAAAATAATAAAAATACAAAAGGAGATAGCAACTGGACGCCAAGAAAAGACTCTAAAAAAGGAGTAGAAAATAGACAACAATCTGGCGATCGTGAACGAAATGTTGCTCATCCCAATGGTGAAGAACATAGCAGAGTTCCTAAAGGAAATGGAATTAAACGCTTAACTGAAACAACATTTGATGAGCGCATGAGTAATTTTGGAATATGTATGGCTTGTGCGGTTGCTGTTATATATTTAGTAGGTAATGATTTTACCGGTGTTGGAGTTGCAGATGATGTTGCACTTATACCTACTATTATATTGCTTTGGGATAGTGCCAATAAGGCTTTTGGTTAAAATATGGAGAAAAATATAGTTAAATTAAAAAACGGTATAACTTTTATATCTCAAAAACTTAATAATATTCATAGTGTTACTATCAGCGTTAATTTCAAAGTTGGTTCATTATATGAAAATGAAAACAATAGTGGAATTACACATCTGATTGAGCATCTGTTTTTTAGACAATGGGATAGTTTGCCACAAAGACAATTGTATTATGAAATGCAGTGTATGGGTGCAGAAATTGTTGGAAAAACTTTTTACGATTATGTTAACTTTTCAATTACAGTAACTCCTGACTCTTTTGTTGAAGCTTTTAAACTTATCATAAAATGCCTAAATGAGTTTAACTGGACTGATAATATAGTTAGCAGTGAAAAAAGAGTTGTTTGCAAACAGATTGAAAATGATTATCAAAACTATGATAAATGGGTTGATAGTTATTACTTTAAGAAAAGAAATTACATAAACCATATTATGGGAACAATAAAGTCTGTGCAATCGTTATCTGTAAAAGATATTAACCTTTGGAAAGAAAAATATTTTTGCAGCAATAATTCTTGTGTAGCTATCACGGGTAATTATTCGGACGAGGATTTTTTGACAATTCAAAATATTATTTGCCAAATTAAATCTTCCGGAAAACTCGCTGAAACAATTATAAGTTATCCACTACATTTTGAAAAAAGGAGTATAAGCAACAGGTATGCAATTGTATCTAATGATACAGAAATTAGTGATGTAACAATATTTATTGATATCAATTCAGACTACAACTATGAAACCGTAAGACTGCTGTCAAGTATGCTTGGTGAGGGTTGCGGAAGTCTGTTGTCAATGGTTTTAAGAGAAACTTATAATTTTACAGATGATATTTATACTAATTTAAAGTGCTATTGTGGTTTTTACCGACTATCAATTTCCTTCAGTGTGAATAATGAAGACTTTCTAGAAAGTATGCACCATTTCTTTAAATCAATTGTTAGTTTTAAAAATGAGATTTCAATAAATGATTATTTAACATCTATTAGCTTTTTTACAAAAAATCAGTTATTTGATTTAGATAATTCTGCTGAACTTAATAACAATTATGTTTTATGTGATTTCGTATTATATCCAACAATAATATCTGAGCCAATAAAAAGAAAAGAAATATATGAAAATATCAAAATAAATGATCTAAAAAAGTGTGCTAATGATATTTTTATTGCTAAAAATCTTTCCTTTTTAATTCAAACCAATCTTGATAAGAAATTTATAAAAAACACTCTTGAAAAAATGATAAACACATTATAATAATCACATCAAGTTGAATATATTTAAGCTATCAGCATCAGAGACATTATACATATTTTGATAACATTTATCTTAAAAAAGACAATGCACAAAATTATACTTATGATACGGACGGAAAGCTGATAAGCGTTGTTGGTGGGATTTGCTGATTTTAATATTATACCTGATAGTAAAAAACTTTACTATTGTGCAACTAGTGGCATAGGTCTTGAAAATACCAGTGCTGGAATACATACATCCATATCTAATACAATAGCATTGGACGAAACGATATTTAATATTTTTGATATAGCTGACCAAATAGATTCAGCTATAAAGGAGTGGTGATTTTGAGAGCAAAATATATTATAGTCTTTAACTTACTTGCCATATTATTAACTACATATTCCTATATAAGCACATCTGCTATGACAACAGGATTTGATATTGAACAAATACCAACTGAACAGGCAGAAGAATTTTTAGATAACATAAACTTAATTTACGAGAGCGAAGAGGCCCATCATCATTCAATTAAATGCTTTGATATAAGTGACAGTGGATTGATTGCCGTAGGGATTGACGAAGATATTGAAAAGCACATTAATGTTTATGATAATAATGGTATATTTCAATATGGTTATTCATTCGAAAATCAAGGAACCTATGGAATTGAGTTTGATAAAGATAATCTTATAATTTATACTGTTCGTGGTGAAAATGCATATCTGATTGATAACAAGGGAAATTGTCTTGAAGTATGTAAAATTAATAACAGTTTGGAAAATAATTCCTACTGGAATCATAATGTTTTTGCAAAATCCAAAAAAGTTGGTAACAGCAAGTATGTCCTTTCAAAAGCTATAATATTTTCTCCATCATATTCTAAATTAACTAAAATCTCATCCGATGGTACAGAATTTGTAATAGTTGATGTAAGCACAGATTCCGTTATATACATAATTATAGTGATTATTATTGCTATTACTGTCATAAGCATCTCAATTCCATCAGTCATCAATTACTTCAAAAACAACTAATTCTAAGTATTAGTCATTTATTCGTAAGTTTCTAATTATTAACAGACTGTCGCAAATAATCAAACCTTGCGGTAACCTGAGACATTTATGTAAAAAATAGGTATTGCAGACTATGTACCTCTTCCCCCTCTTGGAGTTTGTTTTGCTGAAGGCATCGTTATGATTATGGGAGGATAATTATATGAGAGGAATTTCTTTTACAATAGCTAATCATAATAATATTTTATATCAAATATTAAAGTGTATTGATATAAAAAAGTATATTTGGTATACCATCGAAAATCAAAATGAATCATGGAAAAACACACCTGAAAATGATTTGTTTGATTCATGTTACTATGATGGTGAAAAATTTTTGGAATGCATTAAATCAAATCATTTTGTTATATTTTTAAAAATGCAAGCTTATTTTAAAAATGGTAAATTTTTTGATATTCATACATACGATGATTTTAAAAAAAGTGATTGCCAACTAATTTTATTAGTCTACGATTGTAGTTATGTTGAAATTTATTCAAAATGTCATAATGATATTACTGCCATTTATAATAATGTATTAAAAAACAATTATTTAGACATTAAATTTATTACGGATAATAATGACACGCGAAAAACATTTGACATATTATAAAAATTACTTCCTACAAGTAATACAAACTATTGCATTATAAATTTGGGAAGTAAGGATTTAAGTTGTATTTATTATAAAAGTGGTGTATATGGTACAGTAGGAAAAAAACTTGTACATAATACGGAGAGATTAGATATGGATTATAAAACTAAAGAAAAACTGATGTATTTATTAAAATTTATGGATTATAACATTGATGATTTAGTGTATAACGTTGTTAATGATTCAAAGGATGATCCGCATTACTCAGCTGTAACAGCTTCAAATCTACTTAAATGTTATATAGAAGTAATGGATTATTTGGGCGAAGAATTGCCATATCGTGATATGAGAAGTTATTTTGAATACAATAGGTTTGATATAAAAGATTTTGAAAACTTTGAAAAAAGCAGATTAAATGAAACTACCTACTATAATGGTATAATCTATTAGAATAGAGATTTGATTATATTGGAAATATTCATTATGGTTATGTTGGTACAGTGTTTTTTAGCGAAAATATGATTCTTTTGGATAGGATGCTGTTCAAATTTTCACAAATATTTTCAAATAAACAAGTATCAAGCCTTGGTAGTAAAACAACTACACAAAAATCATCTTCTACAAGCAAATCATCAAAAGCAACATCAACTCAGTCAAAGGTAAAATCACTATTTAAGGTATGTTACATATGTAGCTGTCCGCATATTCCTATAAAATAGATATTTTGTTTTAGAAAGGTATACTTATGCAAATAAAAAAAATATATTCTAAAGAATTATTTTATAACATTAATATGACTTCCAATCATTTCATCGAAAAACTAAAAAAGCGTACAAAAGTTAATGATTGCAACAGTATGTTAGATGAATATGATTTTAGAGGATTTATTAATGATAATACTTTTGAAATACAATCCATTCCTCATTCAAGGCGAGAATTATTTAATCCAATACTATATGGCAAATTATCTCAAAACAAAGAAACAACCCAATTATCAATAAAAATGGAGTGTAAAACAATTGATATGTTCTTTCTTATCCTATGGTGTGTCATATGTGCATTATTTTCATTAATCATCTATAATAAATCTTTAGAAAATGCAAACTTAAAAATTCTTATTTTTGTTTTGCCCGGAATTTTATTAATTGTGATTAATATATTTTTTGCTCTTGTTGCTAAAATAAATTTTAGAGATGCTCAAGAAAGAATAGAAAACATTCTATATGACAAATAAGTCGTAATTTTAGGCAATAACTACGATAATATGGAATGTTTTAATGAATGGTATTGGTATTGTAGGTGCAAGTTTAGCAATTATATACTTAGTTGCAAATGATGCTACTGGTATCGGTATTCTGGATGATGTAGCCATTGCTCCTCTAACTATTATAATTTGGGATACGGCTACAAAAGTCGCTTAATGAAAGGACGTAATGTAATGAAAGAAAAGTTATTAGAACTGCAAAAACAAAATAAAAATATATCTATTTACTGCTGCGAGGATAATAATAAATTTATATATGGAAAATTATTATCGGTTAATGATTATGAATTTGCACTTCTTATGTACACTCCTCTTGGAAAATTTGATGGTATAATTGTTAAAAGAATTGAGGAAATTACACACATCGAATATGATGGACAATATGAGCAAAAAATGCAAAAAATTTTATCTCAAAACATAGATACTAAAAAATACTATATAGACGATTCCTTAATTACAAACTCTATATTGGAATTATCTTTAAAACTTAATAAAATAGTATCAATTGAACTGCTTAACAGCGGATATGATAATGTTGTTGGTTTTGTTGATGAAATATATAATAATAAATGCACTATTAAATTAGTTGATGAATATGGCTATGATGATGGATATAGTTGCATTATAATTAGTGATATAACGCAAATTGTGCTTGATAGTGAAAGAGAAAGTCTGTTTTTAAAGCTCTGGCAAATCAATAAAAATTCCACTACAAATTAAAACTTCATTATGTAAACAAAATAATAACTGACCGTTGTAATATGACAGCTTACAACGGTCAGGAAATCACATATGATGCAATCGGCAATCTTTCATACCATTTATAATATAATATTGAGGTGTGTGTATGAAAAATATTTTTAAAACCTTTGAATATGAAATTAACTTATCCAGTGAAGAAGTTATTAGTAGAATTATGTCTACAACATCTTCTTCGAATCGATTATCAAGTAGTAAATGCGGGTTTAGTGGTGATTTTTTTAAAAATCATTTTAAACTCCAACTTCAATCTGATAATTCTATATTTATTCAAAATAGCTATAATCCTATTTTTATCGGAAAAGTTCAACAAATTGACAATCTCACCAAAATAACAGTTAAGATGAGACCAAATAAACTTGGTTATCTCCTCATTGTTGGTGCAAGCTTACTATTTATTATATCTTTAATTCTGTTTTTGATATCTGACCAACTATCAATAAACGCATTAGTTTCTCCTTCCATAATTTTTGTTTTTATGATATTATTTTGTTATGGTATTTCTAATAACAAATATTCAGATTTTGATTTTATAATACATAGAATATTCAATGACAATTTCATCTGAGTTAATAACCTATTGCTACACCTATAATTCCCATGGAGATATTATAGGAATATGATGCTTGAGGTGATCTGCTATCCGTAACAGCTGGAAACGGTAACGCAATTACAAGTGAAACACATATCGGCAACCTGAACCCGTTCCGTTATCGCGGTTATTACTATGACACAGAAAGTGGTTTTAATACCTGATGAGCCGTTACTATGACCCAGTAACTCACAGATTTATCATTGGATTAGAACAGTCATCAACCGTTAAATGAGATGATTATCAATCTACTACAAACTTTTCTAACATTAGTATTAAGGAGGATTTATATTAGCTTTAGTATTTGCCAGCAGTGGTGCACCTGTATCTGTCCTGCGTTTTGGCATTATGAGATTTGTAAAATCATCAGGAATAAACGAGTTCTGTGCAAGAAAATTTGAAAAAGACATTGATTGCTGTTGTGTCTTAAATCCTTATTATTTTAGGAGAAATATTATGTTATATAGTATTATTAGATTTATTATTGTGATATTATTATTTTTTGTGTTGTTCTTCATTATCTATAAGATAAAACCTAAAACAATTAAACTTTTTATTTTATTAGATTTTATTCTTGTTTCACTGATTGGAATTTTTTTGTACTGGTATCCTATTGAGAATATGTTTATTAATTTTTCTTCGCCTCAAGATGTATTCACATATACAAATACTGGTGAAATAAATGATATTATATATGGTGATAATTCGTGTATGATAGTATACTCCGATAACAGTGGATTACAAACGTCATTTTTCAAAATAGATAATGATTCATATAAAATTATAACATTTGCACAATATAATTCTCAAAAATTTTTATCAAAAGATAATACTTCTGCTGAATTTATAACCTTAAAGGGCATTAACGATTGTTATTGTTTTGGTTCTATTTATACAACTAATAATATAAAAATAACAGATAATCTAAGTTCCGATTATTTTACATTTCAAATAGATGATAATCTGTATAATTTTTATGGATATATTAGCAATTATAATGAAGATTACACCCTGTTTGTTAATGATAAAAAAGTTAACTTCATAAAAAATTAATTGTATCTTTACTTTCTATCTCGGTAGACTGTTTTATAGGAGAAATAATATTCTAAAATTAAAAAATATTACAAAAAAACTATTTACTATTTTTATCGCATCATTTCTTATAGGTGCTATTTTTCTACTTTCATCTTGCAGTTTTCTTACCTCAGATGAGCATATTTTCACCTCAATCTCACCAGACAAAACATATACTTTAGAAGCGTACAAAGTTAACGGTGGTGCTACAACAGATTATTCCATAAAGGTGTATAGATTAAGTGATAATACGATGTTTGGAAAAACATTAATCTATAATAAATATCATGATTATAATGCTGAAATCAAATGGATAAACAATGACACCGTTTCAATCTGAAGGTGTAAAATGAAAGTAGACACGAAAAAAGTGTCTGCTTTCTTTTTTATG
>JAFLSM010000073.1 GCA_022510955.1 Ruminococcus sp. | reverse complement strand
ATCTTCGATAATAACAAGTTATGAAATTCGGAATAGTGTGATTTTTCACACTATTTTTACCTCTCTTATGTTTCTATAAAAAACAGCCAATAACCATATGTATCTTTTCCTGCAACAAATTCAATTCCGTTGCTCATATACTTTGAAAACACATAGCTTTTGCCGTTTTGTGGGTTTGTTACTGTGACGCAACCGCCTGCGTGAATCCATTTTTCAGAGAACACATTAATTCCCTTAATCATAAAAACTTCTTTTGAAGTTTTTCCTGCAAATCTGTAATTTGCCATTTAGCATACCTTCTTTTTATTCCGTTGATTTGAAAGTTTATTATCAAGACCTGCTTTGTTGAATATAAAAATAATAATAAATGCCGATACCACTCCAAGCATCATTCCGAACAAAACATCCGAAGGATAGTGAACATAGTTGTAAAGCCGTGAGAACACAATCAACAAAGCTACGCACAATGCAGGGATTCCATAACGCTTGTTCTTTGCAAATATCACTGTTGCGGCTGCAAGTGATGAACAGCTGTGTCCTGACGGACAACTGTACCCTAAAGGAGGAAAAATATTAAGAATAACATCTGGATTAGTCACAAAAGGTCTTGGTCTGCAAATAATATTTTTTATTCCGATTTCGCCCAACAAAAATCCAAGGGTAACTGCACAAATCACCATTATTCCCATTAAGCGTGTTTTTCGTGAGAACATAAATGCGATTGCTGATACAAGCCAAATTGCACCGATTTCACCGATATAACTGAAAAATACCATAATTACATCAAGAAAAACACATTTGATGTTTTGCTGAATAAAATCAAGAATTGCTGTATCGGTAGGTGTAATAAGTTCAAAAAATCCCAAATATTTTCCTCCATTTATTGTGATTTATAGGCAACTGCTCGTACATTGCAGTCGGCATTAAATGTTTATAAATACATTCCATCTACTTAATATGTGTAGTCTACTGACTGATTTATATTATACCAAATGTTTATAAACATTTTCAACATATTTATTAACATTTTATGATTATTATTGTTGAATTTCAAAGAGTTTTACTTTTGCATATAAGGCCTCATCGACGATTGCCTCAATCAGAACTCCTTCGGCTACATAATCCTCGCTGATTAGTGTACCTTTTGTGCGAATTTCATTTGCAAGTCCTGCGTTTGCAAAAGGAATAAGCAGTTTTACCCGTTTTACCCTTACAGGCAGGTTTTCATCTATAGCAGACAGCAAATCATCAATGCCTGTGCCGTTTTTTGCACTGATTTTTATACAGGCTTTAAAGTCCTGTGCAAGTGTAGAATTGTCGATTAGGTCACATTTGTTTAGTACTGTTATAATCGGAGTGTCTTCACAGCCGAGTGACTCAAGCAAATCGGTTGTTACCTTCATATGAGTTCTCGCCTCATCGTTTGATGCGTCGCACACATTAAGGATAATATCTGACTGTGCCGCCTCCTCAAGTGTAGAGCGAAAGGCTTCAACCAGATGATGAGGAAGTCTTCTTACAAGTCCAACAGTGTCAATCATCATAACGGTAACACCGCTTGGCAGTTTTAAAGCACGGGATGTCGGGTCAAGCGTTGCAAAGAGCTTATCTTGTGCAAGAACACCTGCGTCTGTAAGATAGTTCATCAGCGTTGACTTACCTGCATTTGTATATCCTACAATAGCACAGGTGATTACACCGTCCTTTTCACGGCGTTTTCTCAGCATATTTCGATGCTTTTCGACCTCAGCAAGCTCATCCTTGAGAGTTTCCATTTTGCGTCTGATATGGCGACGGTCGGTTTCAAGCTTGGTTTCACCGGGACCTCTTGTGCCGATACCGCCTCCGAGTCTTGACATTGCAATGCCCTTGCCTGTAAGGCGTGGAAGCATATACTTAAGCTGTGCAAGCTCTACCTGTAATTTACCTTCTTTTGAGCGTGCACGCTGTGCAAAGATGTCAAGAATAAGCGTTGTGCGGTCAATTACTCTCACATCAGTTGCCGCCTCAATGTTTTTGATTTGTGTGGGAGAAAGCTCACTGTCAAATACAAGCAGGTCAATATCCTGCTGTTCGCATATGTCAGCAATTTCCTGCAATTTTCCTGTGCCGACAAATGTGCCTGTTTCCGGCTTTTGTAAATTTTGAGTGACCGACAACACAGGGTCAGCACCTGCGCTTTTTACAAGCTCAAACAATTCATCAAGGGAGGCTTCGGCATCGTAGTCGCCTGTGTCCACGCTGACAAGCAGAGCGGTAGTGATTTTTTCTTCGTTACTTTTAAGTTCCATAGATACATCCTTTGGATAATTAATTTATATAATGCCTGCTGAACAATTCAAAACATAGTAATTATCAAACAAAATGATATTTTGAATTGTATAGATACAATGCTTTTAAAATGATATGCTTTACTATTTTATCATTTAGTAGTATAATATATAAGTAAAAATTTGTAAAGAAAAAGGAATTTAAGATTTTCTTTAAAATCGAGGTTTATATTATGGAAAAGAAATATGATGTCATAATAATTGGTACAGGTGTAGCCGGACTGTATGCTGCACTTAATTTTCCAAGTGATGTCAATGTTCTGCTTGTATCAAAGCGTGAACTGCCGCTTTCCAACAGCTCGCTTGCACAGGGTGGAGTTGCCTGTGTGCTTGATACTGTTCATGACAGCTACAAGCTACACATTACCGACACCTTGATTGCAGGCAAGTATAAAAATAATTTGTCGGCAGTTGAAAAACTTGTAGAAGAAGGTCCTGATGATGTTCTGAGAATCAGTAACATGGGAGTTGATTTTGACAAAAATTCGGACGGCACTTTGTGCAAAACTCTTGAGGCAGGTCACAGTCGCAACAGAATTGTTCATCACAAGGATTCAACAGGCAAGGCCATTGTTTTTAAGCTTATTGAGGTTGTTAAAACTTTACCTAATGTTACAATAATTGATGATGCACTTGTTTATTCAATAAAAAAGGTGCTGAACGGATTTTATATAAGTATTCTTAAGGACGGCAAAAGTTGTTACTTTGGATGCAATTACTGCCTGCTTGCAACAGGAGGAATTGGAAGAGTATACAAATATACAACAAACTCTGCAATCGCTACAGGTGACGGCATTGCCTTTGCATATATGATCGGTGCAAAAATCAGCCATCTTTCACGAGTTCAGTTTCATCCGACTGCATTTGCAGCGGATAAGGATAGAGAACGATTTTTAATCAGCGAAGCTGTCAGGGGCGAGGGTGCAGTGCTTTTAAACTGTAACGGTCAGCGTTTTGCCTTTGACTATGACAGTCGGGGCGAGCTTGCTCCGAGAGATGTTGTTTCAAATGCAATTATCTGTGAGTCAATCAAGACAAAAAGCGAAAAATTTTATCTGGATATCACTCACAAGGATGCAGATTTTCTTAAGCAACGTTTCCCTATGATATATGAAAGATGTTTTGAAGAGGGTGTTGACATAACAAAGGACAGAATTCCCGTGTTTCCCTGTCAGCACTACCTTATGGGCGGTATCAATGTTGACCTTGATGCAAAAACATCTGTTGACGGTCTGTATGCGGCAGGTGAATGTTCGCACACAGGCGTTCACGGTGCAAACCGACTTGCCAGCAATTCACTTTTGGAGGCACTTGTATTTTCAAGAGCAGCGGCAATAGACATCACAAATCAAATCAAAAGGTTCGGCAGACGACCACTCGGAAATGAGCCTGTTCATCGTCCAGTTGAGGGAAAGCCAGTGCCAAAGGGTTGCCGTTCAAAAATTCGTGAAATTTTGCAGGACACATATTTTGTAATTCCAAAGCCTGAAAAATATCAGGAAAGCTATGAAAAGGTTCAAGAAATTCTCAATGAGCTTTTGCAGGATAATTACGAGATTTGTTCTGATTTGATAGAGGCAAAAAGTGCTGCTATTGTAGCAAGTATTATTCTTGATGAAGTAAGAGAGGGTATTAACTTATGATTTTGAACAGCATTTATGTGGATAATATTATCAAAACTGCACTTTTAGAAGACATTAACTATCTTGATACAACAACTGACTATCTTATTGATGAGGAGCAGGAAAATACTGCAAAATTCCTTGCAAAGAGCGACGGTGTGTTGTGCGGTATTGAAATTGCACTCAGAGTTTTTGAAATTTTACAGCCAAACGGCTTTGAAGCAAAGGTATATAAGAAAGACGGCGATATTCTCAAAAAGGGTGACATCATTGCCGAGGTACACGGCAAGACCCGTACAATTCTTAAAGGTGAGAGAACAGCTCTTAACCTTATTCAGCACATGAGCGGTATTGCAACCGCCACCAATAAGGCTGTTGAAATTGTTAAGGGAACAAATGCTTCCATTGCCGATACAAGAAAAACTCTTCCCGGTATGCGTCCTCTGCAAAAGTATGCAGTAACAGTCGGCGGCGGCAGAAATCACCGCTACAACCTTTCCGACGCTGCAATGCTCAAGGATAACCATGTTGATGCAGGCGGCGGTATTGCAAATGCAGTGGCAAAGCTCAAGACAAAGCTCGGTCATATGACAAAGATTGAGCTTGAGGTCAGAAACCTTGACGAGCTTAATCAGGCACTTGAGGCAGAGGTTGATGTAATTATGCTTGACAATATGAGTCCCGAGCTTATGAAACAGGCTGTTGAGATTACAAACGGCAGAGCTTTGCTTGAGGCAAGCGGTGGAATTACCGACGAAACTCTGCGTGAAATTGCAGAAACAGGCGTTGACATCATTTCAATGGGTGCGCTTACTCATTCGGTCAAGGCATTTGATATTTCACTCAAAATTGCAGACTGATTTTTTACTTTCGCTACATAAGTTTATAGTTAATTATAATGCAGTATCCCGAAATTTACACTTCGGTTTTGTGCTAAACTTCGTTTTTACTTCCGCTACATAAGTTTATAGTTAATTATAATGCAGTGTCCCGAAATTCAAACTTCGATTTTGTGCTAAACTTCATTTTTTACTTCCGCTACATAAGTTTATAGTTAGTTATAATGCAGTGTCCCGAAATTTAAACTTCGGTTTTGTGCTAAATTTCATTTTTTACTTCCGCATTAATGAGATTAATAGAATTATTAAGCAAAAGTAAAATAGTAAATTATGATGTTTACCTAACCTCCGAAGTGCATCTTCGGGTCTAAACGGTTACATATCAAAACAAACTTATGAAGCGGAGTAAAAAATATTGACAATCTGTTACTTAAATGCGATAATATAAAAGTATGTATAATGGGTGAAATTCCCTGACGAAAAGTGAATGTAAGGAGAAATGATTATGGCAAAGGAACTTGCTAAATCATACAAACCGTCAGAGTTTGAGGATAAAATTTATGATTTCTGGCTTAAGGGCAACTACTTTCATGCAGAAGTAGATAAGGATAAAAAACCATACACAATCGTTATGCCGCCTCCAAATATTACAGGTCAGTTGCATATGGGTCATGCACTTGATGAAACTTTGCAGGATATTCTTATCCGCTGGAGAAGAATGCAGGGCTACAGTGCACTTTGGCTTCCTGGTACTGACCACGCATCAATCGCAACAGAGGCAAAAATTGTTGAGGCTATGCGTAAAGAGGGAGTTACAAAGGAGGAACTCGGAAGAGAGAAGTTCCTTGAGCGTGCATGGGAATGGAAAAAGGAATACGGCGGTAGAATTACAAGTCAGCTTAAAAAGCTTGGTTCAAGCTGTGATTGGGAGCGTGAACGCTTTACAATGGATGAGGGCTGTTCAAAAGCCGTAAATGAAGTTTTTGTAAATCTCTATAACAGCGGAAAAATTTACCGTGGCAACAGAATGGTAAACTGGTGTCCGCACTGCTGTACATCAATTTCCGACGCTGAGGTTGAATACAAGGAACAGCATGGCCATTTCTGGCATTTGCTCTATCAGGTTAAGGAAACAGGAGAATATCTTGAAATTGCAACAACTCGTCCCGAAACAATGCTCGGTGATACTGCTGTTGCAATCAACGAAGCTGATGAGCGCTACAAGCACTTACATGGCTGTCATGTAATTCTTCCTCTGCTCAACAAGGAAATTCCTATTGTATGCGACGAACACGCAGATATGGAAAAGGGTACAGGTGTTGTTAAAATTACTCCTGCTCATGACCCAAATGACTTTGAAGTTGGTCAGCGTTGCAATCTTCCTATTATCCGTTGCTTTACATATGACGGTCATCTCACCGGTGCAAAGGATGTTGAAGAATATAACGAGCTGAAGGCAAAGAATCAGCTTGCCGAGAACGAACCTGAGGTTCTCGACTGCGGAAAATACGCAGGAATGACAACTATGGAGGCAAGAAAGGCAATTCTTGCTGACCTTGAGGAAATCGGAGCACTTAAAGAGGTTGAGGAGCTTACACACGATGTAGGTACCTGTTACCGCTGTCACACCACGATTGAGCCTATGGTTTCAAAGCAGTGGTTTGTAAAAATGGAGCCGCTTGCAAAGCCTGCAATTAAAGCAGTTCGTGACGGCAAAACAAAGTTTGTTCCGGAGCGTTTTGAAAAGATTTATTTCCACTGGATGGAGAACATCAAGGATTGGTGTATTTCCCGTCAGCTTTGGTGGGGTCACAGAATTCCGGCATGGTATTGTGATGACTGCGGAGAGGTTGTTGTTTCAAAGGAAACTCCGAATGTTTGTCCAAAGTGCGGAAAAGAGCATTTGCATCAGGACGAGGATACACTCGACACATGGTTCAGTTCAGCTCTCTGGCCGTTCTCAACACTCGGATGGCCTGAAAAGACACCTGAACTTGAATACTTCTATCCTACAAATACACTTGTAACAGGCTACGATATAATATTCTTCTGGGTAGCAAGAATGATTTTCTCAGCCTGTGAGCATATGGACGAGCCACCATTCAATACCGTATTTATGCACGGTATTGTTCGTGATGAAAATGGTATTAAGATGTCAAAATCACTCGGCAACGGCATTGACCCTCTTGAGGTAATTGATGAATACGGTGCAGATGCACTCAGATTTTTCCTTGCAACAGGTAACTCACCTGGAAATGATATGCGTTTCTCTGAAAAGCGTGTTGAGGCTTGTGCAAATTTTGCAAATAAGCTGTGGAACGCATCTCGTTATGTTCATATGAACATTGACGATTTTGATGTTAAGAACGAATTGCCAAAGGAACTTACAACAGAGGATAAATGGATTGTTTCAACTCTCAACAGAGTTGCAAAAGAGGTCAATGAAAATCTTGAAAAGTTTGAGCTTGGCGTTGCTGTTCAAAAGGTATACGAATTCATCTGGGATTGCTACTGTGACTGGTACATTGAGCTTACAAAGGCAAGACTTAACAGCGAGGGCGAAAGTGCACAGAACGCAAGACAGGTTCTTCTCTATGTGCTTGACCAAATTTTAAGACTTCTTCATCCGTTTATGCCATATGTAACGGAAGAAATCTGGCAGACTATTCCTCATGAGGGCGAAACAGTAATGCTTGCAAAGTATCCTGAATACAATGCGGAGCTTGATTTCCCTGAGGCTGTTAAAGAAATGGAGCGTGTTATGGATGCAATTCGTGCAATCCGTAACCGCAGAGCAGAGATGAATGTTCCTCCGTCACGAAAGGCGAAGGTTTATGTAGCTACAAAGTTCCCTGAAACTTTTGTAAACGGTTCAAAGTTTATGCAAAAGCTTGCATCTGCAAGTGAGGTTGAGGTTGCAGAAAGCTTTGATATTGACGGTGCGGTAACAATCGTAACTGCTGACGCAAAGATTTATATTCCGATGGACGAGCTTGTTGATAAAGAAAAAGAGCTTGCTCGCCTTAATAAAGAGCTTGAACAGATTAAGAAGCGCCTTGCACAGAGCGAGGGCAAGTTGAACAACCAGGGCTTTGTTGCAAAAGCGCCGGAAGCTGTAATTGAAAAGGTTAAAGGACAGGCTGCAAAAGAAAGAGAGCAAATTGCACTTATCGAGGCAGCAATCGCAGCACTATAATAATGGTTAACCAACTAAATTTGCTCCGCAAGTTTTGGGCTAATTTAACTTAGATATATATAAACACCTCGGTTACAATGTGAAGGTGTAAAATGAAAGTAGACACGAAAAAAGTGTCTGCTTTCTTTTTTAT
>JAFLSM010000072.1 GCA_022510955.1 Ruminococcus sp. | reverse complement strand
TCAAAGATTTGGGTATCGTAATGACCCAGAACGCATTAGATGCATATGCTCTTGCTAATGGCTATGGAAAAACAACCTCAGCAATGACAGAGGCTGAAAAAGTAACCTTGCGTTACAATTTCGTACTTGGTCAGCTCCAAAATGCTACAAAAGACTTTGAGAGGACTCAAGACAGTTGGGCGAATCAGACAAGAATTTTAAAATTAAACTTTGACAGTTTAAAAGAATCAATCGGTCAAGGACTGATTACAGCCTTTACACCGTTATTGAAAATTCTCAATCAGCTCGTGGAAAAAGCAAAGGAGCTGTCAAATACATTTTCAGGGGCTATGTCGTCATTATTTGGGACAACCGCAACAAGCAATAGTAATTCCACAGGCACAGCAGTGGAATCACTAACAACTGACGCAAATAACAGTGCAGAAGCTCTTGATAATATTACCGAGAGTGCTGAAAAAGCAAAGCGTAGTGTTGCAGGCTTTGACAAGCTGAATATAATCTCCGAAAGTACCACAGGCACAACAACTGCCAATGATTTAAATACTGACAACAGCACCACGACAGGCAACGGAACTAACTCGCCACTTGTGACTGCTATGGATAATCTTACAAAGAGTTGGAGTGCTAAAAGTAAAAAACTGATTGACAGTGTTAAGGGTACTATGAATAAGATTAAGACTGTAATTTCTGAGGTTGGCAAGTCTTGGAGCAGAGTTTGGAACAATGGCACAGGGCAAAAGTTTTTGGATAATATAAAAAATCTTATTGCTGATATTATCACTAATGTAGGCTCTATCGCAGACGCTTTTACAAACGCTTGGAAAAAGGCAGGACTTGGAGACAGTGTTATTCAGTCTTTTATTGACAAAGCAAACAGTCTTATTGAACTTATTGACACTATTGCAGAAGATTTCGGCAAGGTTTGGAATAATGGCGCAGGCGAGAGGATTTGGGAGAATATACTAACAACAATCCGCAACTGCAACAATGCAACAAAAACACTGCGTGACAAAATCAAAAACGCTTGGGAAAAGAACGACACGGGCAAAAAGATTTGGGAGGATATTCTCGGCATAGTTGAGGACATAACCAAATTTATGGAGGATATGTCTGAAATTCGTCTTGAATGGCTTGAAAATCTTGATTTGTCCCCGATTATGGGAAGTGTTGAAAAGCTCACAGAAGCATTTAGAGAGCTTTTGAAAGCCTGCGGTGATAAACTGAAAACAGTTTATAAAAATATCCTTTTGCCTTTGGCAAAATGGACTATTGAAAAAGGTGTTCCAAAGTTAGTTGAAATGCTTGCAGACGCTTTAAAAGGTGTTTCAGATATCATAAAAAAGATAAGTCCAACAAGTTTAGATGCAATCGCAGGAGCTATTGCAGGACTTGGAACAGCGTTTTTTGCATTTAAAACGGGTCAGGTACTTGCCAGTGGTATTACAAAAATAAAAACTGCAATGAATTTGTTAATGACTACACTTGAAGCTCATCCAGTAATTGCATTGGTTAGCGGTGTGGCAGCAGCGATAACAGGTCTTGTTACTGCAATAGAGTTGTCAAATGATACCAGATGGAAAGATTTAGGTTTTGAAGATGTTTCTAATGATATGCAAAATGCACTTGATAAAATTAATGGGTGTAAAGACAGCATAAATGAAATGTGCGAGGAGATAGACGCTTCTTTAGGTGAAACATCCACCGAAATGGTTGTTATCGATGATTATAAAGCTCGTCTTGATGAACTTCTATCCAAAACTAATTTAACACCCGAAGAACAGGCAGATTTAGTAACCATTGGCGATTATTTCTCAAAAAAATACCCTGATTTTGAAAATGCTTGGAATAATTATATAGAGAAAGATGATAACGGTAGGATTACGCTTACTGACAATGCGGACGTAATCAAAGGTAAACTTGATGAACTTATAGATAAATATAAACAAGTAGCCGCAACATCTGCTCTTACTAATCTTGCAGAAGAAAATCAAACAAATTATATTAAAGCGCAAAGTGCGGTAGAAAACGCTGCAGTAGCTTATCAGGAAGCACAACAAGCGTTGGCGGATTTCAAGAAAGAATGGAATTTTGATGATGATGACTTGAATTATCCTGATTTCTATACTTGGCAGAGCACAGGAAAAACGACAGGATTTAAGGGGAATGCAACTGTAGGAGATTTAAAGAAACAGTACAATGACCTTACGGAGAAATTAAGTGAAGCTGAAAGCGCTTATGATAGTACAGCTGAAAAAGCGGCACAATTACAATTAAATAGCAATGACCTTGCAAAAATGCAGGCGGTTGTTAATGGGAATTATAATGATGCTTCGGCTGTTCTCATGGCATATAATGCAAATCTTATCACTTCTACAGATATCGAAAATTCAAAATGGAAGTCTCTTGATAATCTTAAATCTAAGGCAAAAGAAGTTGCCAAAGATACTGGTTCCAATGTTATTTTTGGTATGAATAACGGTATTGATTCAGTCAAAGAGCAGCTTAAAAACAAAGGCTTAGAATCAGCTGCACTTTATCTTGACGCGCTTAATGGTAAAGAAGGACTTGATGAACATTCGCCTTCTAAAAAAACATATCAATCGGGAGTTTATGCCATTGTAGGTTTAGTCAACGGTTTATCCGACAACACAAAACGAGTGCAGACTGTTATTTCTGAAATGATTCATAAAATTAAGACTGCACTTGATCCAGTTAAAAATGTATTTGCAAGTGTTTTCAGCGGTATAGGAGCTGTTGTTCGCAATCCTTTGAATACAATGATGTCAATGCTTGAAAGGTTTATCAATGGCTTTGTAAGTGCAATAAACAATCTTGCGAGTGGTGCTGACTGGGCTATCAATAATATAGGTCAGATTTTTAATCAGGATTGGCATGTAGGAAGACTTACTAAGGTAACATTACCGAGGTTTGCCAAAGGCGGTATCGTCAAAGCTCCGACCCTTGCCGTGGTTGGTGATAACGCAGGAGCAAACACAGGCAATCCCGAAGTTATCGCACCACTGAACAAATTGCAGACTATGATTAACAACTCAAGCGGTCAGGATGTTGTAATTCTTGGTCAGATACTTAATTATCTCAAACGCATTTACGAAATGTTCGTTGTATTCAGAAATAACGGTGGCAATACATATCAGTTTACTGCTCAAATTAACAGAACCACTTTGTTTACTGAGTTTATCGAAGAAGTAAAGCTATATAAACGCCGTCATAACGGTGCATTACCATTCTAAAAGGGGGATAAATGAATGTCAAACTACAATGGTTATTTACTTAAATTCGGCGATACTATTATGCCTAATAAATATTTTCTTGAATATTCATCGACTCCCAATCAACGAATGGAGAGCGATGCACAAACTGATCAACTTGGTGCATTGCACAGGACAACTTTACCGCATCATAGAACATCAATTAAGTTCTCAACGCACATTTTATCATTGGATGAAAAAATCAAATTTCAGAATATCATCAACAATGCAATTACAAATAGTTTACAGCGGAAAGTCTCTGTTACATATTGGAATGACGAAACAAACAGCTATAAATCGGGCTCGTTCTATATTCCTGATATTGAATTTCAGGTTATAGATGCAAATGCAACCAATATAGAATACAATCCGATAACCGTTGAACTTATCGAATATTAAGGCGGTGATATGTAGTGATTACTCCATTATATAATATCGAAAGTGAAATATTAGATAATATCACGGAAAGAAAATTATCACTTGTATTTGATGATTTCACAATCGGAAGTGACAATATAGTTGCTGAGAGTTTTGAACTCGATAACTCAATTCTCGACCAAGATGAGTTCAAACTCGGCGGTTGTATTGCTTCGCAAATGAATATATCGGTATATGATGTTGAAAATGATTTGACTGGCAAAAAATTCAAATTGTACATTGATATGTCATATAACACTAATGTTTTATACCCAAGCGAGAATTTATTGCCATCTGAAAATCAATATCCTTTGACTACAATTAAATCATGCAAATACTGTTTGTTTACAGGCTTTGTGTATTCGGCAAAAAGGCAGAATAACAGACATATAAGAGATATAATTGCTTTTGATGATATGTATAAGTTGTCTCAGATTTATTGCAAATATAATTTTTACAATTATGTCTATCACCGATACTCCGATTCTGCTGTAAAACAGACGATTACTGTCGGAGATTTAATGAAAGCTATTTTTGATTGGAGTGATGTTAAAGCGCAAAGTTTTGGAATAAATAATTTTTTTAATTTAACAAAGGAATTAAATTTTGACTACAAATTAATTGAAAGTACGATTAACGAAAAAATCACTTTAATTGATTTGCTGAGTGCTTGCTGTGAACTTAATGCGTGTTTTGCTATTGTTGACCGAGACGGACTTATTGTATTTAAAACTTTATATGATACTTCGGCATCACTAGAAACACACACACGAGCGAATATTTCAACATATTCTAATCTGTCGTTTGAAGATTATACAATGAAACCTATAACGATGATTTCGTTTCCGTATAACAATAACAAGGTTTTTAAATATGGCTCAAGTGAAAAATACAGCTATTATAATTCAGACAATATTGTTACTCGCTGTTGTACTGATATAAGGGCAATTGTTACTGCTTTCAGTGATAATGCAAGTCATAATTATATATTCAATAATGTTTATTCCTACAGACCTTACTCAGCAGATATTTTCGGACGTTGGTGGATTGAAGCAGGAGACTTTGTATCAATACCTACAACATACGATGATGTGAAAACAGTAAACAGCTTTGTTTTATCAAGAACACTTAAAGGAATAAACGGAATGACCTGCACAATAGAAGCAAAAGGTGTTGAATATTTAGGAAAGGATGAATTAACAGATGAATAGTTATAAAAAAATTAATTATGTAAATGGCTCTAATCCGTCATTGTCAGCAGCCAACCTAAACCATATGGACGATGGCATAGAAGCGGCAACACAAGCAATCACAGAGATTGAAGCAGAGGTTGCAAAGAAAGCTAATACCACAGACGTGAATAAGGCGGTTTCTAATAAAGCCGACAATGCTTTAGTTGCTACAAGCAGTGAGGGAATGATGACCTTTGCTCCGTACAGCGACTTCTTTAACGGCCAAGTCGGAAATAGTGGCACGATAGACAGAACCAATACCAAATACAGAGTAACATCAGAAAACATTATGAAGTTTGATTATGATTTGAACATTATACTTGACGATGGTTTTACAGCTGATGTCGTTGAGTATGATGGAAGTGGAATGAAGTCGATTAAGAATGTAGAAACAGCTTACAACTATGTGATACCAGCAGGCACAGAATTTAGATTGCGAATTAGAAGAACCACAGATAATACATCAGAAATAGCAGATATCAATGAATTTGTGAACTCTGTAAAATTTCAAACAAAAACTGCTGTTGATATCTCCGAGATTAATGCGGGTTTCTCCGAGATTAGTAAGGCATTAAAAGAAACAAGTGAGGTGCTTGCGGCAAATATTAATCTAAAATGGTTGCAAGGCAATGTTCCGCCGTCAGGCGGCGGTGTAGGAACACGCATTTTGTCTGTTCTCGGTCTAATGAATCAGCCGTTTACAATCTCTTGGACTGATGATAAATGTGTTGTAAAGGTATGGGTGTATGACAGCGACGATTACAGCAACAGAACTGAAAACATCAGCGTTAATAGCGGTGACACAGTAACACCAATGCAGGATAAATATTATGTAATATTAGCCTACACAGAGGATAATGCCGTTATCAAGCCTGCATATGGTAACGGAATTACTGTTAGAGTTGCTTTGCAAAAGGTTACGGAACTTGAAAACAGGGTTCAAACTATCGAAGATAAAATTAATTCTAAGCAAGACGGCTCTATCCCTGAATATTACTATGCTGACAATTATCTTCCTGATAAAATTAATGAAATAAAGCAGGCTTGTGCTATAAAAAATGGAGTAACATTTGCGTTTATCACAGATGTGCATTTTAAAATGAATCAGTGTCAAAGCAAAAAGCTGTTGCAAAAAATTCTGAAAGAGACCAATGTTCCTTTTGTAATTTTCGGCGGCGATATTGTGTATCTTGAGGGCACAGAGGAAGAATTACACAAGCAGATTGCAGAATTCAATGATTTCAAAAGTTATATCGGCAAAGATAAGCTGTTTTGCACAAGAGGTAATCACGAACTGTATAATGCGACAAATCCCGGCACAGATAATAGACAAGACCATTATTTAACAACGGCAGATGTATATGACACATTATTCAGAGACATTGAACACAGTGTATCGTCAATGAGTGTAGACAGCGGTTGCTATTGCATAGATAACGAACCGCAAAAAACAAGAATTATTATGCTTAATACTTCGGATGTATCGGGGAATGTTGATTATCAGGGCGGTGGAGTATCATTTCGTCCTGAAACTTTAATGTGGTTATCATCTGTCCTTACCGAAAAAACAAATTATAAAATTATTATAGTTTGTCATACACCGTTAAATTATGAAAAATTCACAAATGATAATAATTCATATGAAAATGAAAATCGTGACGGATTATCATTGATGGTACAAGCGTTCAAAAACAAAACAGCGTTTGAAACTACAAGATATAAGAAAACTGTACAGGCAGATTTTACAAATACTACAAATGAATTAATTTGTGTAGTAAGCGGACACAGACACATTGACGATTATTCTGTTGAAAATAATGTTTTGAACATTGTTACAACCTGTGATTGCATTGATAAAAAAGACAACTACAAAAGAACAACAGGCACAATAATCGAACAGGCGTTCGATATTTATGCCATTGATTATGATACGAAAAAAATTAATTTGGTTCGTATCGGTGCAGGTGATAACCGTGAATTTGACTTGCCTGAGGATTTAGCTGTTGACAATAATTTTACTACTGATAAGCAAAGCTTCATTGATGATATATTAAGCAGTTTTACAAATGTCTCGGAGGTGGGAATGTGAGCGAATATGTTGTAATGCCAAAAAATGATTATGCATCAATATGCAATGCAACAAGGGCTAAAACAGGCGGTACGGAATTATTAAAATCGGGTGAAATTGCTTCTGAAATTGAAAAGATTGAAACTGGTAAGAAAGTTTATGTAGCCCCAAAATCGGGTATTTTATATGAAGCTAACACAAAGTATGATACTGTATCCGCTCCTCAGATTACATATCAAATGTTTGCAAATGCTTCTGAATTAGAAACATTTTTTTCTAATTCAGCAGGACTGTTAGGTGCTCAAGAAAGTTTTAATGGGTGTACTAAATTGCGAAAGGTAATACTCCCAAAATGCACTGGAATGTGGCTCGGTAATACCCATTGTTTTGGAAACAACCCTGCTCTCGAAAAAGTTACACTGGGAAGTATTGGAACTCCAGTGGTAAGAATGGATGCAGGCTCGTTCAAAACTCCTGCAATTATTTTAGAGCTGTATGTTAATGCTGAAACGATTGCAGATATCCCGACAGTCATAACAAACTTTGTTCCTGCGAACTGGAACGAAAACGCAACTATTATATACCGCAATTCGACAACAGGTGAGGTGATTACAGCATGAGAATTATGAAGCTATATACAGGCGGCGGAGTGAGTTTGTCGCCACAGCACTCAGATGGCCGAACACTATCGGATTATGTTCGTTTAGTAGCAGACGATGACAAAGCAATCACTAACGACAATATCGTAACTACTTGCATTGATGTACCGTTGACGGATATTGACAAGTGGAAAGATTGCGATATAGAAGAAATTGCAGAACAGGAGATTGAAGAATGACAGATTTAATTATCTTTTGGGGCGGTGTGGCAGGGTCAATAACTGCTATATTAGTCTTAACAGGTATGATTTTTCCAAAGCTGAAAAAGATTTTAAAAATGTTTAACGAGATGAAAGAACATACCTCAGAAAATTATTTAAACAATCTAAGATTAGTAATAATGTCAAATGAAATGCCGATTGAAGAACGTTTGCGAGCAGGAGAAAAATACATAAAAGCTGGGGGTAACGGTCAGGTCAAGGCATTTTATAAGAAATTACAAAAAGAATATTTAGAAAGAGAGGAAATCTAAAATGAAAAAAATCACAAAACAATGGTTTAAGGCGGCAGGCGTAAGAGCAGTTAAGACAGCCGCACAGACGGCTGTTGCGACTGTTGGTGTTTCAACTGTTATGTCTGATGTTAATTGGATAACCGTCGGTTCAGCAAGTCTGCTTGCAGGTATTCTGTCTGTATTAACTTCGTTTGCAGGATTGCCCGAAGTGGAAAGTGAGGAATAATTATGGCGTATACAAACAGTTCATTGGTTAGTTTGAAAAAACTAAGTCCAAACCATTCGGGA
>JAFLSM010000071.1 GCA_022510955.1 Ruminococcus sp. | reverse complement strand
CAGGGGTTCGCTTAATTGTACTTTTTTATTGTCTACTTTTACTTGACAGATTCAGTAGTGAATACTACAGGGGCATTTTTGTCTTAGTTTCTTTATTATTTAACAAATAAAAAACAGCGGCATAAAATATATCGAGGTAGCACTCGACAATTTGAAAGGAGAATGGAATTGGAAATCGAAGATATGATAAAAGAACAATATGGAATTTCACAATTTCCAAGCAAGGTATCCGAGGCAATGGCATATGTGCCGTTTCAAGCAAACAATGCCACTACCTTTACGCCTGCACAGGGATTTGTTAGCGGCACAATGTTTCCGTCGCTGAACAAGCCCTTCTATGGTAACAAATGTGGCGATAAAAAATGACTGAAAGAGAAATTTTACTAAAAAAAATATCAACCTATCAGTTTGCGGCTCTTGATTTACAGCTGTTTTTGGACACTCACAAAAACGATTCAAAAACACTTGAAAAGATGCAAGAGTATCAAAAAACAGCAAAATCTCTTACTAAGGAATTTGAAGAGAAGTACGGTCCTCTTACAAAAAGTGCTAACAACCGCAACAACTGGCAGTGGATAAAAGCCCCTTGGCCTTGGGAAATTGAGGAGGACGACTGATGTTTGTATACGAAAAAAAATTGCAGTATCCTGTTAATATAAAACAGACAAACCCCAAGCTTGCTAAGATTATAATCACACAATATGGCGGTCCAGACGGAGAACTTGGTGCATCGCTTAGGTATCTTAGTCAGCGTTTTACAATGCCTATACCTGAACTAAAAGGCGTTCTTACGGATATAGGCACGGAGGAACTGGGGCATCTTGAGATGATAGGTGCTATTGTATATCAGCTCACTAAAAACATGACCGAAGAAGATGTTAAGAAGGCAGGATTTGAAGATTACTTTGTTGACCACACTGCAGGAATTTATCCTCAGTCGGCATCTGGTGTACCATTTACAGCAGCTTCGTTGCAAAGTAAAGGCGACGCAATCACAGACTTGCATGAGGATATGGCTGCCGAACAAAAAGCACGCACAACCTATGACAATATTCTTCGTTTTTGTGACGATTATGATGTAAAAGATGCAATCCGTTTTCTAAGGGCGCGAGAAGTTGTCCATTATCAGCGTTTTGGTGAAGCTCTTCGCCTAATGACCGATAAGCTTGACTCTAAAAACTTTTACGCATTTAACCCTGAATTTGATAAAAAATGCTTTAAAGCTCAAAATAAAAAGAATTAAAAATAAGCATAGCCAACTGATTTCAAATTCTGATATCAGTTGGCTTTATTAAATAAAATTAGATTACCGAAGTTATACTAAAATAACCTTTTTTATAAAATATTGACATTAAATCTCAACAGAAAATCTGCCACGACTCCACAACCACATAGGTGTGTGAACATCTATTGGTACAAGTTCTGTTTCCTGCAAAAGTTTTTTCCAGCGTTCATCAACTACGGTTTGTACATCTGTTTTCTGTCTCTCTGCTTGAGATATAATTCCGAGTTTTTCACTTGCCTGAATTATATGAGTATCAGAAGCAACAGAAATATTTTCTCTGTCTGCAAACTGAATATCAGTATATTGCTCAAGCACATATAACCAGTAATTGCATATCTTATTTCCTCCGAGATACGGAAAAGATTTTTTATTTTTTGCTACATATTCCTTAACTTGCTGTACTGAATAATGATTTTGTGAAAATAAGTTTCTGATATCTCCGTCAAGTTTATTTTCAATAGTATCACACAATGTTTTCCAAATTTCAGGCTGCTTATTCGGCTGTAATGCAACTTTATATTTTACAAGATACTCCTTCAAAACACCAGTTTGCATATTACTGACACTTTTGCTATCAAATACTTTTACGGCATTTTTGTCATTATACATTCTGTTAGTACATTCCCATAATGTATATGAATTCCTCTGATAATTCAAAGCCATAGGTAAAGTGAAATACATATAGTTTTCTTTTGATGACTTTGCAAGATGAGGATTTTCATCTTCAGGCATTTTTTCTCCGCCTAATTTACCGCTTTTGTATGCTAAAATCAATTTACTTACTTTTTCTAAAATTATTTCATCATTTTCCATTACATTTATCCTAAAAAATATTAATTATCGATAATCTGTATCTAATATAGCTTAAATGCTTTTCTATAAGCATACTTTCAATTTAAATTCATCATTCTGTTCTCGTTATTTCAGATAAATGAAGCTTTGAGTAAATTAGAAAAACTTTAATTTTGATAAGCTGTTATTTTTACAGATAAATAAACTTAACTCATCTCAAAATACTTCATATTATCACTTGAATTGATTATTTTCTAATTACAGGAATCCAAATACCGCTTTCATAGTCTGCGGATTTTGTATCTCCTTCAGTATGATACCATTCAATATTAACACCCATAGCTATTTTATAGTCTGGATTACCAGGCAACCATTCTTTAAACAGCTTTGTATTTAAAGTCTGTAAAGCCTCAGGCATTGGCCCTACACAAGTAAATTTTGCCCACTCGGCATCCGGTAATTCATAACTTACCATACCTTCAGGAACTTCACCGCCTGCATATTTTCCAGCAATCAGATATCTGAATTTTCCATCCTTGCCTATATCATCAATGCAAACTCCAAACTCACCCACACGGCTATTACAAATAATTTTTTCAATTTCAGTTTCCGGTTTTTGCTTTGACATAAGAGGAGCCATATATTTCTGACAAAACTCATCCCAAAATTTTGGTATTTCCTGATAGCCTGTTTCAAAAGAAAACTCTCTTTCAAATCCTATAAGTTTGAATTTTTCAATTTTTTCTACAACATAATCCATGTCGTTTCCTCCCTGAATAAAAATTTTTACTTTCAAAGGCAAGAAAATTTTAACTTTGTCCGGACTTTTTCTTAGCTGATTTGGAGAAACACTATGAAATCTTGTAAATGCTTTTGTAAAACTTTCAGGCGTATCGTAACCGTATTTATAAGCTATATCAATGATTTTTGCTTTGTTTGATATAACCTCCAACGCTGACAAATATAATCGGCGGTTTCTGATATACTCGTTGATTGTATACCCCGTAATAATCTTAAATCCATTTTGAAGATAGTACGGAGATATCGCAACTACTTTTGATATATTTTCAGGATGAATTTCTTCAAGCAAGTGCTTTTCGATATAGTCGATAGTTTTTCTGATACTTTCAATCCATTCCATAAATTTTCTCCTTTTTCTTTACCTTTGGTGAGTTTATTTTATCAGAAATTATTCAAAGCATCCTGTCATTTTTTGCAAAGATTTGTCCTATTAATCATAACACAGCTAAATCTAATTGTCGATATGATTATTTCTAAAAAGTATACAGAATAAAAGATATGTGATTTTTTATTTGACTTTTTACCATTTGTTTGATATAATATTAATACTTAATGGCAGAAACGACTCATTCGTTTCTATACAATATAGGATTAGGCTGAATAGTAAGTTTTAACTGAAAGTAAGCCCTAACACAGCATACTCTCTGCTGTGTAAAAATTATGAGAGAAAAATTAAATACGCAGGTATGGCGGAATTGGCAGACGCGCATGGTTCAGGTCCATGTGAAAGCAATTTCATGCAGGTTCAAGTCCTGTTACCTGCACCACGAAAAGCCAGATTTTATCTGGCTTTTCTTCATTTTTGTACTCTTTCAAGTTCCAAACGAATTGGCAGACGCATATATACATTGTGCGTCTGCCAATTCGTTTTTTGCATAAATCAAGGACGGGCATCCACACCGGATTTCCGTCCTCTACTTCGTCTTATGAAATTGTTTCTTGCGTAGACTCTATCTAAATCATCTGAGTTATCTATCAACCTTCCGTTTTCATCATAGTAGTTTCTGTGATTTTTAAAGTTAGCATTTACCTCAATTTCAATATTCAGTCCTTCTGCTAATTCGTAAATCACAATTTTATCTATCAGCATCCTGAGATTTGCGTCGCTGTTTCATTTCTTCTTTGCGCTTTTTTATGGTTTCATGGTAATTTCGAATGTCGTTAATTTGCTGACTAATTCTTTCGATATCCTTTTCGCAGCTTTCAAGCATTTCGTCATAAATCTCCGTGTGGTCTCTATCTCTCATCCGCTCCAAAAGAATATCTTTTTGATCGTCCTTTCTGCCGTCAAGTTCCCTCTGAAGCTTATCGAGTTTCTTTTGAACATTGTTTTTCTGTTTCATCCATTTACGAATGTCGAAATCAATGTTTCTGTAGCATTCAGCGGCTTGATTACGAATATGCATAATTTCAGCAAGCCAGCGTATCGCCGACAGGGGCTGTTGGTTCCTGCGCGCACATTCCCACGCTTTTTGGCATCTATCATTCTCTGTACCATAGCAAATATGTCCTTTGAGATGATTGCGGGAGCGAAATCCTCATGTACAAATTGTTCTTCTTTAGGGACATTCCTTCGTATATAAACACTGCGGTGGTTTCATTCATCTTCAGCTATTCCTTTCTTCAACTTCTTTTATAACTCTGCCGATTGCTGAAATAACGGGTACAGAGACCGCGTTACCAGCCATTTTATAAAGCTGACAGTCAGATATTCCTACTGCCTCGACTCTATCAAACTGTTCATCGGTAAAGCCTTGCAAGCGCCAACACTCTCTCGGTGTCAGCTTTCGGATTCTTCCGACATGAGTTTCACCATTTTTGTCAACCAAAACTACTGCAAACGGAGCGTTCTCATCTATTTCTTCAATAAAGACTCCTGAACGTTCAGCTTTTCGAGTTCCGACTCCTGCATCATACCTTGCCGTAATACATCGGGCAATCTCCGTCAGCTTGGGATCGGGATTCATATCTATAAAGTAATATGCCTGTGTGCTGCTTGTTGTCAGCGTATGGGCAATATCTGTTCCTACCCTGCCGCGTCTGGAATTCAATGTAGCGTATGCCGTATCGATGGTATCTCCGGGATACGCAATCTGATATCCCGTCTTTGTCTTTACCTTGATTTTCAGACCGAAGTCCTCAATGAGATAAATTCCTGTTTTGCCACCGAAACCGCCTGCCTCGCTCGTAAGTGTGATACTAATGCCATCGGAAGAATACAACCGTTTTCCTTGAGTGCCTGATTTTAACTGTACAAGATTTTTTTCACTTGCTTGTGTGAAAGTGAGTATTTTTCCGGCACATTTTTCTCTATGATATCCGACAATGTACACTCTGCGTCGGGCTTGCGGCACTCCGAAATCCTTGCTGTTAAGCACTTGCCATGAGACATCATACCCAATTCGTCCAACGTACTGAGGATTGTTGCAAATGTCCTGCCGGAGTCATGGTTAAGCAATCCGGGTACGTTTTCAAGCAACAGATACTTAGGTTGTTTAACCTAGGCAATACGGGCAATCTCAAAGAACAGTGTTCCTCTTGCGTCCTCGAATCCGCCTCTTTTTCCGCAGATGCTGAAACTTTAGCAAGGAAATCCCCCAACGATAAGATCAATGTCGGGCAAGTCAGTTGGATTGATTGTTCTTGCGTCCTCAAAGTATAACTCTCCTTTCGTATCATATATTGCTTCATATGCTTTCTTGGCATATTTGTCGATTTCACAATATCCGACACACTCAAAACCGCCTACGGCTTCAAGTCCCGAACGGAAACCTCCGATGCCTGAAAACATATCAATGAATTTGATAGACATATCTTGTCATCTCAAATCCGAAACTTTAAATCATCACCTCTACATTTTCATTTTAAGTCCGCTTTCCCCATCGGAACTATCGTCCTGTTCGGAAGCGTTTTCAGCTTCAACTTCTTCAGCAGACAACTTTCTGAAGCTGTCCTCACCTCTCACAAGTCCAAGAGAGCTGCCGTTATCCCAATGCACATGGATCGTTGCCATATCGTCCACATGGAATACCGTTCCTCTTGTACCACTCGTAACAGGTGCGAAAGGATCCATCATCGACAGACACTCTACACGAGTACCTTTGGGATACATCTTCCGTAAGCTTTCTGCCATGTTTCTTTCTCTGTCGTAGTAACTCATAATTTCATTCTCCTGTTCTGTTCATCTTCACCGTAATCTTCGTCAAGATCATCGGGAACATCTTCGTCATCGATATTATCGAAGACGGCTTGCTGTTTAGGCACTAACACCTTGAGCAATTCCTCTCGGTATTCCATATCTGTAATGCGATTGATATAGATACCATAGGTGTTAAGCAGAAGAGTGTCTAACGGAGTGGTGATTGTTACATCTGAATTAACTCCATGCTTCATAATGAAATCAGCCACTTCGTTTGTGTTGTGGAGTTCTTTCTCCACATCGTCTGCGTATCCGTATAACAGCGGATATTCCTTTGCCATTGCTAATCACCTCCCTCTTGGATTGAATATATAAGGGACATCACTCTCCTTTTTTGATTACTGCCGTGCCGAATCTCCTGATAAGGATAGCATTGCAGATATAGAAAAACTCCTTATCGCTTACATATTTGCGATAGGAGATTTCTTTTAACGATATTTGTTTCTTTCCGAGATACAAATCGTTTGCAAAACTAATTAAGACCATATCTTTCGGAATAAGATTTGACGACAGACAAACATAACCGTTTGATGTGTGTACAATATATTCCGATATCTGCGGACGAATAGTTAACACATACAAACAAGCAAGTCGATTGTAGTCATCACTGGGAACTTCAGCCGTTGCTTTTTCAAAGGCCGCCTTGTGCCATTTACTAATAAACAACTTATTCCCTCTGTATTTTGCGAGCATATCAATAACTCGGTGGCTGAATGGGATATATGCGTTATCGGCAAGGAAGGTTTCAACTAAATCTCTTGTTGAAACTGCATTTGAGCTAATCTTCCTTTTCAGATAGGGACAGTGAGCTTGCATGCAGCTTACAATTTTGCTATCGTAATTCTTACACTCACGGCAACTGTCACCGTACTCCCAAATCTCCTTTCTTTCAAAGTTCGGGACGAGTTTCATGTCATGTTCGAATCTCTGAAGTTTTTTATTATCGGTGAAGTACATTCTTCCAACTCCTTTTTTGTTTTCGTTTCGAATTCTTCTTTTAACTTTCTCATCAGCCATGTTCCACTTATTGTAGTCAGCAGATTAAAATACCTTGACCTAAAGAATCTCTCGCACTCTCTTTTAACTATGCGTGCCTCACGATTTCTCGGACATAACCATAAATCTTTCATAGCTTTTCTGTAATCATTAGCCGCCTGAATAATAATGCCATTTGCTAATTCCTCGACAGCATAAGTCATAGGATCTACATACAAATTAATTCACCTTCTTTGTAAAAAATTTTGCAACAAAAAAAGAGCCAACCATCATATCTCTAAACTTAATTAGAAATATAATGATTGGCTCTTGAGCTTTTGCTATCTTCTGACAGCCAATATTTAATCAAATAGGCTGCGAGGTATCTATATATAAAAGAGGACTGTAAATGGATAATAAAAAAGCCGATAAAAAAATCAGCTCTTGTTTTCCTCTATTAACTTTTGAAGTTTTTCTACAGCTTCATCTTTAGTTGCTGAATCTTTGACTATCTGTAATACAGACTTCATGATAAAATCAAATTGTTTATCTGTCATATATTCTTGCATGGTTTTCCTCTCGTCACTAAGCATTAGGCTTGTTTTTGGGCAAAGGAAAACTCGCTACAAAGTATTGGCATCTTCCTATTTTCACAGACCGTCGCCAGTCCACTATCGTCGGCACTACAGGGCTTAACTTCCGTGTTCGGGATGGGAACGGGTGGACCCCCTGCGTCATCAACACCAATTTAATTGTAGCGAGTTTTGTGGCTCCCCCAACTGGGCTCGAACCAGTGACATCATGATTAACAGTCAAACAGACTATTTAGATTATTGGCTTATTTACTGTGCTTTTCAACTACTCAAAAACATAATGTAGTTTATTTGTAGTAAAAAATATTATAAAAGCATACAAAACAAAAATCCCCGAAACAATCTTTTTACGGACTGCTTCGGGGATAATTTTTTGATGTTGTGTGATTAATTTAATTGTTTATGCTAAAGCCTTTTTAGCGTTGGCAACTTTGGTGCTTAGAGCATTATAAGCCTTAGCTTCAAGTGTATATACCGCTTGAATTGTTTTAGGTCCGACAATACCGTCTACTGTAATTCCTGCGGCTTTCTGAACTTCCTTTGTAGCCTTTAGCGTACCGTCACCGAAACCGCCGTCATTTGCAACTGTTGTCTTAATAACTCCCATAGCATTTAATATTCTTAGATGCTGTTTGTAACTCCAAATTGCGTTGTTAGTTTTACCGTATTCAATCATTTCTTCTCCTCCATTTGAATTAATTAATTTGTTTACTTCTGTGGCAATATAGCCATGTTTATTATAAAGATAATCGCCTGGGCAAGATTTATTCGCAAACCATCTGTGCACAGTCATATTCTGCTGAGATACTTGACCGATTAACGATTTATCACCTTTCCAAAGTAGTTTTTTTATTCCGTTACGCTTACAAATGTCAGCACACAGTTTGATAAGCGACTTCATAGCCGCATCAGTCACTCTGTGTTCTGAACTTCCGTCATCTGCGACTTCAATGGTTACAGCTCTATTGTCATTGCTTGCAGATGATGTACACCAAGAAC
>JAFLSM010000070.1 GCA_022510955.1 Ruminococcus sp. | reverse complement strand
TTTATTTTTATTTTTGTAGGCTCTATTTGTTACCCCAACTTTTATTATAGAGCCGATTATTTAAACTTTTGGCTATTTTGAAATTAGCTAATCGTCAGATGATATATTTTCAATCGTAATAATTTTACATTCCACGATTTTTTAAATCGGCGACAAGCTGAACATAAAACTCCCTCACATCAAAACCGTCGATGTTTTCTCTGTTCAAATCAATAGTATCCGCGTGAGAAATTCCTCGTGTGCCCTTTACCGTCAAATATTTATATTCACCGTGAGCGAATGAATCCTCAGACACAAGTCCGTCGTTTGCACCGCTGAAATGCTTTACAAAATGATAAGACATATTCGTTGGGAATTTTCCGCTGACGGCTTTATTCAGCTTTGAACCAACGCTTTGATAAAACACCGAATCAGAATCCGTCATCTGTCTGTTAAGTTCGTCACATCGTTTGTATGTAAGGTCGCTTACAGCCGCAATAAAATCAGGTGTTTCGCCAAGCTTTCTGAGTGCGGAATTATATGCCGAGGCAATAGTGTTTTGTACAGGCTTGGGCATTTTTTCAAGCAACCAGTCAACAAATACACATCCTTTGTGAGGTGTACTGATTGTGGTTAACGACGCAACATACTTGTCTGCACCGCAGCAGCTTATAGCATAGCGTGCGTCAAGTCCGCCTTTTGAGTGAGCAATTATATTGACCTTTTCACAACCTGTCTGCTCACAAATATTCTGTATCCTTTGTGCAAGCTCTGCTCCGCTTAAGCTTACGGGCAAAGCTGACTGATGATTGCCAAAATATACGGTAGCTCCGTTTTTTTGCAGTTCATTTGGGATTCTGCCCCAATAGTTTAGGTGCTTATAATCTCTGAAAAATATACCGTGCACCATAAGGAGCGGATATTTTGTTTTGCAAATTTCATATGACTGTCTTTGCTTGTTGAGCATATATTTGTTGTGTTCAAACCATGCCTCTTTGCTTGTGATTTGGACTATTTTCCACAATGCCCAAATATGCAATATCGGAATAGGACCGCACAAAATGCCTACAACACGAGTTTTTATGCCAAGCTGAACAGATGTGCAGTACACACGGATAATGCCGTTCCAGAACACGATTGCAAGCTCCGTAACGGCAAGCCCGACTGCAATCCACCACGAACCCGAAATGCCCGCATAAATCAAATTTGCAACATAAAATGCAACGGTAAGGGTGGTTGCAATTAAAAATGATGTCAGCAGGTCTGCACCCTCTGCACACACCCGATTGCGAAATGACTTGATTTTGGCGTTGCAAACTGACGGAAATATGTTTAACAGCGCAAATATTAAAGTCATCGGCACATAGGCAAGCAACAGAGATTTATCGGAAAGAAACATATAACTGCAAGCAAAAAGTGCAAAGAACAGTCCGTCTAAAATTCGTATAAAAATCTTCATTTATTTCTTAACCTTTGCGTTTTTTTATTCAATTTAATATTAGTATTAAGAGTTTTCCTCTGACATTAGAATTTCTCGGTCAGCCTGTAAACGCTTTTGAGCATCTTCGTCAAGCTTAGGATATTGCGGTGCAATCTTTTTGAAAACATCCAGCACAGCTTCCGACACAAGGTAGCGGGTGTACCACTTTTTGTCTGCCGGCAATACATACCAAGGGCTATGTTCTGATGCAGTCGCATTGATTGCATCTTCATAGGCTTGCATATATTTGTCCCAATGAGCACGCTCTTTAAGGTCAGAGGAGGAAAACTTCCAGTTCTTAATCTTCAAATCAATGCGTTCAAGAAAACGCTTTTTTTGCTCATCCTTTGAAACATTAAGGAAAAATTTTATAATGCGGTAACCGTTGTTGTACTCGTATTCTTCAAAGTTTTTAATGTCTTTGTAACGGCGTTCAATTATATCGCCCTGTTTACAGCGGTTAGGCATTTTTGCAGTTTCATACAGCTTGTGTACCTTAACAACAAGTACATCTTCATAATATGAGCGGTTGAAAATTGCCATTTTGCCTCTTGTCGGAAAACGCTTGATTGCTCTCCACAAAAAGCTGTGAGCCGCTTCTTCACCGCTTGGTTGTTTGAAGGAATGTACATCAATACCCTGCGGATTAAGTCCGCTCATAACATTTTTGATTGTACTGTCCTTGCCTGCGGCATCCATCGCTTGAAATATAAGCACCAGACCCTCTTTGCCCTCGGAGTACAGTTTGTCTTGAAACTTCTCCATTTCCTCAAGGTTTGCCTTGGTTTTTTTGACGATTTTTTCCTTGCTGATGCTGTCATCAGGAGTTGTGGCAAAATTCTTGAGTTTGATTTTCTTATCACCATTAACAATAAAATCTTTAAGGCTGTTCATTAAGATTCCTCACAGTCTGATAAATTCTATATTTTCCGGTAAAGTTTCGTATGAAGAGCATACCGAAGCTGTATAGCTATCTTTATGCCACATTTTGAAATGATAAGTGCTTTCTGCAATTTGGCAAATTTCCCGACTTACATCAACGCTTTTACTGTTTTGATGAAATCCTTTTCCAAGGCATTTGAGCAAGCTTTCCTTGCGTGTCCACAAGTCAAAAAAGCACTGCTGTTTGTCAGCAGAATTCTTTATTGCGGTCATCTCATTATCGCAAAAGACAATTTTGCCGAGTTTTTCGGGATTAATATCACGTGCCTTTTCAATGTCACAGCCAATTTCTCTGTCCGACAATGCAAACAGTACATAATCACCGCTGTGAGAAATATTAAAATGCAGGCCGTTGTCAGCTGTTGGTTTGCCAAAGTCATTAACGCTTATTTTAGCACCTGATAAAAATTTTTTTATAAACAGTCCGCCTGCAACACAACGCTTTTTGTCGTCGGTCAGTTTAAGTCTGTTAAATTTGCAGGCTCTGTCCGCATCAATCTCACTGACTCTTTTAAGGTCAATTTCATTAATGCTTGTAATATAAAGTTTAATCATAATTTTTCGTTATATTAAAATTTAATTCATAAAATTTTATCTTGTACGATATATTTTATTAAGTAAGCACTGAATATAAGGCTTAAGTTGACGGTATTGCCAATAAGCATAAATTAATCAGTATTATTTAAGAGCATTAAGACAGTCGTTGCAAATATGCTTTTCCTTAAACGCAACAAGATCATGAGTGGAGTTGCAGAATACGCACTTGTTCTCTGCTTTGCAGATGATGATTTTTTCATCGTCTGCCTCAATGTGCAGGGTATCACCTGCGTTAATATTAAGATGGTTTCTGATGTCCTTTGAAATTACAAGACGGCCTGCCTTGTCGATTTCTCTAAAGTTTGTATAAATCATTATAATCACTCAACTTCCCTTATTTTTACTATATTCTACCGTTTTTTGGTATATTTGTCAATAATTACCACGATATATTGTGTAAAAATTTTGTAACTATATTTTGTGAAATTGCACAATTAAGAGTTAATAAAGGAGATTTTATGCTAAATTACATATGGAGCGGTCTGATTGTAATAAGCCTTATTTTTGCGGCGATGCTTGGAAATACAAGCGAGCTTTCAACAGCACTGCTTAACAGCGGTGCATCATCAATCGAACTTTTGCTTAAAATGGCAGGCATAATGTGCCTGTGGTCAGGAATTATGAAAATTGCGGAGGAAAGCGGGTTTACAGCCGTAATTGCCAAATTATTTTCGCCGCTTTTGCGTCCGCTTTTTCCGCATTTACAAAAGGATAGCCCTGCTTTCAGAAGTATTACAATGAATATAAGCGCTAATATTTTAGGACTCGGAAATGCCGCCACGCCCTTTGGATTAAAGGCAATGGAGCAGATGCACACGCTTAATAACAAAAATGATACCGCAAGTAACGAAATGGTAATTTTTGTCGTTATGAATACGGCCTCTCTCCAGTTGTTGCCGACAACTGTGGCTACTCTGAGGCAGTCTTACGGCAGTACGGCACCTTTTGAAATTATTGTTCCCGTTTGGATAAGTTCGGCGTGTGCCCTTACAGTGGCTCTTACAATAGCGTGCATATTTAATACTAAACGCTAATTAAAAATGGATATCTTTCAGGCAAATTTCGCGTTATACATCGCGCCCTGTCCTCGTAAGGCGTCAGCCTTTCTGCGGTATGGCACTCGTCTAACACAAAATCTGCTCTGAAATCTTATCTCACTTTTAATTTGTGTTTAGTATAATAAGAAAAAGAGATGATATTATGGAATTTGTAATGCCTGTTTTTGCAGGATTTGTTGTGTTGTTCGGATTATTTAGACGAGTGCCTGTGTTTGATATTTTTTTAAAAGGAGCAAAGGAGGGTATAATGTTGCTCTATAATATTGCTCCGACAATAATGGGACTTGTGTTTGCAGTTGATTTGTTGCGTTCAAGCGGAGCAGTTAATGTGATTTGTGATTTTGTGTCGCCTGCGGCAGATTTTCTTGGTTTCCCAAAGGAAATAGTGCCGATGGTGCTTTTGCGTCCTGTTTCCGGCAGCGGTTCAACTGCACTTCTTACTTCACTTTATCAGGACTGCGGTCCTGACAGTTTTGCAGGGCAAGTTGCATCAGTGCTTGCAGGCTCAAGTGAAACTACATTTTATGCGGTAGCAATGTATTTTGGAAGCATTAAGGTCAAAAAAATCCGCCACACTCTCGTTGCTGCTTTGCTTGCCGACTTCACTGCCGCCGTTATGAGTATTATAACTGTCCGTTTTTTATAGTACGCTTCATAAAATAATCCATAGGGACACGGTACTCCATGTCCATGAATAATTTTGAATTGATTTTATAACAAACTTATGAAATTGACTTGAAATTTTCGTTTAGGATTATACAGCTGTTATCAAGTTTTTTGAGTTCTTCGTCCGTGAGCCTTAACTCCAAAATTCTTTTTGCACCGCCTGCATTTACAATGCATGGATTACCGATAAATACATCTTTTTTACCACCGTATTCACCTCTTAATCTTACGGACACGGTAAGAACAGAATTTTCGTTATTCAGAATTGCTCTGATAACCCTTACTATAGCCATACCTATTCCGTAATAGGTTGCACCCTTTGCCTCAATAATTTTTTGTGCGGCATCACGCACATCCACTGCAATGCGGTCAAGCTCTTCCAAATAATATGTCTGCGGATTGTCCTCAAGAACATTCATAATCGGCTTGGCAGCAAGTAATGCCTGACTCCATGGTACAAACTCGCTGTCGCCATGCTCTCCGATTACATATGCGTGTATGTTGCGCGGGTCAACCTCAAAATATTCTCCCAAAAGATATCTGAGCCTTGCAGTGTCAAGCGTTGTTCCCGTGCCGATTACCTTTGACGGGTTGAATCCCGAAAGTTCATAGGTGAGGCGGGTCATAATATCGACAGGATTGGTCGCCACAACAAAAATTCCGTCAAAACCGCTCTGTACGACCTCCGGCACAATCGACTTAAAAACATCTGCATTGCGTTTGAGCAATTCAAGTCTGCTTTCTCCCGGCTTTTGATTAACTCCTGCACAAATCAGCACTACGCTTGCATCACTGCAATCCTGATATGTGCCGTTGTAAATTTTTATGCTTGAATGAGAAAACGCCAGTCCGTGGTTAAGATCCATAGCTTCACCCTCGGAACGCTTTTCGTTGATGTCAATCAGCACAAGCTCATCACATAAATTTTGGTTTAAGGCGGCATATGCAAAACTCATACCGACCATACCTGTACCGATAAGCACAACTTTTTTTTGATTGCTCATAGAATCTTCCTCTCAATAGATTTATACCTATGTAGCATTTACCATTTATAAAAATTTATACTTGTTTTTTAGGTGGTTTCAGAAGTTTATTTGACAGCTGTATCCCAAATATATACTTTTGTTGTCAGGCAACAATCAATAAGCTATATCGTGCATAGAAATTTACAGAATTTATTATTTTACTTTTGATGTTGTATAATGTATTATGATATTGACTAATAAAACAAAGTCATTTTTAGGAATATATTGGTAATAAAATAAATAAAACTTCTAAAGCGCTAAAAAACAAAAACATGTAGAATAAACTTGAAACTGCTTGTGTTTTGTGTTAAAATATAATGGCATAGGCAAAAATGGTTGTGTGTTTTTGCGTAGTGTTTTTTACGGATTTTTTTCAACACTCCGATTTTATGTGATTTTTTAAACGAAAGGAATAGGAAAAATGTACAAAATTGTTAAGAAAAAATCTCTTAACCCGACTGTAACATTAATGGAAATTGACGCTCCGCTCATTGCAAAAAAGGCTGAGCCCGGTCAGTTTATCATCCTAAGAGTTGATGAAGACGGAGAGCGTATTCCTCTTACAGTTGCAGGCTACGATAGAGAGGAAGGTACTGTTCGTATTATTTTCCAGATTGTTGGCGCCACAACAGAAAAGCTCAATCATCTTGAAGAGGGTGACTACATTCAGGATTTTGTAGGTCCTCTGGGTGTTCCGACCCACACAGACGGTCTTAAAAAGGTTTGTGTTGTCGGCGGAGGTGTTGGTTGTGCCATTGCGCTTCCTGTTGCAGAAAAGCTTCACGAAATCGGATGTGAGGTTCACTCAATCGTTGGTTTCAGAAATAAAGACCTTGTTATTCTTGAGGATGAATTCAAGGCTTGTTCCGATAAATTTATTATGATGACAGACGACGGATCCTACGGCGAAAAGGGCGTTGTTACTGCTCCTCTTGAAGAACTCATTAAAGCAGGCGAGAACTATGACCTTGTTATTACAATCGGTCCGCTCATTATGATGAAGTTCGTTGTTAAAACAACAAAACCTTATAATATTCCTACTACTGTATCTATGAACCCAATTATGATTGACGGTACAGGCATGTGCGGCGGTTGCCGTCTTACAGTTGACGGAGAAACAAAGTTTGCCTGCGTTGACGGCCCTGATTTTGACGGCTTTAAAGTTGATTTTGACGAGGCTATGAAACGCGGTGCAATGTATAAACCATTTGAGCGCAAAGCCCATGAAGAAACCTGTAACTTATTCAATAAGGAGGTTGAGTAATATGCCTAATATGTCACCAAATAAGGCTCCGATGCCTGCTCAGGACCCTAATGTACGCAATAAAAACTTTCTTGAGGTAGCAACAGGATACACCGAGGAGGTTGCAATCGAAGAAGCACAGCGTTGCCTTAACTGTAAGCACAAGCCATGCGTATCGGGTTGTCCTGTTCAGATTGCAATTCCTGATTTTATTAGGGAGGTTGCAAACGGCAATTTTGCAGGTGCTTATGATGTAATTTCAAAGTCAAGCTCACTTCCTGCTGTATGCGGTCGTGTTTGTCCGCAGGAAACACAGTGTGAATCAAAGTGCGTAAGAGGTATCAAGACAGAGCCTGTCGGCATTGGCAGACTTGAAAGATTTGTTGCCGACTGGCACAATGCGCAGACAGATGTTGAGGTTAAAAAGCCACAGCCAAACGGCCACAAGGTTGCAATTATCGGTTCAGGCCCTGCAGGTCTTACATGTGCAGGCGATCTTGCAAAGAAAGGTTATGATGTAACCGTATTTGAGGCACTTCACCTTGCAGGCGGTGTTCTTGTTTACGGTATTCCTGAGTTCAGACTTCCTAAGTCTATTGTTCAGAAAGAGGTTGACACTCTTAAGGCTTTAGGCGTTAAGGTTGAAACAAATATGGTAATCGGCAGAGTAATCTCTATTGACGAGCTTATGGACGAGTACGGATTTGAATCTGTATTTATCGGTTCAGGTGCAGGACTTCCACGCTTTATGGGAATCCCCGGTGAGAACCTTTGCGGTGTTTATTCTGCAAACGAGTTCCTCACAAGAACAAATCTTATGAAAGCATACAAGGATGATTCTACAACACCGATTATGCACGCAAAGAAGGTTGCAATCGTTGGCGGCGGTAATGTTGCAATGGATGCTGCCCGTTGTGCAAAGCGTCTTGGTGCAGAAGAAGTTTACATTGTTTACAGAAGAAGTGAAGAGGAGCTTCCTGCTCGTAAGGAAGAGGTTGAGCACGCAAAGGAAGAGGGCATTATCTTCAAGCTTCTTAACAATCCTGTTGAAATCTTGGGCAATGAAGAAGAGTT
The DNA here is from genome assembly GCA_022510955.1 of Ruminococcus sp. Classification (GTDB taxonomy): domain Bacteria; phylum Bacillota; class Clostridia; order Oscillospirales; family Acutalibacteraceae; genus Ruminococcoides. The sequence continues at coordinate 760 of JAFLSM010000070.1, read as the reverse complement.
TGTAACAGGTATGAAATGTATCAAAATGGAACTCGGCGAGCCTGACGCAAGTGGCAGACGCAGACCTGTTGCGGTTGAGGGCAGTGAGTTTGTTCTTGATGTTGATGCTGTTGTAATTTCAATAGGTACTTCTCCGAATCCGCTTATCAAGGCTACAACAAAGGGTCTTGAAACTCAGAAGTGGGGCGGTATTATCGCAGACGATAACGGTCTTACATCTCGTGAGGGCGTTTATGCAGGCGGCGACGCAGTAACAGGTGCGGCTACAGTTATTCTTGCAATGGGTGCAGGCAAAACCGCAGCTTCTGCAATTGACGAGTACATTCAAAACAAAAATAAGTAATTTTTGGATGCTTCACAAGTTTATTTTTCACCGCTTCATAAGTTGGTTTTAAATTATAATGCTGTATCCCGAAGATATATTTCTGTTTAATATTAAACTTCATAATTATAATCTGCATTATAAGCAAGATAATAAAGCGGTCACTACCGCCCGAAGATTTACTTCGGTTGTATGTTAAACATCATAAATATATCTTAAAAGTTTTGGGTAAGATATATTTATAACAAACTACAATTTCTCAGTTAGCTCTGCTGACTCAGACTAATGTAATAATATTATTGGGGTATGCCGGTGTGCATACCCCATTTTGCATTATTAATTATGTTAATAATAACACCAATATTATTAGGGATGAAAATATAAAAAGATACAATAAAATCACAAAAAGTTATTGAAAACTAAATAATATTGTGATAA
>JAFLSM010000007.1:49512-60942 GCA_022510955.1 Ruminococcus sp. | reverse complement strand
AGCCGTTTGATGACTTCCCAATAGCAGGCCGGGGTGTCGAGGACAAATAGGCCAGTTTGAATATACAGGTCAAACGGCAGGACGGGTCTATTGAAACGGAGATTATAGTTTAACATCTTCCCGACCTTAATTCTGTTCAGCCGTTTGACCTCCTACATAGGCGGAACCATACCGCCTAAATTTTCAAGGGAGGTCTATTATATATGGACAGAACATATTTAAGAGGCGATATGTATTACGCCGATCTCGGCAAAGGCGTCGGATCTGAGCAAGAGGGGTATCGCCCGGTCGTTATCATTCAGAACGATGTCGGGAATCGGCATAGCCCCACGGTGATTATCGCCGCCATAACAAGCAAGGTGGGTGTGAAACCCAAACTGCCAACGCACTATTTTATCAGTGCAGAAGACGGGCTGGAGTTGCCGTCTGTGATTCTGCTGGAGCAGCTTCGCACCATTGATAAGCGCCGGCTGGATAAGTACATCGGTCGCCTGAGCAAAAAGCACATCGACGGGATGAATCATGCTCTTGCAATCAGCATTGACCTGATTCAAAACACACCCCATTCACTTCTCATGTGTCTTTGCAGCACTTGTGCCGGAAACTTCCGCAGCACAGGTGCTTATCTTTTACGCCGGATTGATCCGGCACAAACCGAAAGGGATACCTGTACCTACTGTAACCGGCGGAGGGGATTTGATTATTCTGTAATAAGAAGAAAGGAGGGCTGACCATGGAAAAGCTGATTACTCGTAAGGAGGCGGCTAAAATATTGGGAATCAGCATTGCTACCCTGGATGAAGCCAGAAACAACGGGCTGATTTCTTATATTCAATATGTACCAAACGGGTGCGTCTATTTTACCAGCGCAGCCCTTCAGGAATATGTTGCGAAATGTACGCACCGCGCAAAACCCGTGGAGAAAAAAGAGACCTACCGTAACGTGCGAAACGGCAAATAATAAAAAATCGCACATTTGAGGAATTGACCTTGTTCTGATAAAACAAGGGTAGCAGCGTAACGAAATGATATGGAGGTGATAAAAGTGGCTGCAAAAAGAAATCGAATTCCGAAATACGGTACTCTCAATGTAAACGGGCACACCTATTTCAGAACTACTGTAACAAATGCAGAGGGAAACCCAATTACTCTTTATGGAAAAACCCGCGAAGAATTATATGACAAAGAGCTGGCGGCACTGGAACAGAGCGATAATTCTGTGTTTTTGAAAAGGTCTCCGACCGTCGCAGAATACTGTGAAAAATGGCTGGTCATGCAATCGGTTCATGTGCGGGCAACGACACTGACAGATTACACATCTAAGGTGCGACGCCATATTATCAAGGAACTTGGAGATAAGCGCATGGCCGATGTGACTTTGGATGATATTCAGGTAGCGCTCGTTCCTGTTTCAAAGAAATCGGCGTCCGTGTATAAATCGGTTATCATCCTATATAAATCTATTTTCCGGGCAGCACATGAGAGCCGGATCATCCATACTAATCCGACTATTCACCTTTCTGCAAAGGGTGGCGGCGTTCCCCAAAAGGAGAAAACAGCGCTGACTGATGAGCAGGTGGAACGGCTTTTAAGCGCCATTCAGGGACTTCCTCCCTATGTGTTTGTAATGATTGGTTTGTATGCAGGACTACGGCGGGAAGAAATACTCGCCCTCAAATGGGATTCTGTATATCTGGATACGGACGCGCCCTATTTGACTGTACGGAGAGCATGGCACACGGAAAACAACCGTCCAGTAATTCTCACAGAACTAAAGACCCCTGCTGCCGAAAGGAATATCCCGCTTCCTGCCCGTCTGGCTGAATGCCTGAAAGAAGCGAAAGCAAATTCCACTTCGGAGTATGTGGTTTCCAATCGGGACGGCGACCCTCTGTCCTATACGCAGTTTAAGCGGCTTTGGCAATACATTGTCACCAGGACGGTCAAGGAACGTGTTTATTACAGATATGAGAATGGGCAGCGTGTAGCACATACTGTCAAGCCTGTACTCGGAGAAAAGGCGGCGCACAATGGGAAAGTCGTTTATAGCCTGGACTTTGATGTGACGCCGCACCAGCTCCGTCATACCTATATCACGAACCTGATACATTCATCGGTAGACCCAAAGACAGTTCAGTATCTGGCAGGACATGAGAGCAGTAAGATCACGATGGACATCTACGCAAAAGTAAAATACAACAGGCCGGATGAAATGGTCAGGACTATGGGCGCAGCATTTTCTCAGTGGGACACTGCTGTATAGAGAAGTAAACAACCAAACAAGAAGATGTAACGAGAGCGAGGTAAAATGCCTCGCTCTTTGTTTTGCATAAATTGCACCTTTGATGGATCTTCCGATTTCTGATAAAACGGGGGTACAAAAATATTTGGAAAGGAGTCATATGCTATGGCTAAGAAAAAAGAGTGTGTTCCTCAGTATGGAACAGTTACACGAAAAGGCACCCAATATTACAGAACGCGAATTTTCGACGCAGACGGGAAAAGAGTCAGCTTGTATGCTTTAACTTGTGAGGAATTATACCAAAAGGAGCAAGAGGCTCGCCGTCAGGTGGAGGACATCATCTTCCGCAGAGCAAACCCGACCGTCGCGGAGTATTGCGAAAAGTGGTTGCTAATGCAGTCTGCAAAGGTTTCCGCAGCTACGCTGAGAGGCTACACTATAAATATGAACAATTACATAGTCAAGCCTTTGGGACATATGTATCTGTCCGATGTGACCGCCGATGATATTCGACTGGCGCTTGTGCCGGTATCCAAGAAATCGGCTGGCTTATACAATACGGTAAATATGCTGTTTAAGTGTATTTTTTACTCGGCAGAGCGCAGCGAATTGCTTGACTATAATCCCTCCGCAGGTATTTCCGCGAAAGGCGGCAAGCCGGCAAAGAAAAAGGAGGCGTTGACAGACGAACAGGTAAAACAGCTTCTGGATACAGTCAAAGGGCTTCCGCCGTATGTATTCATTATGATTGGCTTGTATTCCGGGCTGCGTCGGGAGGAAGCGTTGGCGCTGCAATGGGATTGTGTTTTTCTTGATGTGCCTACGCCCTATATTTCCGTAAAGCGAGCGTGGCGCGCAGAACACAACCGGCCTGTTATCTCTACCACTCTAAAGACCAAAGCGGCAAAAAGGGATATTCCTATTCCCCAATGCCTGGTAGATTGTTTGAGAGAGGCGAAAAAGGCATCCATATCACCCTATGTAATTGCGGACAGCAAAGGACAGCCGCTCTCGTATTCGCAGTTTCAGAGGGTATGGCAGTATGTGATCGTCCGCTCTACAAAGGAAAGAACCTACTACAAATATGTAAATGGACAGAGCATTAAGTACACGGTCACGCCAACGCCGGGCGGCTCTCAAAAGAACAATCCTAAAATAGTATATAGCCTGGATTTCGAGGTGACGCCGCACCAGCTCCGACACACCTATATCACCAATCTCCTTTATTTCGGAGTTGATCCTAAAACCGTTCAATATTTGGCCGGGCATGAAAATAGCAAAACAACTATGGACATTTACGCTAAAATCAAGTATAATAAACCAGAGGAACTTTTGGAAACCGTCAACGCGGCATTCCAACAAGTGAGTTCAAGTTAAACCGGTGCTTGTTCTCCTGATAATGAATGGGACAACCGAGTGGTGCAAGAGCCGAAAACCCTTGAAATACCGAGGAAAATCGGCACACAGGTTATTCAAGTACGGTCTTAAGGCTGCTCGTAGAGCTCCACAGTTCTCAAAGAGATAATCTGTTTATACAGTTCATCCACTCCAAGGCTTATACAGGTCTTGGAGTTTTTATTTTTACTGTGGCTCCTCACAGCATAGCTGTTGCGGTGTTCGCTAAAAATATGCCACCGGCATATTTTTTTAACGCTCGCACAGTTCTCAAAAAGATAATCTGTTTATACAGTTCATTCACTCCAAGGCTTATACAGGCCTTGGAGTTTTTATTTTTACTGTGTGTTACCATAGTTTTTTTCTTTTATTATTGCTTTTTTAAAAAAAAACATTTATAATGGTTATATATATTATATAAATTACGCCTTCATAAAACATTTATTATTAAAACAAAGAGGCTATATTATGATTTTAGTTGATAAAAATATAAAGGAACGAGTAGAAAGTGATAAATTAATTGCTGTAAATTATAATGAAAATAATGTAAATTGTGTTTCTTATGATTTATCTGTTGATAAAATATTAATCAATGATAAAAGCAGTAAAAACAGTTACAATATTAAGCCTAATGAAACAGTTTTTGTGAAAACAAAAGAAATGATTAATATGCCTTATGATCTTGTTGGTATTGTTACGGAAAAAAATTCCAGAATGCGACAGGGTTTAAAAGTTGATGCTCCACGTTATCAACCCGGACATTCTACATTTGTTTTTCTCAGGGTACAAAATATCTCAAACCAAATTATTTTAATTGAAGAGAACACTAAAATTGCTCAAATTATGTTTGAAACTCTTTATGAAGAACCGAGTGTTACATATGATAGACAAATAAACGCTTCTTTTAATGATGAGCAGGAATATATTGGCTTTGGAAATTATGAAGCCGAATACATCAAACAAATTAAAGATGTTGATGAAACAATTGAAAAAGCTAAAGAAGATATTGACACAATGTCGCACAAAATATATTCTAATGTTCTTGCACTTATGGGTATAATAGTAGCGATTTTTTCATTAATTACTATAAATTACAATGCTGCAACGCAATCTGATTTGAATTTTAAATTTATAGTCGCAATGAATTTATCGTTAGCCTTTTGTATTGTTTTAATGATGGGTTTAATTTTTATTTTTTTAAACACAAAAAAACATAAATCATTATGGATAATTTATTTAATAGTTTTTATCCTGTTAGCCATAGCTGTAGTTTCATTTTGCATATTTATGTTTTAATATTTTTTATTCATATAAGTATAGCCCTTGCATTTTTTGTGCAAGGGCTAAATTTTTTTATTAAATTAAGTTATGATGCTTGTCATATAGCAGAAGATAAACTTCGGGTTGCTTAGATTACATTTATATGAAAGATTTTGTGCATTAGAAGTATTATAAAATATACACATTTACGTTGCGTCTGCCAAAGCTTACGCACTCATCATAAGAGTTGTAGAAGCAGTCAACAAGCGCTGAACCTTCCATTAACGCTCCGCCTGTATCAACAGCTGTTGCATAGCCGTAGACTACACTGCCGTCTGTTGATGTGATGTACAGCTTTGAGCCATACGGAATGATGTTTGGGTTTACCGCAACACCGCCGTGATATGCCGCAACGCCTGTTGCTGTCAAGGCACCTGCCGGGGCAGTGTATGCTGTTCCTGAGCCGTTTATAACCTGTTTAAAAGCAACAGTTGCTCCGTTGTAGTCGGTGAAGGTATTTCCTGATGATACGCTTGCGTTTGAAGAATTGCTTGATGTTTCTACAGCCAATTCTTCCATACCAACATAAATAATCTCGTCTACAGGTTTCTTTGTTGTTTTTGTTTCAATTATTTCTTCTGAAACCTTTTCTCCATCAATATACTTAATCTTTTTGGTGATTTGCTTTTCACCCTTCACGCCTTTTTGATGAACTTTTGTTTCACCGGCACCGCACTCGTCTGATACTTTTTTGATTGTTTCAAACGCAATCGGCTTTGTTTCAGTTTTTTCTTCGTATGTCACTTGCTTGATAGTGACGGTTATATCATCATTGATTACAGTGTTTGCAGTAGGATATACAATCTGAGTGCCGTCAACATTAATGCCTGCATGCTCGAGAGCGTCGGCAACTATACCTTTGGCTATCTTAACGGTTGTTTCTTCACCGTCCTGTTTGATTGTTACATTTTTTCCGTCAATTACATCAACGCTGACAGCAAAGTCTTTGATATTAGTAACAAGAAGCTCTCCGCTTGCAAGATGATACTCTCCGCTTGTTTCAAAGCTTTCGTCTGCTTTGCTTACCGCACCATTGATGTTATCTGTGTCTTGAACGGCTGTTGCCGTTGTCATTGCTGATAGTCCCATAATTAATGTCACAAGAGTTAGGGCAAGTGCCAATCGAATTGCGCACAGCCTTTTGGCTCTGATATTCATTAGTAAAAACTCCTTTTTTTGTTTTGTTCAGGCGTTTGCCTGTCACTTTGAGAGATTATAACGGCTTTCATTGGTTATGTCAAACAAATTAAAAATAACTTTTTTGTATAGTTTGCACAACGGTTTTGTTTCTTTTTTCCAAATATCTACTTGATTTTTTTATTCTGATAAAGAAATACCTTAAAAATTTTAGTAAATATGCAGAAATCTTCAAAAACAAGTTTGTAACCATTGTAACCTCTTTGTAACCTTTTTTGCCTACATCAATATATCTATGCTGCTAACAGCGATAATATGCTTATTGGCAGTGGGTAGACTGCACTTGTACGAGCAAATTGAGTTTATTTTTATAAACTTTTAGTGCCAGAGTGCAGTGTACAAGTGATTTTTATAGGTAGTAAAATTAAGCCGTTTTCTGCACTCATTTGAGCAGATAGCACCATAAAAAAATACCCTTGCTAAATTAGCAAGGGTGTGATTTTAAATTTTTAGTAACTTCATTTTAGGTTGTACACGATTTATGAAGTGGGACAAAATGAAGTGTAACAATTAATATAAGTTCAAATTTCATGATACTGCTTTATAAATTGTACAAGACTTGTGAAGCGGAAGTAAAAAATGAATCTTACCAATAAATAGAAGTTCAAATTTCGGGATACTGCACCATAATTTATATTAAACTTATGAAGCGAAGGTAAAAAGTTAATTGTTGTATGGTTTTAATTGGAAATAGCTTTGCGGTTTAGCACAAACAGGGCAAATCTTTGGTGCCTGCTTACCTATACATATATGACCGCAATTTCTGCACTGCCAAATCATATCGCCGTCACGAGAGAACACCAAGCCTTCCTTGACATTTTCGAGAAGTCTTTTATATCGCTCCTCGTGTTCTTTTTCGATTTCGGCAACCTTATCAAAAAGATTTGCAATAAAATCAAAGCCCTCTTCCCTTGCCGTTTCTGCAAATTCGGGATACATATCTGTCCATTCGTAGTTTTCTCCGTCAACACCGTGCTGTAGATTTTTGTCGGTTGGGTCAATTCCACTATTGAGTATTTTGTACCAAATTTTTGCGTGTGCCTGCTCGTTTCTGGCAGTTTCCTCAAAAATTTCCGCAATTTGCTCATATCCATCCTCTTTCGCCTTTTTGGCATACCAGTCGTATTTGTTGCGTGCAATCGACTCTCCTGCAAGCGCCGCCTGTAAATTTTTCTCTGTTTGTGAGCCTTTTAATTCCATTTTTTATTCTCCTTTTTTGGCTCAGCAAAGCAAAATTCGCCTGCAATCGGCATATGTTGCGGTGCTTTGCTGAATACCGTTTTACATATATTTTGCCAACTGCAAGCAGATTTATTCTTGGACGCTTTTATTACTCATTAATAATACATCACTAATTTTTTTAGTCATAAAAAACCCAAAGATTTACTTCATATTTATGGCAATAATTCAAAAATCACACTCAAATCTTCGATTGTGATTTATGATGTTTACCGCAAATAAAAAGTTTATCTTCGGGTCTTAAAGGTTACAAATTAAGTAAAACTTTTGAAGCGTTAGGAAATAATTTCTTTGTTGCCCATATATGGACGGAGTGCTTCAGGGATTCTGATTGAGCCGTCCTCGTTGAGGTTGTTTTCAAGGAATGCAATTAGCATTCTCGGCGGTGCAACAACTGTATTGTTTAGAGTGTGTGCAAAATACTTTTTGCCGTCCTCGCCTGTTACTCTGATTTTAAGACGGCGAGCCTGTGCGTCACCGAGGTTTGAGCATGAACCTACCTCAAAATATTTCTTCTGACGAGGTGACCATGCCTCTACATCAAGTGAACGGCACTTAAGATCTGCAAGGTCACCTGAGCAACACTCAAGAGTTCTAACAGGGATATCGAGTGAACGGAAAAGATCAACTGTGTTCTGCCAAAGTTTTTCAAACCACATTTTACTCTCCTCCGGCTTGCAGACAACAATCATTTCCTGCTTTTCAAACTGATGGATTCTGTAAACACCACGCTCCTCAATTCCGTGAGCGCCCTTTTCCTTGCGGAAACAAGGTGAATAGCTTGTGAGTGTATGCGGAAGGTCTGCTTCCTTGTGAATAGTATCAATAAATTTACCAATCATTGAATGTTCGCTTGTACCGATAAGATAAAGATCCTCACCCTCAATCTTGTACATCATTGAGTCCATCTCGGCAAAGCTCATAACACCTGTTACAACATTGCTTCTTATCATAAAAGGTGGAACGCAGTAGGTAAAGCCTCTGTCAATCATAAAGTCACGAGCGTATGAAATCACCGCACTGTGCAATCTTGCAATGTCGCCCATAAGATAGTAAAAGCCGTTGCCAGCAACCTTTCTTGCGGAGTCAAGGTCAATACCGTTAAGCTTTTCCATAATATCTGTGTGGTACGGAACCTCAAATTCAGGTACAACAGGTTCTCCGAAACGCTCAACCTCAACATTCTGGCTGTCATCCTTACCGATTGGAACAGAAGGGTCGATAATCTGTGGAATCTGCATCATAATCTCTGTAACCTGTGATGAAAGCTCCTGCTCTTGTGCTTCAAGCTCTGCAAGCTGTTGAGCCTGACGAGTAACCTCGTCCTTGAGAGCCATTCCCTCTTCCTTTTTGCCCTGAGCCATCAAAGCACCGATTTGCTTTGAAATTTTGTTACGGTTTGAACGCAGTTCGTCTGCCTGCTGTTTTACTGCTCTGCTCTGTGCGTCAAGCTCGATTACCTTGTCAACAAGTTCAAGCTTCTTGTCTTGGAACTTCTTCTTTATATTTTCTTTTACCACATCAGGGTTTTCTCTTAAAAATTTAATATCAATCATTTTTCCCTCTCCTTTTGTTTTTTTCGACGCTTCATAGGTTTGATTTAATATTAACCATGATAAATCCCTATCAAAGGTTGAATAGTGATTATGGATTGCCACCGAAAAATAGAAGTAATCTTCGGGGTGACAGTGGTCTCTTTATTGATCACTAATAAAACTTAAGATAGTGAATTATGATGTTCACCAAACAATAGAAGTTTATCTTCGGGTCTTAATGGCTACATATTAATATAAATTTATGAAGCGGAGTAAAAAACTATTTTAGTTTATTTGAAAGTTCTGTGAGTTCTTCGTCGGAATAAAACTCAATTTGTAATACTCCGCCCTCTTTGCCCTTGCTCTTTGAAATTGTGATTTTCCTGCCGAGGCTCTCATTTAGTGCAAGCTCGACCATACTGTAAAACGACGGCTTTTTCTCGGGCTTGATTTCAGGCTTTTCCTTGATGTTCATAAGGCTTTTGCATAGTTTTTCAACCTGGCGAACAGACAAATCTTTGTTTACAATTTCTTCTGCGACCGTCTTCATCTGCTCTTCATTTTCAAGTGAAAGCAATGCTCTTGCGTGACCTGCAGATATTTTGCCCTCTTTAAGGTATTCCGAAATGCTTTCGGGAAGTTTTAAAAGGCGAAGAGCATTTGTAATTGCCGGTCGTGACTTTCCGACCGACTTTGCAACCTCGTCCTGAGAAAAGTCGTGTTCATCAATGAGCGTTCTATAACCGAGCGCCTCTTCAAGCGGAGTAAGGTCCTCACGCTGGAGATTCTCTATGAGTGCAATCTCCATTGTTTCGGTGTCGCTAAGCTCACGAATTATGACAGGAACTTCGTTTATTCCTGCCATTCTGCAAGCACGGTATCTTCTCTCGCCTGCTACAATCTGATATCCTCCGAGAGTTAGCGGACGAACTAAAAGCGGTTGTAAAAGTCCGTGTTGCGAAATACTTTCTGCCAGCTCTGCAAGTGCCTTTTCGTCAAATTCTTTTCGTGGCTGTGAGCGATTCGGCTCAATCTCGGAAATAGGTAGAATGACGCTTGAGTCCTTGTCTTCGCTGTCATTTTCAATAAAAATCGCATTCAAACCTTTGCCAAGACCGCCAATTTTTTTCTTTGCCATCAAATTTCCATAGCCTTTCCGCCCACAAATATAAGTTAAAAACTCCTACTGCCTTATCGTGGGCAGATAAGGCGTAAATGGAAATTTAGCCATCGCTCGTTGTCGCTTGCGACAAACTGAGCGGGCAATACAAATTTGGATTAGTGTGATTTTTCACACTATCGCTCCTTTTTTATTATTTCCTCTGCAAGAGATGTGTAAGCCACACTGCCCTTACAGGATTTATCATAGTAAATTACAGGCATACCAAAGCTCGGAGCCTCCGAAAGTCTTACACCTCTCGGGATTACCGTTGAAAACACCTTGCGAGGAAAGAACTTTTTGACCTCTTCAACAATCTGCTGAGTAAGGTTAAGTCTGCCGTCATACATAGTGAGCAGAACGCCCTCAATGTCGATTGTGGGATTGTACTGACGCTTAATTCTGCGGACTGTACTCATAAGCTGTGAAAGTCCCTCAAGGGCGTAATATTCGCACTGAATCGGCACCAAAAAGGTGTCGGCAACTGTCAGAGCATTTGCTGTTATCAATCCGAGTGACGGAGGACAGTCGATGATTATGTAATCATAATACTGTTTGATTGGAAGCAATGCATTCTTTAAAAGTGCTTCTCTGTGCGGCTTTTCAACGATTTCAAGCTCTGCTGCCGCCAAGTGTATGCTTGACGGAATAATATGCAGATTATCATAAGGTGTTGTCAGCACGCACTGCTGTGCCTTTGCATCTTCAACCAAAATGTCATATGTCGATAATTTTACCTTGCTTTTATCAATAGCAACACCACTTGTGGCATTACCCTGAGGGTCAATATCAACAAGCAGAGTCTTTTTGCCGAGTTTTCCAAGGCATGCTGCAAGATTTACAGCTGTGGTAGTCTTTCCAACACCACCTTTTTGATTAGAAACCGCAATTATTTTTGCCAAAAATATCACCTGTTTATATAATTAGTCATTTATTGTTTAACACCATATAAGTATATCATATTCCCCTACCAAATTAAACCTTTATAAGAATTTTTATTTTTTTACTTTTGTTTTTTTACTTTCGTTTTTTTACTTTCGCTTCATAAGTTTAGTATAAATTATAGTGCAGTGTCCCGAAATTTTTACTTACGCTTTTTTACATTTGCTTCATAAGTTTATTTTTTAATAAAACTTTTATTCACGAAATTTTAACTTCGGTTTTATTGTAAACTTCATATTTTTATCTATCAAACTTTATTTTACATCTATTTTTAATAAAACTTAAAAAATTTTAAATCCACATTTAATAGGGTTTTATAATGGTTACCAAACAACCGAAGTATATTTTCGGGGCGACAGTGGTCGCTTTTATTATTCACTAATAAAACTTTGATTTGTGAA
>JAFLSM010000007.1:36898-49412 GCA_022510955.1 Ruminococcus sp. | reverse complement strand
AAAACTTTGATTTGTGAATTATGATGTTTACCATACAACGAAAGTTTATCTTCGGTATACAACGGTTGCATATTAAGGAAAACTTATGAAGCGGAGTAAAAAAGTTTCACGTGAAACGTTGTGTAAATGTTTTTTATAATGCTAATTACAATAAAGATTAGTATAAGAACGCAAAAGACCGCACAAAATTGTGCGGCCTCTTGCAAGGGGTTTAGATAAGGAAATGGGTATGAGTGGAACGGATGCTTTCGCATCCAAGTGGAAAGTAAATTAATTAGGCAGTTTTGTCTGTGTCAGATGATATTTGCTGTTTTGGTATTCTGATTGTGTATTCAATAAAACTTTCGTTGTCGGTCTTGTTGGATTGAGCCTCAATTCCGGCAAGCCTCATTGTGTCGATAGCTTTGTTTATTGTATTCACAAATATTCTGACATCCTTTATCACCACTTTACTAATGCTCTTTTGCCTGATAATAGGCTTTTTGAGCGAATTTAACATTATGCTAACGAGTGAATCAGTCTGTTGTGTGTTTAAATTGTCTGATATTATTTTCGACAGTGCCTCTCTCCTCAAGTTTTCATCATCAAGTCTTAACAACGCACGAGCATGTCGTTCTGTAAGTCCTGCGCTTACAATCCACTCCTGTTCTTCATATGTAAGCTTTAGAAGTCTTAGCTTATTAGCAATAGTAGATTGAGATTTTCCAAGCTTGCGAGCGGCTTCTTCCTGAGTAAGCCCAAACCTGTGAATTAATTTTGAAATCCCGCGAGCTTCCTCGAAAAAACCGAGGTCGCTTCGCTGTAGATTTTCAAGGAGAGCAAATACTGCTGACTCTTTGTCAGAGCATTTGATGACTATACAGGGAATTTTCCTCAAACCTGCAAGTGCTGAGGCACGAAGGCGGCGTTCACCGGCAATCAACTCATATTCCGTTGCCGACATTCTGCGTACCGTTATTGGCTGGAGAACTCCGTTCTCACTGATAGATCTTGAAAGTGCAGCCAATTCGTCTTCATTAAAATTTCGTCTTGGCTGTGACTTGTTAGGTCTGATTTTAATAATCGGTATTTCGGAAATTCTATTTTCCTGTTTAAGCACAAAATTCATTACTTGCCACCTCGCTTTCGTTAGCATCAGGGGTTGTCCCTGTGGTATTATAATACACCATTTGGTTCAAAATGTTTGTCGAAGCGTGAGCAATTTTTATGTTATGTTTTATGGAATTATGATGTTTTGTGCGAATTATTCAAGAATCAGTCGAATTTATAATATCTATATTTTTATTCTAATGAGCAATAGTCAAAAGTAATCTAACTTTGCATATTATTTGTGCAGTGTTTTTACTAAAAAAAGAGGATAGAACAAATCTATCCTCTTAAATAATTTATAATGGGCTTGCCTTTATTTTTCCAGAATTGCGTGGATACTTTGCGGAAGTTGTGTTTACCTTGATAATTTCAAGAATATTTCTGTTTCCGCCGTCCTGCGGTAAATCAAAATTATACTTGTTTATAAGTTTACCTCCGAGCAGCTTCAATGCTTTCTCTGCGTTTGAAATTTCTTCGTCAGCGTTAGGACCTTTGAGTGCAACAAACTTACCGTCCTTTTTAACATAGGCAAGACAGTATTCAGAAAGCACATTAAGCTGTGCAACGGCTCTTGACACCGCAAAATCATACTGCTCACGGTATTCGACTTTTTTCGCACCGTCTTCTGCCCTGCTGTGCACAAGATTTGCTTCAAGTCCTGTTTCATTAAGCACTGTCTGCAAAAACACAAGTCTTTTATTAAGACTGTCGAGCAATGTAAGCTTAATGTCGGGTCGGGCAATTTTCAACACAAGACCCGGAAAACCTGCACCGGTTCCTACATCAATCACACTTGCACCCATTGGTACATCTATATAGTTAAAAAGGCTAAGACTGTCTGCAAAATGCTTTACAGCCACACCTTGCTCGTCGGTAATTGCAGTCAAGTTAATCTTTTCGTTCCATTCTACAAGAAGATTAAAATAAATTTCAAATTGCTTAATCTGTGTATCAGTAAGTTTTATTTTAAAATCTTTTGTTGCTTCAAGCAAATAATTTTTCATACTCATTATTGTGCCTGCCTGTTCTGTGCCATCCAGATTAACAGCACGCTGATGTCGGCAGGAGAAACTCCTGAAATTCTTGATGCTTGTCCGATATTGAGCGGTTTGATTTTGTTGAGTTTTTCCTGTGCCTCAAGTCGCAAACCTTTTATAGCTGTATAGTCAAAGTCGGACGGCAGTATTTTATTTTCAAGCTTTCTCATCTGCTCAACTTGCTTTAACTGTTTCTGAATATAACCGTCATACTTTATTTCAACCTCAACCTGCTCTAATATATTAGCTTCAAGCTGAGGACGGTCTATATCTATCGGTGTTAAGCATTCATAATCAAGTTGTGGTCGCTTTAGTAAATCAATTAGGCGAACACCTGTTGTTATTTCAGATGTTTCACGTGAAACAAGTATTTTATTAATTTCGTCAGTAGGGGGAATTACAGTTTCTTTTAAACGCTTAATCTCCTGCTTTTTAAGCATTTGCTTATTAAGATATTTTTGATAGCGTTCTTCGCTGATTAAACCAATCTCATAACCAATCGGCGTAAGGCGTTCATCAGCGTTGTCCTGACGGAGTACAAGTCTGTATTCACTGCGTGATGTCATCATTCTGTACGGCTCGTTGGCACCCTTTGTAACAAGGTCATCAACAAGAGTACCAATATAGGAATTTGCACGAGTAAATACAACCTGCTCTTTCCCCTGAACTTTTAAAGCGGCATTGATGCCTGCAACCAAACCCTGTGCCGCCGCCTCCTCGTAGCCGGAACTTCCGTTGAACTGACCTGCACCGTAAAGGTTAGGAAAGTCCTTAAATTCAAGCGTTGCGTTCATAGCAAGAGGATCAACGCAGTCATATTCAATCGCATAGGCAGGACGCATCATAACGCAGTTTTCAAGTCCCTTAATTGTGCGGTAGAACTTAATCTGTACTTCCTCGGGAAGTGATGAACTCATTCCCTGCATATACATCTCTTCTGTGTCCAAACCGCAAGGTTCAATAAAGAGCTGATGACGCTTTTTATCCTTAAAACGCATAATCTTGTCTTCAAAGCTTGGACAATAGCGTGGACCTACGCCCTCAATTTTACCTGCATAAAGCGGTGAACGGTGGATGTTTTCAAGAATAATCTGCTTTGTGTCATCATTAGTCCAGCTGATGTGACAGTCAACCTTGTTTTCGCCAAGACTTTCTGTTTCATAAGAAAACGGCTGTGGAGGAACATCTCCCTTTTGAACCTCAAGGTCGGTAAAGTCAATAGAGCTTCTAAGAATTCTTGCAGGAGTTCCTGTTTTGAATCGTCTTAAAGGTAAGCCAAGCTCCTTTAAACTTTTGCCGAGAAATGTTGCAGGGAAAATTCCGTCGGGTCCGCTTTCGTAAGACACCTCGCCAACAAAAATTCTTCCTCCAAGATATGTACCTGTTGCAATGATAACAGCCTTGCATTTAAATACAGCAAGCATTCTTGAGGTAAGTTCATAGCCACTGCCGTCGTCGAGCATTTTAATATCTATAATTTCAGCCTGTCTGAGTTCGAGATTTTCCTGCAATTCAAGCTTGTGCTTCATAACATCTGAATACTTTCGTCTGTCAATCTGAGCACGCAATGAGTGAACAGCAGGACCTTTGCCACGGTTAAGCATTCTGCTCTGCAAAAAGCACTCGTCAGCTGTCTTGCCCATTTCACCGCCCAGGGCATCTACCTCTCGCACAAGATGACCCTTAGCAGTACCTCCGATTGACGGATTACACGGGCAGTTGCCGACAGCATCCATATTGATTGTAAAAATTGCAGTTTTGCATCCAAGTCTTGCAGAAGCCAAAGCCGCTTCAATTCCTGCATGACCCGCACCGATTACTGCAACATCATAAGCTCCTGCAAAATATTTTTTTCCTTCTAATTCCATTTATTATTCCCCTATTTTTTGACGCTTCATAAGTTTATTTAAAAATATAAATATGGCGACCCGAAGGTGTACTTCTGCTGTTCGGTAACAATCCATAATCACTATCCAAACTTTGATAGGTCTATATGATGTTTACCGTACAACAGAAGTTTATCTTCGGGCGACAGTGGTCGCTTTTGTTAATCACTAATAAACCTTAAAATATTGAATTATAATGTTTAAAATACAGCCTAAGTATATCTTCGGCGACAGTGGTCGATTTATTTATCACTAATAAAAGATTAATAAATAATTACAAACTTAAAATTGTAAATTATAATGTTTAAAATACAGCCTAAGTATATCTTCGGGCCGCAACGGTTACATACTAAATCCAACTTCTGAAGCGGAGTAAATTTACTTGCCGACGCAGAAGTTGTGAAATACTCGGTCGATTACTTCGTCGCTTGTGCTTTCGCCTGTAAGCTCTAAAAGATTTGAAATTGCGTCTTCAAGTGAAACCGTTATTGCATCATAGGTTAGTCCCATTTCAAGTGCATTCTTTGCTTCCTCTACCGAAGTCAGAGCATTTACAACTGCAAGCCTTTGGCGTTCATTAGACAAAATACCCTCGCTTGGGTTCAAATTTGCTGTACCCGCAATTTTTTCAACTGCCTTTGTAAGCTCCTCTCTGCAATCACCTTTTATTGCAGATATATAAACTACATTTGTGATTTTACTGCTGATATATTCAATATCAAGCTTTTGTTCAAGGTCTATCTTATTAATTATTGCTATTGACGTCACATTTTTTGCACTTTCTATTAATTCAAAGTCATCATCAGTAAGAATTTGATTGTTGTCAAACACTGCCAAAAGCAGTCCGCACTGTTCAAGTCGCTTTTTTGCCCTATCAACGCCAATTTGCTCGACCCTGTCATCAGTATCACGCAAACCTGCTGTATCGCTCAAACGCAGAATAACATCTCCGAGTACAACTGTGTCCTCTACAATGTCACGAGTTGTGCCCGGTATATCAGTAACAATACTTTTCTCATAACCTGAAAGCAGATTCATAAGCGTACTTTTTCCAACATTCGGTCTACCTGCAATTACAGTGTCAATTCCCTGCTTTACAGCCTGTCCGCTGTCGTATGTATCGAGAAGTCCCTGCAAAACATTAGTTGCATTATTGAATGTTTCAAAAAGTTCATCATCAGATACCTCGACAATATCCTCCTCGGGGTAATCTGCCCAAGCCGAAAGATGAGCCGCTTGTGCAAGCAACTCTTCCTTAACCTTGTCAATTTTTCTTCTAAGCACTCCGTCCTTGACAAACAAAGCCACCCTTGCGGCACTTCTGCTTTTTGCACTGATTATATCAATAACAGCCTCAGCCTCAGTTAAATCAATTTTACCATTCAGAAAAGCCCGTTTTGTAAATTCTCCTGCCTGAGCAGGAACCGCCCCATTATTAAGCACGGCACGCAATACTTGCTTTGTAATAAAAATACCACCGTGGCAGGAAATTTCAACGACATTTTCTCCTGTATAGCTGTGCGGAGCACGATATACAAGCACTACAGCCTCGTCAATTTCTTCACCATTATCGCAAACCTTGCCAAAAGCCGCAGTGTAGCCTTTCATATCAGCTACTTTTTTATTATTAATATTTTTAAAAACCTTATCGGCTATTTCAAAAGCATTATCGCCCGAAATTCTTATTACACCAATACCGCCCTCACCCTGGGCAGTACATATAGCCGCAATATCCATTTTTTTATCACCGCTTCATAAGTTTGTTTTAATATGTAACCGTCGTATCCCGAAGATGAACTTCGATTGTTCGGTAAACATCATAATTCACTATTATAAGTTATATTAGTAATTAATAAAAGCGACCACTGTCACCCCGAAATTCAGACTTTACTTTTTCGGTAAATTTCGTTTATTATACATCTATTATATAAATATATAATGGCGGTCACTATCGCCCCGAAGATTAACTTCGGTTGTTCGGTAAACATCATAATTCACTATTATAAGTTATATTAGTAGTAATAAAAGCGACCACTGTCGCCCCGAATTTTTTACTTTCGCTTCATAAGTTTTTAAGAAATTTATAATGCAGTATCACGAAATTCAAACTTTCGTTTTTTTATAAACTTCATTTTTACATCAAACCTATAAATCAAATATATAATGGCGGTCACTACCGCCCCGAATTTTTTTACTTTCGCTTCATAAGTTTTTAAGAAATTTATAATGCAGTATCACGAAATTCAAACTTCCGTTTTTTATAAACTTCATTTTTACATCAAACCTATAAATCAAATATAATAGCAACCATCGTTGCCCCGAATTTTTTACTTTCGCTTCATAAGTTTATATGAAATCTATAATGCAGTATCCCGAAATTCAAACTTCCGTTTTTTTATAAACTTCATTAATCGTTCATTATTAACTGTTAATTGTAATTTGTAAACTAAAAAAGGAGCGGATAACCGCCCCTTTAATTATTTGTCTATTCTTCCGTAAAGTCCTGTTTCGCCACCCTCATTAAGTGGCTTTCTGTCCGGATTAACGGCTGTCTGACGCTCGGAACGATTAGCATTGTAGGGGCGTCTGTTTCCTCTGTTATTGTTATAACCGCCTCTTCTTGCACTTCTTACCTTTGGATCAGGTCCGATAACAACATGACGGTTGGCATTTTCGCCCTCACTCCATGAGATAGCACCGTTTATCTTCTGAACAGAAGTATGTATAATTCTTCTTTCATAAGGATTCATTGGCTCAAGACTTGTTCTTCTGCCTGTCTTAGCTGCCTTTAATGCAAGCTTTCTGCCAAGACTTTCAAGAGTATTTTCTCTTTTTTCTCTATAGTTGCCTGTATTAACAGTAACTCTGAGGTAAGAATCCTCTTCCTTGCGGTTATTTGCTACAAGGCTTGTAAGATACTGTAAAGCATCAAGAGTTTCACCTCTTCTGCCGATTACATATCCAACCTCTTCACCTGAAAGATCAAAGTCAACTTTGTCTTCATTTTCTGTCTTTTCAATCTCAACACTTGAAAGATTCATTGCGTCAAGAACATCTCTTAAAAACTGTTCAGCTGTTTCGGCAGGAGAAGATTTGAGAGTAATTTTTACCTTTGCAGGTGATCCGCCGAAAAGACCGAATTTCTTCTTCTCCGGAAACTGCACAACTTCATATTCAACCTCGGCTGTTTCATCAATGCCAAGCTGTTTTTTCGCATCTTCAAGGGCTTCTTCAATAGAAGCGCCTGTTCCAATAACTTCTTTAATCAAAATATTCACCCTAATTTCTTTATATTAATAATTAATAATCAATAATCATTATTATTTATTTTTCTTATTCTTTTGCTTTTTATTTCCTTCATTTCTTACAGCAGGAGATTCCTTTGGAGCATAAACATACGGAACCTTTGCCTCATTTTCAAACATAAGAGCGGCGTGTCTTGCCTCTGTTGTTGCAGTAAGCTGAGCGGCACTGAAAATTTTGCCGAGCAGAATTGACTGAACAAGACCGAGCACAGCCGAAACAATCCAGTAAAATGCCATAGCGCAAGGCACTACATACGCAATATATGCCGAGAAAAGAGGCATTGCTAACAGCATTACTTTCATACAGCCCTGCTGTGCCATCTGGTTTTTGTTGATTCTCTGCATAATAAGCTGTGAGCCTACGTTTGAAACAAAACACAAAACAGGGAACAAAATGTATAGAGATAAGAATCCAAAATCACTCGGAACAGCTAAAAGGTCAATGCCAAAGGTATTAAAACCATTTAAAAGCTCGTTAATCTTAGTAATATCCGTAGCACTAAAAATGCCCTGAATTGCTTCTGTATTTGCAATGTTAGGAAAAACCTTAAGCAAATTGATTTCCTGGTAATTATACATTCCGGTCACTGATGAATAACCCGGAATTGTATTTACATAAGACAGTGCGTTATTTACGCTGTTGCTGTCAATGTGAAGTGTGTTTGTAAGAGGCCAACCTACTGCATAGAAAATACCAAACAAAACAAGCATAGGGATTAATGTTGTAAGGCATCCTCCCATCGGCTTTACGCCTTCTTTTTCATAAAGCTTCTGGATTTCTTCATTTGCCTTTTGTTTGTTATTGGCATATTTTTCCTGAATTTCTTTCTGCTTTTTTTGAAGTCTGACAGTACCTGCCATTGACTTTTGCTGTTTTATAGAAAATGGAAAAACGCAAGCCTTTACAATTATTGTAAATATAATAATTGCAAGACCGAAATCCTTAAGAATATAGAAAGCACCCCAGAGAATCCAGCCAAGCAGGCTTCCCAGAAAGCCGAATATTTGCATAGTTTGTACCTCACTTTACTTTACTTCTTTTTTCGGGTACAGGGTCGTATCCGCCTTTTGAAAACGGATTGCATCGTAAAATACGCCAAATCGTAAGTGCTGTACCCTTGAGAGCACCGAATCTCTCAATCGCTTCAAGACCGTACTGCGAACATGTAGGTATATATTTGCAGTGTTTAGATGTGTTAGGAGATATTGCGGTCTTATAAAATCTAATTATCGCAAGAAGAACCTTTTTCATTTTTTATTATCGCTTCATAAGTTTGTTTTGATATGTAACCGTCGTTTCCCGAAGGTAAACTTCTGTTGTATAGTAACCATCATAATTCACTATTTTAAGTTTGTAATTATTTATGAATGTTTTATTAGTGATTAATTAAAGCGACCACTGTCGCACCGAAGATTTACTTTGTTTTTTATTAACAATCATTAATAAAAATTTTAGGTTTTATTAGTGGATCACAAAACGGTCACTACCGCTTTAAAACAATTCCGGCCATTTCAAAATGCTTTTGCATTGCCATTTTCACCGTTTGACTTTTAACAAACGGCGTTTTACCTCTGGCAACAAACACAATGTCATAACCACTCTTAATACAGGGATACAGCTCATAAAAACTTTCCCTGATAACTCTTCTTGCTCTTGTTCTTTTTACAGCTTTGCCTATTTTTTTGCCGGTGGTAATGCCATATCGCACTTCTCCGGATTTATTTTTCATTACATACGTTACCAAAACAGGGCTTACAAAAGATTTGCCTCTTTTGTAAAGTCGAATAAAATCCCTGTTTTCCTTAATCGTGATGAACTCACTCATAACTTACCACCCGATAGCAAAGCTAAAAGCACCAAATAACAAAGAAAGACCACTGTCGTGGCCTTTTCTTTAAGGCAATACCGCATAATTAGAGTGTGCGGATACTCTGCCCAATTTTTATCAGACTTGTACAAACAAACCACGATAACACTGACGCATTATGAGACCTTTTAAGCTGATTTAAAATCTGCAAGTAAGCCGTACGCTAATCATAATAGCGTTGATTGTGCGGTGTTGCCTTAATTAGTGCCGATTGTCTGAATCAGTACACGCAAGCACAATTATATCGCTGAAAAAGCACTTTTTAATCTAAACTTATTCTAAATGTACTGATAATCGGATTTAATTAATAAGACAACCTTTTTCTGCCTTTAGCTCTTCTTCTTGCTAAAACCTTTCTGCCGTTTGCTGTGGACATTCTCTTTCTAAAACCGTGCTCCTTCTTTCTGTGGAGCTTCTTTGGCTGATAAGTTCTCAACATAACTGAAAACCCCCTTTCTTTTTATTGACGCTTCACAAGTTTCATTTTATATGTAACATTTATTATGGTCACAAAACTAACTTCTAAATTGTTTAAATTTTGCGATAAATCGGTTGCATAAAAAAGTCCGACTTACAAAGCGAAAGTAAAAAAACCTTGCAGAATAACATTATATATTATTTTTTCTTTTAAGTCAATATTTTTTTCTTTCGCATTATAAGTTTATTTTAATATGTAACCATTGTATCCCGAAATTCAAACTTCGGTTTTATGGTAAGCTTCATTTTTTACTTTCGCATTATAATTTTAGTAAAATTTATAATGCAGTATCCCGAAATTCAAACTTCGTTTTTATGGTGAAATTCATTTTTTCACCTATTAAACTTCATTTTATATTTATTTTCTATTCTATGAATTATATATAATGGATATAAAATATTTTCAAAATCAACTTTTGATAGGGCTATATTGATGATTAATAAAAACATAAATAAATTATTTCAAACTTAAAATAGTGAAGTATGATGTTTACCATACCACTGAATTTCATCTTCGGGGCTGAACGGTACATAATAAATTACATTTATGAAGCGGAGAAAAAATATGATGTTTACCATACCACTGAAGTTCATCTTCGGGATACAATGGTTACATATCAAAATAAACTTATGAAGCGTCAAAAAAATATGATGTTCACCAAACAACAGGAGTTCATCTTCGGGTCGGAAAGGTCACATATTAAATCAAACTTATGAAGCGTCCAAAAAATATTGCAATTTGGTTTGGTTTGAGGTATAATAAATTGGAATGGTATTTTGATAAGTATATACTTTTTTACTTTATAGTAAACTGCTTGGAAACAGTCGGGCATAAAAGATAATTTTTTAGGTTCTATCTGCTCGGAAAGTACAGCCACCGGCTGATTTTATACTTGATAAGGAAATAAAAATGATGCTCATTAGGGGCATCAAAAATGAGAGGAAGAACAATTTTGATGGATTCATTTGAAGATGCATGGGAAGTAATCTGCGGTTATTGCAAAACAAAAATCACAGATGTAGCTTACAAAACCTGGATTGAAAGGATTAAACCTTTTAATCTTGATTTTGAAACAGGTACAGCATACTTACTTGTACCAAACGATTTTCATCGTCAAACACTTACACGCTGTTATATTCCGCTTTTAAATGAGGCATTTGAGGCTGTTTTTGACAGTAAATTTAACATCCAGTTAAAAATTCCTGACGAGGTCGTTGAAAATATTTCTACACCAAAGCCTCAGGAAGAGCTTATTAAGGATACAAACTACGAGTACACCTTTGACACCTTTATTGTAGGCTCATCAAACAAGTTTGCTCATGCGGCTTGTCTTGCAGTTGCCACAAATCCGTCAAGGGCTTACAATCCGCTGTTTTTATACGGAAATTCAGGTCTTGGCAAAACTCACCTTTTGTATGCTATCGGCAACGAGATTAAAAAGAATGACCCTTCAAAGGTAATTTGCTACATCAAGGGTGACGACTTTACAAACGAACTTATTGAATCGCTGAGAATGGCGAAAATGGCGGATTTCAGACTTAAATATAGACACGCTGACATTTTACTTGTGGACGATGTTCAGTTTATCGGCGGTAAGGAAAGTACTCAGGAAGAGTTTTTCCATACATTTAATGCTCTGCACGACGCTCATAAGCAGATTGTCCTGACTTCTGACCGTCCACCTAAGGAAATCAAAACTCTTGATGACCGTCTGCGTTCACGCTTTGAACAGGATTTGATTGCAGATATTCAGCCTCCTGATATGGAAACTCGAATTGCAATCATCAAAAGAAAAGCCGAACTCTTGGATTTGGAGCTTTCTAATGATGTATGCGAATACATAGCTTCTAAAATTAAGGCTAATATTCGTCAGCTTGAAGGTACTGTAAAAAAATTAAAGGCTAAATCATACCTCAATAACAGAGAAAAAATTACAATTTCTTCTGTTCAGGAGGTAATTGCAGATATTCTTAACAATGATGTTCCGCCTGAGGTTACTGTTGAAAGAATTATCGACGAGGTTGCACGCACCTATGGTGTGTCAGCTGATGAAATTCGCTCAAATAAGAACAGAAGTGCAAACATCAGTAACGCAAGAAAGGTTGCAATCTACTGCACACGAGAGCTTACAACTCTTTCAATGGTTGCAATCGGTGAAGAATTTGGTAACAGACATTACACAACTATTATATATACTATAAAAACCGTTCAGGATAAAATGAATGCCGACCGCAAGGTAAAAGAACTTGTAGAAGACACAATCAAAAACATCCGTGATCGTTAATTTTACATCCGCATTTTTTACTTTCGCATTTTTTACTTTCGCATTTTTTACTTTCGCATTATGAGTTTATTAAAATTTATAATGCAGTATCACGAAATTCAAACTTCGGTTTATAGATAAACTTGCATTTTACATCTATTCTATAATGTAGATATAAAAGCGACCGCTGTCGCCCCGAAATTTTTTACGTTCGCATTATGAGTTTAGTAAAATTTATAATGCAGTATCCCGAAATTCAAACTTCGGTTTATAGGTAAACTTGCATTTTACATCTATTCTATAATGTAGATAATAAAAGCGACCGCTGTCGCCCCGAAATTTTTACGTTCGCATTATTTTTACGTTCTCATTATAGGTTTAGAAGATTTTATAATGCAGTGTCCCGAAATTCAAACTTCGATTTATAGGTAAACTTTCATATTTACATCTATTCTATAAAGTAGATATAAATATGGTCACTAATAAAATTTAAACTTGTGATTTATGATGTTCACCATACAACCTAAGTATACCTTCGGGATACGGATGGTTACATATTAAACCAACTTATGAAGCGGAGTAAAAAAT
>JAFLSM010000007.1:0-36798 GCA_022510955.1 Ruminococcus sp. | reverse complement strand
TTCGGGGCGGTAGTGACCGCTTTATCATTCACTAATAAAACTTAAAATAGTGAATTATGATGTAAAAAAACAATCTAAGTATATCTTCGGGTCACTAAGTTTGCATATAAAATCAGACTTCTGAAGCGTCTAAAAATGGTTACAAAAATTTAACATTTTATTTAACATTCCACTAACATAGATTAACAGTATGTGGAAAAAAGTTTGAAATTAACATAAGACTAAAAAAATTGTTAAGATAAATATAAAAATTTTGTGGATGAAATTTCCTGAGCTTTATGCCGATTTTTGAGGTTTTTATAGTTTTCAACATCCCCTACTACTACTACGGAAAATAATTATATAATATAGAGATGAGATGATTACACAATGAAAATTTCTTGTTTAAGGACTGACCTTGCAAATGCAGTGTCAAATGTTTCAAGAGCAGTTTCAACAAAAGCAACAATACCTGCTCTTGAGGGTGTGCTTATAAAAGCATACGACAACAAGCTGAATATCTCGGGTTATAACCTTGAAATAGGAATTACAACAGACATTGAGGCAACAATCCAGAATGAGGGTGAAATTGTTGTCAGTGCAAAGCTGTTTTTAGATATTGTAAGAAAACTGCCTGAGGAAGTCGTTTTTATTGAAACAGACGACAGAATGGTTACATACATTACTTGCGGTCAGGTTGATTATCAGATTGTTGGTATGTCATCAGTTGAATATCCTGATTTGCCAACATTTGAGCAGACTGATGGTATAATCGTTAATGAAAAAACTCTGCGTGAAATGATAAGACAAACTGTTTATGCAGTAAGTGAAAATACAGCAAAGCCTATTTATACAGGTTCACTTTTTGAAATTGAAAAAGGAGTGTTCAAGATTGTAGCAGTTGACGGCTACAGAATGGCAATAAGAAGTGAGAACGTTGACAGCGAAAGCAACACAAGCTTTGTTGTTCCGGGAAAAACTCAGCAGGAAGTTTTAAAACTTTTGACTGATGATGAAGAGAATGTTGAAATCATCATCGGTATGCGCCACATCACCTTCAAGGTAAGAAATTATCGCGTTATATCAAGACTTATTGAAGGTACATTCCTTGACTATAAAACAACAATTCCAAAAGAAGAGAAAACAGAGATTGTTATAAATACAAGAAAAATAATAAATTCTGTTGAGCGTATGTCGCTTTTAAATAACGACAGAATACAGAGTCCTGTAAGATGTAAATTTTCTGATGATGAAATCAAGCTTTCATGTGCATCTGCCGTGGGCAGAGCAAATGATGTAATTTCTGTTCCGATTGTTGGCGAGAGCGTTGAAATCGGATTTAATAACAGATATTTGCTTGATGCACTCAAAAATTCGGATACAGATGAGATTAAACTTGTTTTGAACGGTGCACTTGCTCCGATGATTGTAAAGCCTGTAAAAGGCGATTGCTTCCTGAGTATTGTTGTGCCTATGAGGCTTGCAAATGAAAACTGAGAAAATTAAGATTGACAGCGAATATATAAAATTGCAGGATTTGCTCAAGCTTGGCGGTGCAGTTGATACAGGCGGAATGGCTAAGGTGATTATTCAGAATGGTGAAGTTACCGTCAACGGTGAGGTTTGCACAATGCGTGGCAAAAAAATGCGTGTCGGTGATGTTGCTGTTTTTGAAAACATTACACTAATAGTAGAATAATTTTATTACGCTTTATTTTTTGACGCTTCATAAGTTTGATTAAATATGTAACATTTACGACCCGAAGGTGTACTTCGGGGTTTAGGTAAACATCATAAAGCACTATCAAAGGTTGATTTTAAATTTTAATATCTAATTTATAAAATAGATGTAAAAATGGAAGTTCATCATTAATCCGAAGTAAAAAATTTCGGGGCGACAGTGGTCGCATTTATATCTACATTATAGAATAGATGTAAAAATGGAAGTTCATCATTAAGCTGAAGTAAAAAATTTCGGGAAACTGTATTATAAAATATTTTATACTTATGAAGCGAAAGTTAAAAAAGCGAAAGTAAAAAATAATAAACTTTTGATAGAGCATTTATGAAGTTATCCATAAAACCGAAGTTTGAATTTCGGGATACTGCATTATAAATTCAATTAAACTTATGGAGCGAAAGTAAAAAAAGCGGGAGTAAAAAAATGAGGGTAGTTGCACTGAAATTTGAAAATTACAGAAACCTCAAAAATGACATAATTACTCCCTGCGAGGGTGTAAACATAATCTATGGTGACAACGCACAAGGAAAAACCAATTTGCTTGAAGCGTTGTGGATGTTCTGCGGAGGACATTCGTTCAGAGCGTCAAAGGATAATGATGTAGTAAATTGGTATAAAAGTATTGCAAAGCTTGAAATGAAATTTTTCGGTCAGGACAGAGACCAAAAGGCAAAAATAACATTTCAAAGCGGAAAAAAGAGTGTTGAAATTAACGGCGTAAAAAAAAAGTCGGCGGCATCGCTGATTGAAAAATACTGTGCAGTTGTGTTTTCACCTGAACATCTTAATCTTGTAAAAAGAGGCCCTTCCGAACGCCGAAAATTTATTGACAGTGCAATTTGCAGAGAAAAGCTTCAAAATGCTGTCGTTCTATCAAAATATAACAGACTTCTTACTCAGCGAAATTCACTGTTAAAGGATATATATAAGCGTCCCTCACTTGAGGAAACTCTCTGCATATGGGACGAACCTCTTATACAAAACGGAGCAATTCTTGTAAAAAAACGCCTTGAATACATAACAATGCTTACAAAAAAAGCAGAGGAATTTCATAAGGGAATTTCAAAAGGCAAGGAAGAGCTTAAAATCAGGTACATTTCTTCGGCAGATATAAAAGCTGAGGATACTGTAAAAGAAATTGAAGAGAAATTAAGAAATAAATTTGAAAGCAACAAAAAGGACGACATCAGAACAGGTGTTACAAACTTTGGCCCTCACCGAGATGATGTTGAAATTTTGATAAATAATAAAAATGCAAAGACCTTTGCGTCGCAGGGGCAGCAGAGAAGCGCTGTTTTGTCATTAAAGCTTGCCGAGGCATCAGTACTAAGGGAAAGAATGGGCGAAGAACCTGTGATTTTGCTTGATGATGTTTTGTCGGAGCTTGACGCAGGCAGACAGGATTTTCTGCTTAATGAGCTTAAAGGCTGTCAGGTTTTCATAACCTGCTGTGAAAAATCAAATAAAGAACAGCTGAAAGACGGCAAAATATTTTATCTTAAAAACGGAGAAATAAGCTGATGTATCTGCATTTGGGACAGGACACCGTGGTGACAACAGAAAAAATAATCGGTATTTTTGATATTGACAGGTGTACAATTTCAAAAAAAACAAGAGATTATCTGACTGCCGCCGAAAAATCAAAACGAGTAATAAATGTGTCTTATGAATTGCCAAAGTCATTTGTTGTTTGCGAGAGTGATGACGGCGTGGTAGTTTATATCAGTCAGATTTCAGCAAAAACTTTGTTAAACCGTTCGATGAACAATTTGCAATTAACAATGAATAATTAACGATTAGTAATTAAAAAAGAAAATTAATGAATTTTATAGATTAATAATGAAGTTTACCAAACAACCGAAGTTAAAATTTCGGGGCGGTAGTGACCGCTATTATATCTACATAATAGAAGAGATGTAAATATGAACTTTACCAATTAACCGAAGTAAATCTTCGGGGCGACAGTGGTCGCATTTATGTCTGATTTATAAAATAGATGTAAAAATGATGTTTACCATATAAACGAAGTTTGAATTTCGGAACACTGCATTATAATTTTTATTAAACTTATAATGCGAAAGTAAAAAAATGAAAGTAAAAAAAGTGATTTATGATGTTTACCGTACAATCGAAGTAAATCTTCGGGGCGACAGTGGTCGCATTTATGTCTGATTTATAAAAATAGATGTAAAAATGATGTTTACCAAACAATCGAAGTTTGAATTTCGGGACATTGCATTATAATTTTTATTAAACTTATAATGCGAAAGTAAAAAAAGCGGAGGTAAAAAAATTGAGAGCTAAAAGATGTCCGTATTGCGGAAAAAGAGTTCCGTATTTTTCTGTGTTTGCAAGCAGGAGAAAAGGCGAAATGACATGCAGCCGCTGTCATAAAAACAGCAAGGTTTGCGTCAGCAAAAAGATATTGCTTATTTTTGCAATTTTTGCCTTGCTGTCATTGATTATTATGACTGTGTTTATTTTTGCAAAGATGCTGTATAATCCGTTTGCAATAGTATTAGTCGCAATTCCGCTGATTGCATTTATGTTTATAACTCCGATGTTTGTAAGATATGAGCCGTTAAAAAAATATAAGCCGTCTATGGAAGCACGAAAGGCAGGCATTGAGTATGCTGATAACTTGACTGCGGACGAGTTTGAAATAAAACAGAATGTAACAATGTTTTCTCCTGTTAAAAAGACGGTTGTGTCAGACTCTGAGCCTAATGTCGGAGCAACAGATTTCAGCATTAATGCTGATGTGTTTAACAAAATTAAGGCTGAGCGAAATGCCTCAAGAATCGGCATTAACACAAATAACGGCGACGGCGAAACAAAGGTTATTTCAACAGAAGAAAAGAAAAATTATGTTCCTGTAATAAAGAATGTCAGTGAAAATCACGCCTCAACAGGAGCAGGATTAAAGAAAATTCATTCGGAATCGGCGCAGTACAACGTAAGAAGAACCCGTCACTATATTGCTGAGCCTAAAACGGATGAAAGCGAAAATCAAAGAGATGAAAAACGCCGTGCAAACGGCAACAGATATTCAGCCAACAGAAAATTTTAATAAGCATAGCATTGAAAGGGTGAGTTTGTGCTAAAACTGCCTGTTTGTCCGCATTGTAACACAATTTACAGATACAATGATGTCAGCAAAATTATGAATAAAAAAAGCGTTGTTTGTTATCACTGCAAAAAGAACTTTAAAATTAAAAGAAAAAATATTTTAATTTTATTTTTGATAATTGCATTGATTTGTGCAATTTTTGATGTTTTGGAACTGTATTTGGGAGTATCGGTAAATTTTATTGCTCTGGTTGTTACCAATGTGGTACTCATATGTGTTGGACTGATATTAAGACCATACTTTGTAAAATTTAGCGGTAGTGACCGCTTTGATTACTTACTAATAAAACATTGATAGATTTTAACAAACTAAAAATTGTGAATTATGATGTTCACCATAAAACCGAAGTTTAAATTTCGTGAATAAAAGTTTTATAAAAAATAAACTTTTGATGCGAAAGTAAAAATTTCGGGGCGGTAGTGACCGCAATTTATATCTACATTATAGAATAGATGTAAAAATGAAGGTCAATATTAAACCGAAGTTTGAATTTCGTGAACAAAAGCTTTATAAAAAAATAAACTTTTGATGCGAAAGTAAAAATTTCGGGGCGACAGTGGTCGCTATTATATCCGATTTATAAAAATAGATGTAAAAAACGAAGTTTATAATAAAACCGAAGTTTAAATTTCGGGATACTGCATTATAAATTTTGCTAAACTTATGAAGCGAAAGATAAAATAAAAAACGGAGTAGAATGTAATGGATAATGATGTTATTAAAAGTGCAGAAGAGCTTGAAATGGAAAAAGTTGACAGCATTGAGCTAAAGGACATTGAAAATCCTGAAGAAAACCGAGAAATGTCAAAGGTTGAGCAGGAGTACGGCGCTGATGAAATTCAGGTTCTTGAGGGACTTGAAGCCGTAAGAAAGCGTCCGGGTATGTACATTGGCTCAACGGGTCCAAGAGGACTTCATCACCTTGTTTATGAGATTGTTGACAACTCTATTGACGAGGCGCTTGCCGGCTACTGCACTAAGATTGATGTGGTAATTGAAAAAGATAATATTATTCGTGTTACAGATAACGGCCGTGGTATTCCTGTTGGCGTAAATAGCAAAACAGGACTTCCTGCCGTAACAGTTGTTTTCACAGTGCTTCACGCAGGCGGAAAATTCGGCGGCGGCGGATACAAGGTTTCGGGCGGTTTGCACGGCGTTGGTGCTTCTGTTGTAAATGCTCTTTCCGAGTGGCTCGAGGTTAAGGTATGCGACGGTCAGGATGTTTACTTCCAGCGTTATGAACGTGGAAAAATTATGTGCGAGCTTAAGAAAATAGGCACTTCAAATGTTAAAGGTACAGAGGTTCGCTTTAAGGCTGACCCTGAGATGTTTAAGGAAACAACAGTTTACGATTACAGCGTGCTTGAACGCCGTTTGCGTGAGCAGGCATTCCTTAATGCAGGCGTCCATATTGAACTCAGAGATGAGAGAGATGACGAAAACATCATCAAAAAGAACTTCCTCTATGAGGGCGGTATTAAAAGCTTTGTTGAGTTCATTCATAAAAAGCGTTCGCTTGAAAATATTCATCCTGATGTAATTTACTTTTCATCACGCAACGCTGACGATACAATTTCTGTTGAGATTGCAATGCAGTACAATGACAGCTACAACGAAAATATACTGTCATTTGCAAATAATATTCACACCACCGACGGCGGTACTCACGAGGAAGGCTTAAAGCGTGCCCTTACCTATGTGATGA
Source organism: Ruminococcus sp. (assembly GCA_022510955.1). Classification (GTDB taxonomy): domain Bacteria; phylum Bacillota; class Clostridia; order Oscillospirales; family Acutalibacteraceae; genus Ruminococcoides. The sequence continues at coordinate 30,240 of JAFLSM010000007.1, read as the reverse complement.
ATGACTATGCACGCAAATTCAATAAGCTTAAGGATAATGACAAAAATCTGAGCGGTGAAGATGTGCGTGAGGGCTTGACTGCAATTATCAGCGTTAAGCTTAAAGAGGCTCAGTTTGAGGGTCAGACCAAGGCAAAGCTCGGTAATACCGAGGTTCGCTCAATGGTTGAAAAGCTTATCAAGGATAAACTTATGGTTTATCTTGAGGAAAATCCTGCTATTTCAAAGGCTATTTTTGAAAAGGCTCTTGCTTCTGCCAGAGCAAGAGAGGCGGCAAGAAAAGCAAGGGAAAGCGTAAGAAGAAAATCTGCGCTTGAATCTGCACAGCTTCCCGGCAAGCTTGCCGACTGTCAGTCAAAGGATACAAGCGAAACCGAAATCTTTATCGTCGAGGGTGACTCTGCGGGCGGTTCTGCAAAGGGTGGTCGTGACAGAAGAATTCAGGCAATTCTGCCTCTTTGGGGTAAAATGCTCAATGTTGAAAAGGCAAGAATTGACCGTGTTTATGGCAATGACAAGCTTATGCCTGTAATTACAGCACTCGGCACAGGAATCGGCGACGAATTTGATATTGAAAAGCTGAGATACAACAAGGTTATCATTATGGCCGATGCCGATGTCGACGGTTCTCACATCAGAACTCTGCTTTTGACATTCTTCTTTAGATATATGCGTCCTTTAATTGAGCTTGGACATGTTTATATAGCTCAGCCTCCGCTTTACAGAGTGACAAAGGGCAAGGAGCATAAATATGCTTACTCCGATATTGAGCGTGACCAGATTCTTGCAACAATCGAGGGTAAGACTGAAATACAGCGTTACAAAGGTCTTGGTGAGATGGACTCGGAACAGCTTTGGGAAACAACAATGAACCCCGAATCCCGTCTTATGCTGAGGGTTGAATTAACTGACGCCGAGGCGGCTGATGAAACCTTTACAATCCTTATGGGTGACAAGGTTGAACCAAGACGAGTATTTATCGAAGAAAACGCAAAATATGTTCAAAACTTAGATATTTAACGACGCTTCAGAAGTCTAATATAAATTACAATGTAGTGACCCGAAGATGAACTTCTGTTGTTTGGTGACAGATCATAATTCACCCTCAAAACTTCAAAGAGTGAATTATGATGCTTACCATACAAGTGAAGTTCATCTTCGGGATACAACGGTCACATATTAAATCGAACTTATGAAGCGAAAGTAAAAAATGGAGCGGAGTAAAAAACTTAGGGGCGACAGTGGTCGCTTTATCTCTCACTAATAAAATATTCATATATAATAACAAACTTAAAGTAGTGAATTATGAACTTAATCAAAAAATTAAAGTTCATCTTCGGGATACAACGGTTACATATTAAAACAAACTTATGGAGCGTAGTAAAAATGCATTCAAGAACTAATATAACGGTAAGATATGCTGAAACTGACCAGATGGGAATTGTGCATCACTCAATTTATCCCGTGTGGTACGAGGTTGGCAGAAGCGATTACATAAAAATGTTTGATACAAGCTATTCTGAAATGGAAAAGTCAGGAATAATGACGCCACTGCGTAACCTGACCTGTCATTTTAAATTGCCCGCACGATATGATGACAAACTCATTGTTCGCACTTGGTGTACGGCTATGACAGCCTCAAGGATAGAATTTTCTTACACGGTAAAGCGTATTGAAAATGATGGAAGCGAAACAGAACTTGGCTACGGCTCTACTGAACATGGTTTTGTTGATTCAAAAACATTCCGTCCTTGCAATGTAAAGAAAAGACTTCCTGAGCTTTATGAAAAAATTACTAATAACATAAAACACTTTTGATGATAGATAATTTACAATTAGAGACAGTGGTCGCTATTATATCTAATTTATAGATTTGATGTAAAAATGAAGGTTACATATTAAAACGAACTTGTGAAGCGGTGAGAAAAAATGGATGAGAAAAGAATAATTGATGTTGATTTGCAAAATGAGATGCGAAAGAGCTTTCTTGACTACTCAATGAGTGTAATTGTAAGCCGTGCTCTTCCGGATGTTCGTGACGGACTAAAGCCTGTTCACAGAAGAATTCTCTATACAATGTTTGAAAGAGGTCTTGACCCGTCAAAGCCTTACCATAAATGTGCAGATACAGTTGGTTCGGTGCTGGGTTCATATCACCCTCACGGTGACGCATCTGTTTATGACGCAATGGTTCGACTTGCACAGGACTTTTCAATGCGTTATATGCTTGTTGACGGTCACGGTAACTTCGGTTCTGTCGACGGTGACCCGCCTGCTGCTTACAGATATACAGAGGCAAGAATGAGCAAAATCGCCGTTGATATGCTGACAGATATCGACAAAGATACTGTTGACTTTATACCTAACTACGACGACCGCCTTAAAGAGCCGACAGTTTTGCCGAGTAAATTTCCAAATTTGCTTGTAAACGGTTCAAGCGGTATTGCCGTTGGTATGGCTACAAATATTCCGCCTCACAATCTTGGTGAAGTTATTGATGCAGTTTGTCTGCTTATTGACAATCCCGAGGCAGAGCTTTCTGAGCTTATGGAATGTATGCCGGGTCCTGATTTTCCGACAGGCGGTATAATTATGGGCAGAAGCGGTATTCGTGCCGCATATGCAACCGGCAGAGGAAAAATTATTGTTCGTGCAAAAACAGAAATTGTTGAGGCTAAAAACGGAAGATTTAAGATTATTGTTACAGAATTGCCTTATGTTGTAAACAAGGCAAGACTTATTGAAAATATTGCTGACCTTGTTAAGGATAAGCGTATTGAGGGTATTTCTAATATTGAGGACCACTCTGACCGTAACGGTATGCACATTGAAATTGATATCAAGCGTGATGCGTCTCCTCAGATTGTTCTCAATCAGCTGTTCTCATTCACTCAGCTCCAGTCAACATTCGGTGCAATTATGCTTGCTATTGTTGACGGTGAGCCAAAGATTCTGACACTTAGGGAAATGCTTGATTGCTATATTGAGTTCCAACAGGAGGTTATTGCAAGAAGAACTGCTTTTGACCTCAAAAAGGCTAAGGACAGAGCACACATCCTTGAAGGTTTGAAGATTGCCATTGACTTTATTGATGAGGTAATTGCAATCATTAGAAGCAGTAAGGACACTGCAACGGCTAAACAAAGATTAATGGAGCGTTTCGGACTTGATGAAGTTCAGGCACAGGCTATTGTGCAGATGCGTCTTGGACAGCTCACTAATATGGAGCGTACAAAGATTGAGGACGAAATTGCCGCTTTGATGGAAAAAATCAAGGAGTACAATGAAATTCTTGCTGATGACGGCAAAAAGCTTGAGATTGTCAAAGAAGAGCTTACCGCAATCAGAAATAAATATGCTGACCCACGCCGTACAGAGATTTGTGCAGTAAGCGGTGAGGTTGATATTGAGGATTTAATTCCTCAGGAGGACTGTGTTCTTACACTTACACAGTTCGGCTACATCAAGCGTCTTGCGGCTGATACATATAAAATTCAGCGAAGAGGCGGAAGAGGTGTGTCGGGTATGTCACGCCGTGAGGAAGATGTTGCAACAGAGATGTTTATTGTCAACTCTCACGATTATGTACTGTTCTTTACGGATAAGGGCAGGGTTTATCGCCTGAAATGCTATGAAGTGCCTGAGGCAAGCAGACAGGCAAAGGGCATTAATATTGCAAATATTCTTCCGATTACACCTGATGAAAAGATTACTTCAATGATTAGAGTGCCTGAATTTGACGAGGAAAAATATCTTGTTATGGTTACTCGTCAGGGTATTATCAAGCGTATAGAGCTGAATGCATACAATACTCAGCGTAAGGGCGGTTTGATTGCACTTGAGCTTAACGAGGGCGACGAGCTTGCCTGGGTTAAGATGACTGACGGCAATGATGATGTTATAATTGCAACACAAAAGGGTATGGCTATCCGTTTTAAAGAAACGGATGTCCGTCCAATGGGCAGACAGGCTCGCGGAGTTAAGGCTATCTCTCTTAAAGAGGGCGACAGCGTTGTCGGCATGAGTGTTATTGATGAAGATAAGTATGTACTTACTGTAAGCACTACAGGCTATGGCAGACTTTCAAAGCCAAGTGATTATCGTATTCAGTCAAGAGGCGGTAAGGGTCTTACAAACTATCACATTGAAAAATACGGCGAGGTTGCGTCAATCAGCGTTGTTGATTTGAATGAGGATATCATTATGATTTCCCGTGACGGCGTAATAATCAGAATTGCGGCTGAGTCAATCAGAATTTGCAATCGTCCGTCAAAGGGTGTTACTGTGATGAAATTTGCAGGTGACGACAGAGTTGTTACACTTGCAACTGCTCCTCACGAGGAAGAAAATACGGAAAATGCCGAAATATCTGATGAAAATACTGAATCATCAGAAGAATAATTTTTTCGACGCTTCAGAAGTCGGTTTTGATATGTAACCATTGTGACCCGAAGATTTACTTAGTTTGTTTGGTGAACATCATAAAGCACTATTTTAAGTTTGTAATATTTTATCAACGCTTTGTCAGAGAGTAATAAAAGCGGTCACTACCGTCCCGAAGATTTACTTAGTTTGTTTGGTGAACATCATAATCCAATGTCAAAGTTTGGATTGTGATTATGAATTGTCACTGAACAGTAGGAGTACATCTTCGGGTCGATGTATTTTAATTTATATTGAACCTATGAAGCGAAAGTAAAAAAAACGAAAGTAAAAAAAACGAAAGTAAAAATATGAAAAAGATAACGACGTTTTTAATGATTTTATCTATAATTTTATCATCTGTAGTGATGACAGCATGTGATAATTCAAAAAGTATTTTTTCAAATGTTGACGCTCCCAAAAAGATTGCAACGGAGGACGAGGTTCACCCTTCACAAAGTCCGAGTGCGGTTGCAGACAGCCAAAATGTAAACGGCAAGCACTACACAACAACCTTGCGTAGTTTTACAATGCAGTACAACTCAATTATGATGGAAACAGGCGGTGTAGACTATCTCTACAATGAAAATTGGCAGACAAAAGGCAATGTTCAAAAGGATGTAAACGGCGTTGAATATCAGCTTTATTATTATGATGAAGAGATTTTTACAATAACCGTTTCGGTAGAGGTTGAGTCAGGAATGATTATGAATGTTGGTTGTGGCACAACAATGAATACATTTGTAAATCTTGATAATGAAGAAAGCCCGAACAGCGACAGAATTTTACATTCCGCCGCAGTTATGGCTGCCGCCGCCGCAGGATTTGGTCAAAACAGCATTGATGTGTTGCAGGATATTTTTTATCGTACAACATTTGGCGAGGTGGATGAGCTGTGGTATGAAGGCAATGTGTTTAGCCTGACTACAAAAAATGATAAATCAAACAGCGAGAACGACACAATGTTGCTTAGGGTATTTCCGATAACAGACGAGCTAAAAAATGAGTGGAAAATCCAAAGCTATGAAGAATACATATCAATTAACAAATAACCATTAATTAATAACAATTAACAATATTATTCAGTTGACAAATGACAATTAATAAATTACAATTACATATTGGATAGCAAAGTGTTATTAAATTCGGAATTGTGTGTTTTTAATTTTTGATAAACTTATTAGGCGAAAGAAAAATTTCGGGGCGACATCGGTCGCTTTTATTATCTAAATTATAGAATAGATGTAAAATGCAGGTTTACCATTTAAGCGAAGTCTAAATTTCGGGAACAAAAGTTTTATAAAAAACAAACCTTTGATGCGAAAGTAAAAAAATTCGGGGCGGCAGCGGTCGCTTTGATTACTCACTAATAAAACATTGATAGATTTTAATGAACTTAAAATTGTGAATTATGATGTTTACTATACAACAGAAGTAAATCTTCGGGATATAATGGTTATATATTAAAACCAACTTCTGAAGCGGAGATAAAATTATGAAAAAAACTTATTCTATACTTTCGGTTACGGTTGTAGTTCTTTCATTGATAATTGCAATTAATGCAATTCTTTCAGGCAGTGTAGTTACTGTTGGCGAGTCAAATGTCGATACAAATGAGATTAACTCAAGGATTAATCCGAATTTTTCGGAAGAATCTGTGCTTGCAAACGGTATTATTCTGACCACAGATGCACCAACCGAGCCTGCGGAACCTACTACTAAGTCCGCTAAGAAAGAGGAAGATAAAAAAGAAAAAAGCACAGAATCCACAACTAAATCGGCAGAAACCACCAAGGGTGGAGAAACGACTGCTACTCAGGCTACCAAAAAGGAGGTGCAGGAGCGTTTTTATGCAACTGCCATTCCTGTTGAAACACCTGCAAGCTATGAAGAACAGTGGAATGCAGGTTACCTTATTGCAATAGATAATCCCGACAAATCTTATCAGTGTTCAAAGGTTACGCTTACCGATGAGGACAGGGATTTGCTTGAACGACTTTGCTACGGCGAATTTGGCTCAGGCGGTTTTATTGGAGCGGCACTGATTGCACAGTGCGTTAAGGACGCAATGTGCTTTGACGGCTATCCGACTGTTGAGTCTGTCATCAAAAATTGTCATTACGATGGTAGTACTAAAAACGGCACATCAACTGCGTGCAAGCAGGCTGTAAGCTACATTTTTGACCAGAATAAAGAGGCGGTTCAGCATAGAATGATGTATATGTATAACCCAAATATGGTGTACAGCTCATTCCACGAAAGCCAGAATTATATTTTGACATATGAGGATGTCCGTTTTTTTGACCGCTGGGGATATTAACTTTTTACTCCGCTTTTTTTCGACGCTTCATAGGTTAAATATAAATTATAATACAGCGACCCGAAGATATACTTACGTTGTTCGGTAACAATTCATAATCACAATCTAAACTTTGACAGTGAATTATGAATTTTACCAAGCAGAACGAAGTAAATCTTCGGGTCGCAATGGTTACATATTAAAACAAGCCTATGAAGCGTCGAAAAATACCCGAAGATATACTTATGTTGTTCGGTAACAAATCCATAATCACAATCTAAACTTTGACAGTGAATTATGAATTTTACCAAGCAGACGAAGTAAATCTTCGGGTCAAAATGGTTACATATAAATGCAAACTTATGAAGCGTCGAGAAAAAATCACATGATGGAGTTAATAAGTCCACCCTTTTTGATTATGTTCTGAATAAACTCAGGGAAAGGCTCTGCCTGATAGGTTTTGCCTGTTGTTTCGTTTGTGATAACGCCTGTGTCAAAGTTTACAGAAACCTCGTCGCCGTCTTTAATGTCCTTTGCCGCCTCGTCACATTCAAGAATCGGAAGTCCGATATTGATTGAGTTGCGGTAGAAAATGCGTGCAAATGTTGACGCAATTACACAACTGATACCGCTTGCTTTGATTGCAATCGGAGCGTGTTCACGAGATGAGCCGCAGCCGAAGTTCTTTTCGGCAACCATAATGTCGCCTGTCTGAACCTTGTTTACAAAATCCTTGTCTATGTCCTCCATGCAGTGAGCCGCAAGCTCCTTGTGGGAGGCTGTATTAAGATAACGAGCAGGGATTATTACATCGGTGTCAACATTATCTCCAAACTTATGTACTTTACCTTTTGCGTTCATAATTTATACCTTCCTTTCATCAGAGCTTTTCAGGGTCGATAATATAACCTGCAACAGCACTTGCAGCAGCAACCGCAGGGCTTGCAAGATAAATTTCACTGTCAATGTGTCCCATTCTGCCGACAAAGTTTCTGTTTGTGGTTGAAACTGCCTTCTCGCCTGCTGCCAGAATGCCCATATGACCGCCAAGACAAGGACCGCAGGTTGGTGTTGAAACAACTGCGCCTGCATTGATGAAGATATCAAACAGTCCCTCGTGCATAGCCTGAAGCCAGATTTTCTGTGTACCGGGAAGAATAATACATCTTACATTCTTAGCAATCTTTTTATCTTTAAAAATTTCAGCAGCTGCACGCAGGTCGGAAATTCTGCCGTTTGTGCATGAGCCGATTACGCACTGGTCAATCTTAACCTCGTTTTCGCCGATTTCATCAACAGTCTTTGTGTTCTCAGGAAGATGAGGAAATGCAACTGTCGGACGGAGAGTGCTTAAATCAATGGTGTATTCTTCATCATAAACTGCGTCTTCGTCAGCTGTAAATTCAACAGGAGTACCCTGATATCTGCCGTTGCAGTATTCTCTTGTTACATCATCAACAGGGAAAATACCGTTTTTAGCTCCGGCCTCAATAGCCATATTTGCAATGCAAAGACGGTCATCAATGTTAAGATATTTTACACCCTCGCCGCAGAATTCCATTGACTTGTAAAGTGCGCCGTCAACGCCGATTTTGCCTATGATGTGCAGAATTACATCCTTACCGCTTACATAGCCCTGTGGCTTGCCGATAAGGTTAAATTTAATTGCAGAAGGAACCTTGAACCAAGCCTTGCCGCTAATCATACCTGCCGCCATATCTGTTGAGCCTACACCTGTTGAAAAAGCACCCAATGCGCCGTATGTGCAGGTGTGAGAGTCAGCACCAATGCAAAGACAGCCAGGTCCTACAAGACCCATTTCAGGCAAAAGAGCGTGTTCAATTCCCATTTCACCGACATCCTTGTAGTTCTTGATGTCGTATTTGTTGGCAAAATTTCTTGTCTGCTGAACCTGTGTTGCCGCCTTAATATCCTTGTTTGGTGTAAAGTGGTCCATAATCATTGCAATTTTTGTGTTGTCAAAAACAGAGGTAGCTCCGTTTTCCTCAAATACATTGATTGCAACAGGGGATGTTACATCGTTGCCGAGTACAAGGTCGAGCTTTGCCTCAATCAGCTGACCTGCCTTGACCTCGTCAAGTCCTGCGTGAGCCGCAAGAATTTTTTGTGACATAGTCATTCCCATAATATATCAACTCCTTAAATTATTATACGATTTGGTCGTGTCGTGAGTTTATTATAACATAATTATTGTACTTTGCACAATGGTAGCATAGTAAAAATATGATTATAATTTTAAAAATTAAGGGCAGTCGCAAATGATTAAAGTTTTGCGACTGCCCGTTTTGTATGATTTCAAGAAGTATGTATGTTGAAATATATAATTTGATCTTATTATGTTTTTCTTAAATGCCTTATTTTTTTAGCAATGAATTTTTCTATCCATACGCAAAGTTCTTTTATTTTTAGCCATTTGAAAAGCATCAAGCGGATTTTGTCAATCAGTGAACATTCAAACCATATAACTATTGCGGTTACGATTATTGATAAGAACATAAGAACAGGATTAAATGAAGCGTAGCTTGTAAATTTATCGGTAATAAAATAATTTCTTACAAGAAACTCATCATGTATGAGATATACACTGAATGATAAGGGTGCGTAAAATTTGATGACTTTTACCCAGAATTTATTTACTTTCAGTTTTGCGAAAAACAAAAGAAGGAAAACAGCACACATAAGAACAGCAGGAGAAGTATATTCAAGAAAATAAGAGCGATTCTCCGGTGCACCAAGAACAAAGGTTATTCCCAATTCGATTAACCAGCCTGCAAAAACGCAAATCAGATAACCGACAATACTCTGCCACTGCTTAATTTTGTCAGCAATGTTGTATTTTTTAATATATCCGCCTATCAAATAAAGCAAAGCGAGCCATATCGGGCTAAAACCATTGTTTGCCTTGGTCATATCTGTCTGAAACAGCGTAGGAATTATTGAGAAAATGAAAAGGATTGTAATCATCAATCTGTCAAGCCAAACCTTGTCAAGCTTTTCCAAAAGAAAATTGAAGAACGGAATAAAGAAAAACATACAAAAATAAGCGGTAAAATACCAATATACACTTGACGCAAACGGAAAAGCCGCCTTGAATATGGTTTTTATGCCTACGGATCCGGGTACAAAAACCGCAAACATTCCTGTTATAATCAGCGAATAGAAAGCAACCTGCAAGCACAGATAGAGAATGTTTGAGTACTTGAATTTTCGTCCGTAGCCGACATAGCCTGATACTAATCCATAGCAGTTGACAGCGCAACAAGCGGCTGTTTTTAAAAGCCATACAACATCATAGTTTGCTGAAAATAATTTTACCGACGATAATATTCCGCCGTGCCCCATAATATGAAGCATAGGTATCATTATCATGGCAACAATCCTCAGAGCGTCTATACCGTAATTGCGCCCTGTTTGTCTGCCTAAATACTGTGTTCTGTTCATTTTAATTTCCTAACTTTTTATTTTTTAAGTTTCTTTTTTAATTTGTTCGTAACATTAAGAAGTGCCGAGTTATTAGTGTGATGCATATACAAAACACACAATGCGATATACATAATTGCGCCTGTAGGAATTTGAACCAAAAGCGTAGGAATACCTATTCCCATAACCTTGCCGATTAAATATACTGTAACAAACATTGCTGTGCCAAAAATAAAGTAGAACAGGCAATCTTTGAGATATTTTAATATAGGCAAATCTTTGCGTACAACAAATGCCTGAACAATACATACAGAGGCTTCTGCGGAAACTGTACCTATCATTGCACCCATAGCACCGTACTTTGTGATTAAAAGGCTGTTGATAATAAGATTGATCGCTCCTCCGATACAAACCGAAGAAACATATTCTTTATCTCTTGAATTAGGAATAAGGAACTGTGTTCTTATGACATTTGCAAATGCGATAAACGGAACTGTAACTGCAAGACCCATAATGATGTATCCCGATGTTTCAAATTTGTCGCCCCAGAATACAACAGAGAAAACAGAGCCTACGCCTGCAAGTCCGAAAGCAAGTCCAAAAGCAAGACAGTTTATGAAGTCCATAGACATATTTATATATTTTAGGGCTTCTTTGCTTTTTTTTACTACCAGGTTTGACATTTTAGGTAACATAACAGTGCCAAACGAGGTAATTACCGTCATCAAAATATTTATAACCTTTTCGGCATTTTCATAATAACCAAGCTGAACCTTTGTGTTCATTGAACCAATCATAATTTTGTCCATATATTTATACAGACTTACCGCTATTGTAGGGATAAAAAGAATCAGCATAGGTTTGATATGTGGTGTCATCTGATTCCATTGCGGTTTTACAAGCGATACATACTTTTTAAGAGGAACCCACAAAGCAAGCTGGCTTATAAGCATACCGACTGACATAATGGTACAGTAAATCCACAAGTCGTTTGAGTTTCTTACAAAAGCAAAAACGCAGGCTACTGTTAAAATTTTAATTATTGAATTTCTGGTTACGGTAAGCTTGAATTTTTCAATGCCAAAATAAAACCAGCTTATATCAAAAAGACTGCTTAAAACCAGACCGCTCTGAATAATTGCATATATCTTGTCCTCTGCAACAAAAATATATCCGATGTAAGCAATACACACCAAAACGGACACAAGAATATGAATGGCAAGCAAATTTGAAAAAGCGTTGCTAAGCTCGTCCTTGTTTTCACGGGCCTTTGCAATTATGCGGTTTCCGTGATTTTTTAGTCCGAGCATACCAAAAAGCACAAAGTAGTTTGCTACGGTATGAGAATATGAATATAAGCCAAGACCGTTGGCTCCGATAACTCTGGCAATATACGGAGATGTAAAAAACGGAAGCAACAGAATGAAAACTTCATAAATCATCTGGTATGCAAAATTCTTTTTTATACTTGAGTTTTTCATATTTTTTACTACGCTCCATTTTTTTACTTTCGCTTCATTTTTTTACTTTCGCTTCATAAGTTTAACATAATTTATAATGCAGTATCCCGAAATTTTTACGTTCGCATTATAGATTTAGAAAATTTTATAATGCAGTGTCCCGAAATTCAAACTTCGGTTTAATAGCGACGTTCATTTTTACATCTATTCTATAAAGTAGATATAAATGTGGTCACTAATAAAATTTAAACTTGTGATTTATGATGTTCACCATACAACAGAAGTAAATCTTCGGGATGCAATGGTAATATACTAAAATTAACTTCTGAAGCGGTGAAAAAGTTTCCTTAGAAAAGGAGGGGTCACGCTTGAGTGACGTATGATTAAATATAAGGTCGTATCAATGTTTTTTAATTTTATAGGAAGTTGCTCGGAAACAGTAGAGCACAAAAAGGGGTATTTATATGGTGCTGTCCGTTCGGATAGGTGCAGTCAATCGATTGCTTTTTAGTTTATCGGCGTTCATAGCAAGAATTAAAAGAGGATAAAGAAAAACCGTAGAAGTAAGGGCTTCGGTAAGTCCCATAATCAAAAAGGCTATAAGTGTAAACATAATAATCTTGCTGTAAACGGTATCTATCGAATTTTTAAGAGTTTTATTTGCATAGAAATAACCCATAAAAACAATTACAGAAAGCACTATGCCACCCGTCATAAAGATGTAAAGAAAGTAGTTGTGAGGGTGCGTGTATGTATCTCTTCCAAACATTTCTATAAACTGATTACCGGATAAATATCCGTAGCCTTCAAAAAATTTATGAGAAATCTTTTGGAGCGCCATTTGCCAAACTGCAAGACGGTTTGTAAGCGTTAAATCTTTTCCGAGAATTAATTCAATTAAGAATGAAAAATACTTCTGAAAATTAAAAAATAAAAGTGCAAAAAATATTATCACAGTAACACATAAAGCTGAGAATAAGGTGAAAAATCTTGGTAGTCTTTTAGTTTTATTATGAAATAAAAAGAGAAACAGTGCAAAAACAGCAAACCCGATAAGGGCAGTTGTTGAATTTGCCAATATAATGGTAAGTGACGCACTTGCAAGCAAAACTATGGTATTTAGCTTAATTTTGCCGAAGCAATAATATGCCCTTATCAAAGCAAGACAAATAATAGGAAGCATAATACGGCTTAAAATGTTTTTGTGTCCCAAAAACCAGTGTGCTCCGTTTGCAACAATATACATTCCTTTCGGATAAATCAACATTGTCAAAAGGTTTATATATACGAGAATATCAAGCACTTTTGATGCACTAATCAGAATTTTTGGATTTTTTTCAAGCATTAGTGCAAATAGAATACACAATGAAAAGGAGGCATAGTTGTCACAGAAAAATAACCAAAGATCTCCCCTATTTATCAGCGTGGCTAAAAGTATTACGGCGTGAAAACCGTATATCCAAAGAAAAGGGGGTGAAATCTTTTTGCCTTTTATTACGAATAAAAGCAAAAGGAACATACAGGCAAAACCAAGATATCTGTAAATACTTAAAGCTATTGGTATACGAAGAAAACATGCCGGCATAATAAATACAAGCAGCATAAAGCCAACAAGGTATTTGTTGTTGTATAAGTTTATTTTCATAAATACATCCCTTAATATTATTTGTGCATCATATTGTACAAGCCTGTTTTTATAACTAACGATTTTAAGACAGTTTTAGGCTTCTTATTGCATTTTACTGCAAGTTTTGTGTATTTGTCGACATCCTTACTGCCCTCTTTTTTTGCACTGACAGCAGCTGAAAAAAGATTGTCTGACATTCTTTTTGCCATAAGAGGATATTTTTCGATTATCTCGGGATGCTTTTTTAAAAACAATACGCATGCCGAATATTTCTTTTTATAATTTACACTTATGGAGTCGCTTCCGACAAAATAATCAACCAAACCTTCATCAAGGCAGTAAAGCGAAAACTTCTTTGTTGCACGAAACAGTAATTCGCATTCCTGAAAGCACGGAAAAGCTTCATCAAATTTGACTTCTTCAAAAACCTTTCTTTTGGCAACTATTGTTTGAGTGCCGATACCAAAAAGACTTGTTACGGGATTCATAAAACCCGACTTAATTTTTTCAGGCATAAGTTTTACTTTTCCGTCTGAGTAAGTTTTGTTTAATCTGCAACACACAATGTCGGCATCATTGTTTAACAATGCGTTCATTTGTTTTTCTAATTTATTCTTATGCCAGATATCGTCGCTGTCGTGAAAAGCAATGTATTCACCTTTCGCATAATTAATTCCGTTGTTTCGTGCGGCACACGCCCCTGCATTTTTCTGCCATACATATTTTACTCTTGGGTCATTTATACTTTCAATAACTTCTTTTGTATTATCATTTGAACCGTCATCTACAACAATTAATTCCAAATCTGTGTATGTTTGATTTAATACACTTTCAACAGCAGGTTTAATTTTATCAGCTCTATTGTATGAGGGAATAATTACAGATACCATAAATATATCTCCGTTTTAATAGTTTTTAATAAAGGCTTTATTGGAATTAATAAGGTTTCTAAATACAAACTCACGCTTCTTTTTTTCTGTGTTCACAACCTGATTTGTTGAAGAATCTTCCTTATGAAAAATTTCAATCTCGGAGTTAAAAAACATTTTCAGGTTCTTCTTTTCACAGCGTTTTGAAAGAATAAATTCTTCTTTATACAAAAAAGTGTCGGGACAAAAGGCTTCGTCCATTACCGATATAAAATCAGGTGAGAAAATAAGGCATGAGCCGTGCAGCGCACTGTCTATAATTTCTTTTGATTGAGGTTTTTCAAGACGAACTTTTTTGGCTGCCCTATTTGCTCCGAAATGCTTTTGTATCTGGTTATAAACACCGAGTCTTGAAAGCAAAAGTAAAAATCTGTATTTGTTAATATCTTTTTTTACAGCTTTTTTTGAGGGAATTTTTCCCAGAGGATTCTGATGTCCTCCGTCAATTAGTGAGATTATGTCGGGTCCGAGAACTGCATAAGAATTTTTGTTGTATGTATCGACAATTCTCGTTATGAAATCATTTTGCTTAATTACAGTGTCGTTGTTAAGCACAACAATAAAAGAATTGCCAAAGGTTTTCTTAACATATGAATAACCGATATTATTGCCTTTGGCAAAACCAAGGTTTTTATCGCTGTAAAGTATTTTACAATTACTGAATTTGTCGATTGCAGTGCTTACTTTTTCGATACTGCCGTTGTTTGAAAAATTATCGACGATTACTATTTTTGCTTTATCGGCACCGTCAAGGCTCTCAATGGATTCAACACATTCTATGGTGTCTTTATCTGTAAGATAATGTAAAATCACAAAGCAAATATTCATAAAGCTCTCCTTAAAATGCAGAATTTACAATTTTTTACTCCGCTTCAGAAGTTGATTTTAGTATGTAACCGTTGCGACCCGAAGATTAACTTCTGTTGTACGGTTACAATCCATAAAACACTATCAAAAGTTTATTTTTTAATCCTTTATATTCAATTTATAGAATATATGTAAAAATCACGTTTATCATAAAATCGAAGTTTAAATTTCGGGACACTGCATTATAAAATACTAATGAACACATAATGCGAAAGTAAAAATTTCGGGATACTGCATTATAAATCTTGCTAATCTTTTGAAGCGGACATGAAAAATAACATTTTTTCTACGATAGCGTCCCAGGTGAAGTCGGTTGTTACTCGTTTATAAGCGACTTCGGTTATGTTTTTTGCATATTCGGGATTATCAAGATATTTAATCACAGCATCAGCCCACTGGTCGGCATCAAATTGCTCAACAATCTGACCTGCTTTGCCGTCACCTGTCAGTGTAAGAGAGCCTCCGTTGCGACTTGATACCACGGGAGCACCCAGATACATTGCTTCAAGAAGCACCATACCGAAAATTTCAAGCTTTGACGGCAGAAGAAAAGCCTTTGCAAGCGGATAAATGTATTTAAGCTGAGGATTTTCAATACGCTCGATATGATAAATTCCGTCTTTTACATGTTGGGGTATATGTGCGTCAATTTTTTTGGCGTAAGATTCATCTTTTTTGCCGAAAAGCTTTGCAAGAGCAGAAGTCTTGCTTTTGCCAATCATAACAAATTTAACATCCGGAGCTTTTTCTAATATTTTCTCATAAGCTTTAAGAAGAAACGGATAATTTTTGCGGTCGCTTAATGCGCCTACATACAAAATACATCTGTTGTTTTTCATAAAGTCAACAACTTTTTGTGTTTCGGGCTGGATTTCAGTTTCGTTTATAAAACGCTCCATATCAAGCCCGACGCCAACATTATAGATATCGGTATAGCCCTTTTTTTCCATAAATTCCTGAGCCAAAACCGATTTTACAAACTTGTACTTGATATTTCTGTTCATTTTCTTTGTAAAAAGAAAATCATAAACAGGTGAAAAAATTTTTGACATAAACAGATTGTAATATGGCCCCGAATACATTGAAACCTTATCGGTTTTTCTGGAAATCAAGTAGGTCATTATCTGATAATATTCCCTGCTGATTATGTAGTCGTACTTATCAAGAAACTCTTTTTTGCAGACATCAAGGTTAATGCCCCATCGCACAAAACGCACACGGGGCATTTCAATTAATTTTGCACGACAGCCGTTGTATTCATAAAAAACCTCTTCGGTTTGATTCCGCTTTTTAAAGGTTATAAAGTCACAGTCATATCCGTGCCTGCAAAATGCCTTTGCAATTCCGATTCCCTGAATATTGTAGCCTTTCGGGTCTTCATCATACGGTGCAGATCTGAAAAACAAAATCTTTTTACTCATTGCTTTCTCCTATATGCTTAGGTTGTTTTGTAATTAAAAATCTGAAACAACCTGTTAATTTAATATGTCCACTGCGTTTTGTCAGCGTTTAAGTAGACGGTATAATCGTTCTCCAAATCAACAAAATTTCCGTGAACGGGGTATTTATCTCTTGTTTCCTGACTTGGAAGCTTTGACCATTCGTCGCCAAACCGTGCTTTTAGATAATCCTCTACATATTCAAAAACAGGAAGCTCGGTATCCTCAAACGGAACATATCTTGCCTTTCCCAGATATTTACGGGGAAATGATGTATTCTTATAACGGGCTCTGCCAAAATAATGTCCCATAAGCTCTGTGTTTTTGCCCTCATATTTATGAACAGCCTTTATCAGACGAGGCTTTGTGAATTTGTTTACAATAATTTTTGATAAACTCAGGGCAATCCGCTTGATTATGTTTTTATTAGGAAAATTGCACTTTGCAAGTGCGTTTACACGCAAAAGCTGTGCGCATATATATTGTATTCTGTGAGCAAGACCGTTTAATGGCGCTGAATACAGACACATTATATCAACAAAAACAGTGTGGTGCTGTTTGAGGTTATACTTAAACTCATCACTTATCATAGTTGTGCCGTTAAGGCATACTCTGCTCATAAACAACGGCCACTCGGGAGTGTTTTCGTGCTGAAGAAAATACTTTTCTTTATCGCCCTTTTCAGCAAACAGCTTTAAAAATTTATGATAATTATCGACTGTCATAAAAATATCGAGGTCGTCGTCCCACGGAATAAAACCCTTGTGACGCATTGCACCTAAGGCAGAACCGCTCATAAGGTAATATGTAATATCATTTTCTTTACAAAATATGTCGATATCTTTAATTATAGATAAGATAACTTTCTGTATTTCCTTTGTAGTATACTCTTTCATATATCTGCAAATCTCCCGATGGTTTTTACTGTACTTTTATTTTTTGAAGAATTTCAGAAAGCATAGTTGATGAAATTCCTTCGGTATGAGGAAGAAAGACAACATCTACACCAACTGTTTTAAAATCGTCAATAATTTTATTATACATTTCACTGTTTTTCCAGTCAGAACCGTGGAACATAACATCAAACTTTAAATCGTTCCAGGCGTTCATTTTATCCATTGTAATTTGAGGCACTACTTTGTCAACATACTTAATTGACTCTACAATAGCCAATCTTTCTTCAAATGGAATAATCGGTTTTTTATTCTTATAGCTTACAACCAAATCATCTGTGCTTACGCCCACAATCAAATAATCGCACTGTTGTTTTGCTCTTTTTATCAGGTTCAGGTGTCCGATATGAAACATATCAAATACGCCTGTTGTATATCCGATTTTATACTTTTTCATATTTTTTACTACGCTCCATAAGTTGATTTTAATATGTAACCGTTGTATCCCGAAGATTAACTTCTGTTGTATGGTGAAGTTCATAATTCACTATTTTAAGTTTACAATAATTTATAGATGTTTTATTAGAGATTAATCAAAGCGGTCACTACCGCCCCGAAGTTTTTTTACTCCGCTTCAAATATTAGTTTTAATATGTAACAATTGTAACCCGAAGATGAACTTATATTGTTTGGTAAGCACCATAACTAAATATTAAAGGCTGATTTTAAAAATCTATTATATCTATTTATAAGATAGATGTAAAATGATGTTTACTATTAAATGAAGGTTTGAATTTCGGGACACTGCATTATAATCTATATCATACTTATGGTGCGAAAGTAAAAAATCAATCGCGACGGAAAATGTCTCGGGTGTAGATCTTGTCCTTTACATCATCAAGACAGCTGTCATAGCGGTTTGCTATGATTGCGTTGCACTGAGCCTTAAATTCATTCAAGTCGCCAATGACCTTGCTTCCAAAGAAAGTGCTTCCGCTTTCAAGTGTCGGTTCAAAAATAACAACGGTTGCACCTTTTGCCTTGATACGCTTCATAACGCCCTGAATAGAACTTTGACGGAAGTTGTCGCTGTTGCTCTTCATTGTCAGCCTGTAAACTCCGATAACACAAGTTTTTTCTTTGTCTGAGCTAAAGTCACTGCTGTTATAGTAGTCGTAGTAGCCAGCCATACTGAGGATCCTGTCTGCAATAAAATCTTTTCTTGTGCGGTTAGATTCTACAATAGCCGACATCATATTTTGAGGAACATCTTCGTAATTTGCAAGAAGCTGTTTTGTATCCTTAGGCAGACAATATCCGCCGTAACCAAAACTCGGGTTGTTGTAATGATTGCCGATTCTCGGGTCAAGGCAAACACCTTCAATGATTTTTTGAGTATCAAGACCCTTGTATTCTGCGTAGGTGTCAAGCTCGTTAAAATAAGCAACACGCAACGCAAGATATGTATTTGCAAAAAGCTTAACAGCCTCTGCTTCAGTAAAACCCATAATAAGGGTATCAATTTCTTCCTTGATTGCACCTTGCTTAAGAAGGGTAGCAAATGTGTTTGCAGCTTCTACAAGACGCTCGTCGTTTAAATCAGTTCCTACGATAATTCTTGACGGATAAAGGTTGTCATACAAAGCCTTTGACTCTCTCAAAAACTCGGGACTGAAAATAATATTTTTACATCCTGTTTTCTTTCTTATTGATTCTGTGTAGCCTACAGGAATGGTTGATTTGATAACCATAACAGCGTCGGGATTGTATTCCATAACAAGCTTGATTACAGCTTCAACGGCAGAGGTATCAAAAAAGTTTTTGTTTGTATCATAATTTGTTGGTGCCGCAATAACAACAAACTCTGCGTTTTCGTATGCCAGTTTTGCGTCAACAGTTGCAGTTAAGTCGAGATCCTTTTCTGTAAGATATTTTTCTATATAGTCATCCTGAATAGGAGATTTTTTGTTGTTAATTAATTCTACTTTTTCGGGTACAATGTCAAGTGCAAAAACCTTGTTGTTTTGTGCAAGAAGGGTTGCAATAGACAGTCCGACATATCCTGTGCCGGCTACAGCTATTGTGTGTTTTTTAGCCATATTTTTCCTCTTTTCTGCATATCCCAAAACAATGTAAACACTGAATAAATCACGCCTTATGGCTGTTAGTGTTTACCGAGCTGTTACAAAAATAATTCTTCGTATTTATCACATATATATTGCCAGCTGTATTCGTCATTTATACGCTGTCTTGCCTTTTGTGCAAGCTCTTCGATTTCCGTTTTGTTCATTGCGTCTGCTTTGTCAATAAGATTTGCAAGACTGCCGTTATCCTTTGTCCAATATAAAGCGCTTTTTTCGGCAACCTCTCGGTTAAAGCCGACATCAAGAAGCATATTAATGTCGGTACTTCCCAAAGCCTCAAGCAGACTTGGATTAGTACCGCCTACTTCGTGACCGTGGAAATATCCGTAGGCATTTTCACGGATTTTCTTTAAAAGCTCGGGTTCGTATACTGTTCCCACAAATTTTATACGCTTGTCACGGTCAAAGCCTGTTTTTGATTTGAGTTCAGCAAGGAATTTGTCGCTGACATTTGTTATAAGTGCAAAATCACGCTCTGAGTTGCTTTTCATAAACTCTTTAATCATTGTTTCGTAATTGTTTTCAGGCACAAATCTGCCTACAACAAGATAATAGGATTTTGGCTTTAACCCTTTTTGGTTGTACCAATCAAGAAGCGTTTTGTCATCGTCTGAAAGCCTGCTTTTTCGTGTTTCTGCTCCGTAAGCAATAAATGTTGTGTTTGGACTGTACTTTGAGTAGCTTTCTTTAATATATTTTTCAATATTTTTGCTGTCGCAAACAAGCAAATCACAGTGCTTGACCATCAGTTGCTCGGAATATTTCCAATATTTTTTTACAGGTGCAGACCACTTGGCTCTCATCCACTCGTGTCCGTCGGGATTGACATACAATTTGCCCCCGAGCTTGTGGATTGATTTTTCAAAGTGCTTTGCAAAAGGTCCTATTCTGCAAGCCAGAATATATACAATCGGATTTTTGATTTTGTTATTTCTGATATATTTCAGGCAGTATTTCAATGCTTGTACATCATAGTAAATTGCTTGTGCAGGTCCGATGTTGGGTACCTTAATTTGAAAGCAGTGAGCATTATGGTACTCAAATTCTTTTGCTTCCGTGCCTTTCCAAGCAATGTGGTATTTTATATTTTTATTATCCTGATGATATTCTGTCAGCTTATCAAGAAATGTTTCATAACCTCCATAGGCACCGCAATTCTTTGCGCCGACAATAAATATATGCTGCATTAAAATCTCTCCTGCGTCACATTACAAATTAATACAATCTTAAATATTAAAATTTGAATGTGTCCTTAAGTCCAAGCCATTTTTCGTCTTTTTCGCTCAAATTAAGCGGCGTTCCGTCTGCGAGCATATATCCTTCGGCACTCGCAGAGCCGTTGTAGTTTCCTGTAAGCTCAGGCCACTCAATGCCGATTTCAGGGTCGTTCCACGCAAGACCGCCTTCGTCGCCGGGGTGGTAGAAATCAGTTACCTTGTAGCAGAACTCTGCTGTTTCGCTTAATACGAGAAATCCGTGTGCAAAGCCTTCCGAAATGTAGAACTGCTTTTTGTTTTCTGCTGAAAGCTCTACGCCAAACCATTCGCCGTAGGTTTTGCTTCCTTCACGAAGGTCAACAGCAACATCAAATACTCTGCCGTTGATAACTCTGACGAGCTTACCCTGAGGAAACTCTTTTTGAAAGTGCAGACCTCTAAGAACTCCCTTTGTACTCATGCTCTGGTTGTCCTGCACAAAAACCATATCAAGACCTGCTTCACGCATATCATTCTGATTGTAGGTTTCCATAAAATAGCCTCTGCTGTCGCCGTGAACCGCAGGTTCAATGATGTACAGACCTTCAATTCTGCACTTTTCAACCTTAATCTGTCCCATATTCCCCTCCGAATTAATTATCATTAATTTCTTTGATACTAAACACTAATTGAAAGATATCCATTTTTAATTGGTGTTTAGTTTTATATATCTTTCAAGTGCATCCTGCCAGGTCGGAAGCGGAGTAAATCCGTTTTCTGTCAGCTTGCCTTTGTCAAGACGGCTGTTAAAAGGTCTTGACGCTTTAGATATTCCGTATTCTTCCGTTGTAACCGGGATAACTTTAGTGTCATATCCTGCAAGTCTGAAAATTTCGCAGGCAAAGTCATACCAACTGATGTAACCGCCCTCATTTGTTGCGTGATAATAACCGTATTTTTCGGTTTCAATCATATCAACAAGCAACCTTGCAAGGTCATATGTATATGTCGGTGTGCCGATTTGGTCGTTTACAACTTTTATTGTGTCAAATTTTTTGCCGATTTTAAGCATTGTTTTAATAAAGTTTCCGCCGTTTAACCCGAACACCCAAGCAATACGCACTATGAAAAAGCGGTCGAGAATTTCGCTGACAGCTTTTTCGCCCTCAAGCTTTGAGTTGCCATAAACATTAAGCGGAGCGTAATCCTTGCAGTCTTCTTGCCACGGCTTAGTTCCCTGACCATTAAATACATAGTCGGTTGAGATATAAACCATTTTGGCGCCTATTTCCTTGCATACGCTTGCAATATATCGTGTGCCGTCCGCATTAATTGCGAAAACTTTGTCCCTGTTTTCTTCGTCTTCGGCGTTGTCAACTGCTGTCCACGCCGCACAATGAACAACCACATCAGGCTTTAATGCTGATATGGTTGACTTTACTGTGTTTTCATCTGTAATATCAAGCTGAACATACGGCATTGATGTTACGGCTGTGCCGTCCTGTGCGCCGGAATAACATTCTGCTATATCCGAACCAATACCGTCATATCCTCTTTTTGCAAGCTCGTTCATCACATCGTGACCGAGCTGACCTGCAACTCCTGTTACAAATACCTTCATCATAATCTCCTTATTTACCCTGAGCGGTAAAAACTATCTTAAATGTTTTAAGAATTATTTTTAAATCCACCAAAAAGCTTCTTTCCTGTATGTATTTAATATCAAAGTCCATCCATTCGTCAAAGCTTATACCGTTTCTGTTTGGCTGAACCTGCCAATAGCAGGTAATTCCGGGGGTAATATACAATCTCTGCATCTGATATTTGTTGTATTGATCAACTTCTCTTTGCAGAGCAGGTCTTGGACCGACAAGACTCATATCGCCCTTTATAATATTGAAAAGCTGTGGTAATTCATCAATGCTGGTTTTTCTGATGAATCTGCCTACACGCGTAATGCGAGGGTCTTTTGCAATCTTAAATGCCGGACCGTCCATTTCGTTGTTTTCAAGCAGGGTATCAAGTTTATCCTCTGCACCCACAATCATAGAACGGAACTTGAACATTTTAAATTTTTTTCCGTTTTTGCCAATTCGCTCTTGCGAAAATACAGGTCCGCCCTTTGGGTCGTCAATAATAATTGCAAGGGCAGTAATAAGCATAATCGGAGAAAGCAAGATTATTCCGATAGATGAACAGACTACATCGGCAATCCTCTTAAAAAAACAGTAAGTCTGCTTGGAATGCTGAATAGTGTTTTGGTCGAGCTCTGCTTTTTTTATGTTAATTTGTGAGGAGTGTGATTCTTTTATTGGTGTTGTAAATGAATCTGTATGCATAAAATCCTCTTTCTTATATAAAGACTGTTGAACAGTTCAAAAAAGAAATCATAATAATTGTTGAATAAATTTTAACTACTCATTTATTGGCAATTATTATCAAAAGCAGCGGATAGACTGCTCTATCCGCTGCGAACAATAAAAAATCAAGTTTAAATTTTACAGATAGAACAAATGATTTTAAATCAAGTTTTATTTAATAGCCGTAATAGCCGTAATATCCGTAGCTGTAACCTTTTCCGTATTTCTTTGTTGAAATGGAGTCAACATCGTTAAAAATAACGCCCAAAATTTTAGTGCCGGAACGCTTAAGTGTATCAATAGTTTTATTGTACTCAGGAAAAGTTGAGGTATTGTTTCTTATAACGACAACAACGCCGTCAGCGTGCTTGATAATAGGCAAAGCGTCAATGACAACGCCGATTGGCGGAGTGTCAAAGATAATGTAATCATAAATGGTTGCCATTTTATCAATTAATTCCTTCATAGTGTTGCTGGCAAGCAATTCTGATGGGTTTGGAGGAATAGCACCATAGCATATTGCATCAAGATTTTCTACCTTAGTTTTTTTGATAATATCATGTTCGTTACATTCAAAATTAAGATAATTTGTAATTCCCGGTACGGGGTTAATATTAAGAGCGCCGTGTACTCTCGGGCGTCTCAAGTCACATTCAACTATAAGAACTTTTGTGTCAACCTGTTGTGCAAGGGCAATGGCGATGTTTGTTGCAGTAAGTGTTTTACCCTCGCCTTTTCTTGAGCTTGTAAAAGCAATCTCCTTACAGCCCTTTTTTACA
This sequence comes from Ruminococcus sp., assembly GCA_022510955.1. Taxonomy (GTDB): domain Bacteria; phylum Bacillota; class Clostridia; order Oscillospirales; family Acutalibacteraceae; genus Ruminococcoides. The sequence continues at coordinate 6,385 of JAFLSM010000007.1, read as the reverse complement.
ACAGAATAAGTAATATTTGTTCTTGCCTTTTTATATGACTCTTTAATCTGAAAGCCTAAAGCGGTAAAATCTACATTTTTTGCTGTTTTGTTGCTTTCTTTATCTTTATTAAATAACTTTTTCATAATCAACCTTCCTTTTTACTGCTGTTTGCACTTTTAGCAGAATTTTGAAAATTATCAAATTTTGGAATAGCAGCCAAAATCGGAAAGTCTCCAAAAGTAGTCATGTTTTCGTTATATTTAATCTTTTTATCAAGGAATGACCTCAAAAATGAAATTGCAAGTGAAAGTGCAAGACCGAGTGCAAAGGCGAAGAAAACATTTTTTGTTGTGTTCGGTGCAGACTTGGAGTCCGGTAACTGAGCGTAATCAACAATTTTCAAGGTAGCCTTTGACTTAAGACGGGAAATTGTTTCAGGGGCAATTTCGCCTACTGTATCAGCAATTTGCTTTGACTCTGCAGGAGAATTTGTAACAACCTTAGCTTCAAAAATTTCAGTTTCGTCATCACCGATAAATGAAATCATTCGGCTGAGCTCTTTTGCTGAATACTTATTATTCAGCTTTTCGGAAAGCTCGGAATAAAATGTGTTTGTGTTGAGCATTTTGATGTATGTTGCAACAAGTTTTTGCGCATATGTTTGCTCATTTACAATATTTGTGCCTTGTTTTTCATTGTCATCATTTGTGGTTTCAACATACAGTGATATTGTTGCAGTGTATGATTTTGGAATAAAGAACTTTGTAATAAAAAAGCTGCATAAAGAGAAAATCAATACAGTTGCCACAATAAAAATAATATTTCGTTTCAGTATCTCTATAACATCAGTTAAAGAGATAACTATTTCGTCGCGATCTTCCATATTTACCTCCAAAATCACATAAAAACTTAATATACCACACTAATTATATGATAAAAGGTACTATAAATCAACTTATTTTCAATAAAAATTTATGGAAAAATAAAATTTGTTAAATGCAAACAAAAAGATTTATTTGTGAAAGAATATTCTTAATAATGGAACAATCTTTGTTAATTTTGCCAAACAAAAAAATTTTAAAATAATTTTTACTTAAATTGCATAAAAATACGCAATTTTTTGTTTTTTATCGTTATATACGGGAGGCGATAAATTGATAATTTACAATTTAAGAAAACCCGAAGAAACAAGCGCCGACAACAGCGTTGGCGTTACGGGTGAAAACAAATCTTTTACGGCAAAGTTTCTCATAAGAGAACTTGTCGATAAAAACCTTGCGTTCAGTATTCATTTGCGTTTTGCGGACGGCAGTGTCAATACTGTTGTACCCGACGAGGTGAATATTGACGACATCGGAACTACCATTATCTGGAATGTCAAAAAAACCGATATTTTTGTTCACGGATTTTTTGAAATGCAAATTGAGGGCAGAAAAAGCAACGGCTATGTTTTTCAGACAGAAATTGTCAAAATGTTTGCAGATGAAAGCATTTCCGTTGAAGACAAAGAGTTTGAAAATCCTAATTCCGAAACGATTAGACTTCGTGAAGAGGCATATGATTTTCTATGTGAATTAAAGCTTCAGCAAGACAAGCTTGATGAAAATATGAAACAACTTCTTGCGACTGATATCACAAAAAAGGCTGACAACACATTAGTTGCTTCAAGCAGTGAGGGCATGATGACATTTGCTCCGTACAGCAATTTTATACAAGCAGGAACAAAGAGTGCTGACGGCACTCTGAATACGACTACAAAATATCGTGTAACATCTGAAGATATAATGAAGTTTGATTATGATTTAAATGTTACGGTTGACGACGGATTTGATGCTTTTGTGGTTGAGTATCCTAACGGCGTGTATAAATCAATTAAAAATGCGTCGAATTATGATTATACGATACCGTCAGGTACGAAATTCAGACTGCATATTCGCAGGGCTGTTGAAAATACATCAGAAACAGCAAATATCAATGAATTTGTGAATGCTGTAAAATTTCAGACAAAAACTGCTGTTGATATTTCCGATATTAATGCAGATCTCTTCGATATTAATGCGGATATTTCGGGAATTAATAAGGCATTAAAAGAAACAAGCGAGGTGCTTGCGGCAAACCTTGAGCTAAAATGGTTGCAGGGCAATGTTCCACCGTCAGGCGGCGGTGTAGGAACACGCATTATGTCTGTTCTCGGGCTAATGACGAAGCCGTTTACAATCTCTTGGACTGATGATAACTGCGTTGTAAAGGTCTGGGGGTATGACAGCGACGATTACAGCAACAGAGTGCAGGAAATCAGCGTTAATAACGGTGACACAGTAACACCGACGCAGAATATATATTATGTAATATTAGTCCGCACAGAGGACAATGATGTTATCAGGCCTGCATACGGTGAAAAAATTACCGTCAGTGCTGATTTGCATAAGGTTACAGAGCTTGACAGCAGAATAAAAATGATTGAAAGTAAAATTGATACCGGAGAGGATGATGTAAGTATTAGCAGTAAGTTAAAAGAAATCAGCATGAATGTGGAGGAGATTAATCAATCTCTTGCAGGAGAGTTCGAACTTAACTGGGTTCAGGGCAATGTTCCACCATCCGGAGGCGGTGCAGGAACACGAGTTATGGCTGTTCTCGGACTATTGTCGCAGTCGATTACAGTCTCTTGGACTGATGATGATCGTGTTGTAAAAATTTGGGGATATGATAGCGACGATTACAGCAACAGAGCGCAGGAAATCAGCGTTAATAACGGCGACACAATCATACCAACCTTGGGTGTGTATTATGTAATAGTAACCCGTACAGAGGATAGTGCGCTTATCAAGCCTGCATACGGTGAAGAGATTACCGTCAGTGCTTCATTGCGTAAGGTTACGGAACTTGAAAACAGGGTTCAAACCATTGAAGATAAAATCAACGCTCAGCAAGATGACGACCCTATCCCGGAATATTATTATGAAAACAATTATCTTCCCGATAAAATCAATGAAATAAAACAGGCTTGCAGTGTGTTGCACGGAGTAACATTTGCGTTTATCACTGATGTGCATTTTAAAAAGAATCAGCGTCAAAGCAAAAAGCTGTTGCAAAAAATTCTGAAAGAAACAAATGTTCCTTTTGTAATTTTCGGAGGTGATATTGTATATCTTGAAGGCACAGAGGAAGAATTACACGAGCAAGTTGCGGAATTTAATGATTTCAAAAGTTATATCGGCAAGGATAAGCTGTTTTGCACAAGAGGCAATCACGAACTATATAATGCGTCGAATATCGGTACAGACAACAGAGAAGACCATTATCTGACAAATACGGATGTATATGACACATTATTTAGAGATACTGAGTATTTAGTTTCATCAATGAGCGTAAACAATGGTTGTTACTGTATAGATAACGAAGCGCAAAAAACAAGAATTATTATGCTTAATACTTCGGATTTGTCAAGTGAAGCCAACCACAAGGGTGGCGGTATTATGTTTAGAGCTTCAACCCTGCAATGGTTATCAAAAGTTTTAACAGAAAAAGAAAATTATAATATCATTATTGTTTCGCATCACCATGTTAACAATGATTTTGTTGACATAGACGGTAACGAAGTCGGTTATGATTTTTCTGATAAAAATGGCGGAAATGCAACAGCGCTGTTAGATTTGGTTAATGCCTTTAAAAATAAAGAAACGTTTTCAACCGAACAATTTAATATAGGTGTAAACGCTGATTTTACGAATACAACTAACGAATTGGTTTGTGTTATCAGCGGTCATAGACATATGGATTTAGCAAGCACACAAAACGGTATTTTGAATATCATTACAACCTGTGACTGCCGTGATATTAAAGACGGATACAGTAGAACAGCAGGTACGATTAACGAACAGGCATTTGATGTTTATGCTATTAATTATGATACGAAAAAAATTAACTTGGTTCGTGTCGGTGCAGGTGATAACCGAGAGTTCGACTATTAAGTGTATAAGTAATAATATTATATTTATAGAACATATAGAACATAGAACAGCGGCGGCTTGTTTTTCAAGCCGCCGCTGTAGTTTATATAATATATTATTTTGCTTTTCGTGAACGCAGTTTATTCGCAACTTTTTCAGCAAATTTTACAGCTAATTTGTAGCATTGAATGAATACTATCAATCCGACTGTGGTGAGAATGAAAGCGAAAATAAAACTTATCACTCCGCCGATTCCGCTGTTTCCAAATACATATAGCAAATGCACTTTTTCAACCAAACGGAAGATAATCATCTGGGCAAGATACATCTCCATACTTATTCCGCTGAGGAATCTCATTGGCTTACAAGATAAAAACTTGCTTTCCGATCCAATGGCATATGATAACCAAAGCATAAAAAGTACCAGACTTTTTACAAAGAAAACTATAGTATTTATTTTGCATGGGATTATGTACCACAATACTGTGACAGCCACACAAACTGCCAATACGACCCATCTGAATTTTTTACAAATAGCTTGAATATTGTCTCTGTACAGATAAATCAATCCGCCGCCGATAAAAAGCGGAATACAATAGATAAATGAATGTCGTGGTACAAAGGATTCTGTAACAAAGTAAGAACTGAAAAAGTGCTTCTCACAAACATAATTCAGCCAGAGTGATAAGCCAAGCGATATCCAGGCTCTTTTTTTTGTTTTCATCAAAACAGAAAATGCAGGGAACAGCAGATAAAAGAAGAAAATTACACCGAGCGTCCAGCATACGCCGATAACACTGACAGCATTATTGGGAAGTAAACCGTGCAACAGCGTTAATTCTACAGACGCCTCGTAAATAGAATCCATTGAATGCTCTAATACTACTGCAATTAAAAGTAAAAAGCCAAAATACGGTATGATTTTCTTATATCTTTTTTTATAAAACTCTTCAAGATTGACAGCGTTATTTCGGAATTTAGTAAGATAACCTGCACACATTCCGAATCCGCTGATCATAATAAACAGATAAACCAACCATGTAAAAGACGGTATAAACTCATCCCAGATGAAATTACCTGACAACTGATATTTTGTGTTGCACAATATGTGCATTGCGATAATTCCAAGACATGACAATACCCTGAGCCCGTCTATTGAATTATAGTGTTTTGGAGCAGATAATGTTGCTCTGCTTTGATTGTATATATTCATATGTCACCTATTTTCTTTAACTTATAAGAATAAGTTAATTTTTACTCTATAGGAAATTGCGTTGAACATTTGAGCACAAAAGAGTGTTTTTGGATTGTGCTGTCTGACCAAACAGGTGCAGTCTACCGACTGTTACCTTATTATTTCATATGTGTGCTTATTTGTCAAACATTATATTAACGCTGTTTTACTGCAACTTATTCTTTCGGAGCTTCTCCCGTGAGGAATAAAATACTGCGCTCTACCGCATCTTTAAATGTGCCCCACTCCTGCCCCTGACTGCGATAGTCGAACATTGAGCAAAAGCGTGTGATATCCTCCTTGAGCGACAGAAGGTAATTTTTAGTGAGTGCGGCGGTTTCTGCATAGAAATCCGAAAGCAGTTTTGAAGGGATTCCGCCCTTTCCTGTGGCGCAATCCATAATGAAAGAGTAGTGCTTAAGACAGATATACGGCTGTTCGTTGTAAAGCTTTCTGAACTCCTCTCCCTTTGCCCATTCAACAAAAATTGTTGCCATAAAGTGGTGCATATCGGATTTTATTCTGTCGCACACATAGCATGAGTTAAGCTCTTTTTTTATTCCGTCAAGCTGTTTTTTGTCAGGTTTGCCCTTTAGCTTTTTCGGCATAAAATTATCAATAATCTCCTGCAAATGGCTTTCAAGAATAAGAGCGTTCGGGAGCTTCTGTCCTGTGGTATACATCTGCGAAAAATGGCGGTGGCAAAAGCCCGTTTTGTTGGTGATTATGCGTATGTTGGGTTCCATCATTGCGTCGCCCGTAATAAACTTTACATACTGTTCTTCAAGCATACTTTCCATTCGGCAAATCGGACAGCCGTCCTTTGGCATAAATATATCGTTAATCGGAATTGTACAAATTGTTTCTTTCATACACAGCATCCTCCTGTTCTTCTGCTTTATAGTTTTATAAAAATTTATCGATTTGTATTAGTTGCAACGTCATGTTGCTAAATTTATTGTATCACAAATTTTTGTTTTATGATATAATATTTTAAAAGTTGTTTCCTTTTATATATAATTATATCTAACTTATAAAACAGAGAAAAAATGAAGCTTACCATATAATCGAAGTTAAAGTTTCGGGGCGGTAGTGACCGCTTTTATTATCAAACTTATAAAAGAGATGAAAAAACGAAGTTTACCGAAAAAGGAGAGTTTGAATTTCGGGACACTGCATTATAATATATACTAAACTTATGAAGCGAAAGTAAAAA
>JAFLSM010000069.1 GCA_022510955.1 Ruminococcus sp. | reverse complement strand
AAAAAAGAAAGCAGACACTTTTTTCGTGTCTACTTTCATTTTACACCTTCACAAATTGAATGGGGGTGATTTAATTTATTTATCTGTTCTTTTTCCAAGATAAAGAATAGCAAGCATACCTGAACCAACATGTGTTCCGATAACAGGACCAATGTCACAAATCTGAACTTCTTTGCACATTCCTTTAATTTTCTTTTTTAGTTCTTCGGCACCATCCTTGTTGTCAGCGTGGGCAACAAAAACTAAACTATTTTTTATGTCTTCACCCTCTGCCTCAAGATGCTTTACAAGAGCAGGAATAACATTGCTTTTGCCTCGAACCTTAGCTGCATTATACAGATGTCCAACCTTATCAACACCAATTAACGGCTTAATCTGCAATGCCTTACCAAATGTTGCAGTCACAGCAGAAATTCTGCCACCTCTTTTTAACTGATCCAAATCCTCAACTACAAACCAGTGGCAAACCTTATCACGGGTAACCTCAATAAACTCTGCAAGCTCATCAATAGAACATCCTGCTTTGTATTTTTGACCTGCAAGATACACCAAAAAACCAAGACCCGCTGAGTCGCACCTTGAGTCAATAACTAAGATTTTTCGATCAGGATACTTCTCTTGCAACTCCTGAACAGCAATTAAAGAAGTATTATATGAGCCGCTTAATCCGGAAGAAATACCTGTATAAATAATATCAATACCGGCTTTTAGATACTTTTCAAAGGCTGTAACAAAACCATTAATATTAATTTGGGTTGTTTTTGAAGTAATACCTTTTTTTAGTTTTGAATAAAACTCATCAAGACTCATCATGCGGGAATCAGGATAATGAAGATAGCTTTTGCCCTCCATTTCAAATTCCATAGGCAACACTTCAACACCAATCTCATTGACTTGTGCAGCTGTAAGGTCGCAGGAAGCATCGGTCATAAAAATATAATCCATATATATTCAGCTCCTTGTATTAAATACTCATATTTAGTATATACATTGTAGCAAATACAACTCTAAAAGTCAACGAATTAACCTTAAAACTAAAGCATATTATATATAGTATATAAGGAGAGATGATTATGAATTGCAATTTGACTGACTTAAAGCACAAGGAGGTAATTAGCTGTTGCGACGGAACAAGAATTGGTTTTGTAGATGATGTTATTGTTGATACACAAACAGCCAAGGTTATATCTCTTGTAATATTTGGCAGGGGAAGTTTCTTTGGATTATTTGGAAGATGCGAGGATTACATAATTCCTTGGGAGAAAATTGACCTTATTGGACAAGACACAATAATTTTGTCTTGTAGTATGCCAAAACCGATAAAAAGGCAGAAAAAAAGGCGTTTTAAGGATAATTTTTAAAATAATTAACTTTCTAACTCATAGTAAAAATAAACCAACTCGAAATAAGAATATTATATAGTTTGCACAAAGAATAATTTTTTTATGAAATTAAAAAAATGAATATTACAATTAAATTACAAGTGTAACAAAAGAGTATAGTGGCTTCGACTTGCATTTTTGAGAAATTTGTGTTTAAATACTCCTTGATGTTGTGTGTTTGATAAAATTTTACGACTAAAGACAAAGCGCATTGATCAACAAATAATAATTTATTTGGATGTGCAAAATCAAATGGAGGACAAATTTTTGAGAGCTACAAAATATAAATACTACAGAAGTGAAGAAACTATTGTAAAAAACAATGCAAAACATTCTTCACAAAAAAAGACACGAAAGAAGCTAAAAGTATTTTCATTTGCGGTTGCTTCAGTATTAGTTGCTTCTGCTCTTATTATTCCAACTACTACTCTGGCTCCGGGTGTTGATGCTTTTGAGGACAGCAAGGCTGCGTCTTATTCAATAGGTAACCTTGATGATTTTTCAGCAGTTATTGCTGAAAATTGTGTTCCCGCAACAACTGCTCCGGCTACTGAAGATACTACAAAAAATGTTGAAAATACCACAAATAAAGCTGAAGAAACAGAGCCCGAAGTTACTGAAGAAGTTACCGAAAAGATAACAGAAGCTGCAACTGAGGAATTTACAGAAACTGAAAATTACGAAACATATGATGTTCAAAGCTCTGAAACAGAAGATAGTGAATCATCACAGTATTTTGATTCAGAAAACAGCAACTATGATAATACAAATAATAACACATATGTTGAAGAATCAAACAACTACGAGTCAAGCGGTAGTTATTTGATCAGTATTAGCAATCCTGACTACTCATACAGCCCTCGTCCTGTATCGCTTTCAGAATATGACAGAGCAAAACTTGAGCGTCTTGTAATGGGAGAGGCAGGTTCAATCGGATTTAACGGTTGTGCACTTGTTGCTCAGGCAATAAGAGATGCAATGAATCGTTCAAATACTACATCTATTGATACAATTATTTCAACATATCAGTATTACGCTCCTACAAACAAAGAGCCTAATCAGGATGTTAAAAACGCTGTTTCTTACATATTTGATCAAAATGGTTCAGCTGTTCAGCACAGAGTATTAGTATTTTACACCGGCACAAGCAGCTGGCACGAAACACAAATCTATCTCACAACTTGCGGTAATGTTCGCTTCTTTGATATGAGGTAAGATAATTAACAAAATTATTTAAGTTCTAAAAAAATCAAGTGTTTTTCAAAAAAATGCTTGATTTTTTTCATTTTTATGGTATAATATATACGCATTTCGCACGCTGATGCTTGACAGCAAGGTGGCAAATTTGCTAATTGGGTTGTCAAAAACTAAAGCACAGCGGAGGTTTTAACCTAAGGAGGATATAAAAATGGCAGTAGTATCAATGAAACAACTACTCGAAGCAGGTGTTCACTTCGGTCACCAGACAAGAAGATGGAACCCTAAAATGGCTGAGTACATCTTTACAGAGCGTAACGGCATCTACATTATCGACCTTCAGAAGAGCGTTAAAAAGCTTGAAGAAGCTTACAACTTTGTTCGTGAAGTTTCTGCTGAAGGCAAGAATGTTCTTTTTGTAGGCACAAAGAAGCAGGCTCAGGATTCTGTTAAAGAAGAGGCAGAGCGTGCTGGTGCTTATTATGTAAACGCAAGATGGCTTGGCGGTATGCTTACAAACTTTACAACAATCAGGAGAAGAATTGCTCGTCTTAAGCAGCTCCGTGCAATGCAGGAGGACGGCACATTTGATCTTCTCCCAAAAAAGGAAGTAATCAAGCTCAATCTTGAAATTGAAAAGCTCGAAAAGTTTATGGGCGGCATTAAGGATATGACAGAGATGCCGGGCGCACTCTTCATTGTTGACCCAAGAAAAGAAAGAATCGCAGTATCAGAAGCTAAGAAGCTTAACATTCCAATCGTTGCTATTGTAGATACAAACTGCGATCCTGACGAAATTGACTATGTTATCCCTGGTAATGATGATGCTATTCGTGCTGTAAAGCTTATTGCCGGTGCAATGGCTGACGCTGTTATCGAAGGCAGAGAGGGCCAGGCTGGTGCAGCTGCTGTTGAAGAAACAGAAGAAGTAGCTGAATAATTTGATATAATTAAGATATTTATTTGAAAGGATGTTTTTATAATGGCAGCATTTACAGCTCAAGATGTAAAAGCACTTAGAGAAAAAACAGGCTGCGGCATGATGGATTGCAAAAAAGCTCTCACAAATGCTGACGGCGATATGGATAAGGCTATTGATTTTCTTAGAGAACAGGGTCTTGCTAAGCAGGCTAAAAAGGCTAGCAGAATCGCTGCTGAAGGCGTAGCTTATGCTACTACAACTGATGATCTTTCAGTTGGCGTTGTAATTGAAGTAAACGCTGAAACAGACTTCGTTGCTAAGAATGATTCATTTATGGATTTTGTAAAGACTTGTGCTAACACTGTTATTGAGCAGAATCCAGCTGATGTTGAGGCACTTCTTGCTCTTACAGCAACAGGTTCTGATAAGACTGTTGCAGAGCTTCTTCAGGAAAAGGTTCTCACAATCGGTGAAAATATTCAGATTAGACGCTTTGAGCGTGTAGAGGGTGCTTGCGTTGCTTATGTTCACGCTGGCGGTAAAATTGGTGTTCTCGTAAACTTTGACACAGATGTTGCTTCAAAGGCTGAGTTTTCTGCATACGGCAAGGATGTTGCAATGCAGATTGCAGCTCTTAACACACCATATCTTAACGAGAGTGAAGTTCCGGCTGATGTTATTGAGCATGAAAAAGAAGTTATGCGTCAGCAGGTAATCAATGAAGGTAAGCCTGAGGCAATCGCTGATAAGATTGTAATGGGTAAGATTAAGAAGTTCTACAAAGAGAACTGCCTTATTGATCAGGAGTTTGTTAAAGATAACAAACTTTCAGTTGGTCAGTACACTCAGAACACAGCTAAAGAGCTTGGTGGTTCAATCGAGATCAAGAAGTTCATCCGTTTTGAAAAGGGTGAAGGTATTGAGAAGAGACAGGATGACTTTGCAGCTGAAGTTGCTTCAATGGTAAAATAATTTTTCTTCCATACAAATTTTGTCACACAGTAAGCTATAGTGGCAATTCATACAATTTTAAAAAAACTGATTCCATTTTTATGGAGTCAGTTTTTTGTTTTCTTTTCAATGGCAATGTAGATAAAATAGATTGTATTTTATTGTAAAAAAAGCTAATTGAATGCATTTATGTTTTTTGTTATTATAAAGGGGCATTATGTAGAATACAATTTACATTTGCAATACATAATTTAGGAGTGAGAAATTTGAGTAAGAAAATTACAAGCATTATACTTTGTCTTAGTATGATGCTATCCTGCCTTGTTATAAGTGGTTTTACAACACAGGCAGTAACCCTCAATTCTGAATCGGTTTCAGCAAGCACGGATTCAGAATCTGTTTCAGCAAAAGACTACGGTCTTGCTGACAATGTTCAGAATGGTGTTATTCTACACTGTTGGAACTGGTCGTACAACAATATCAAAAAATATCTTCCGCAGATTGCAGAAGCGGGCTATACTGCTGTTCAGACATCTCCGGTTACACAACCGAAGGATTACTATTGGGAAGGTGTAGCTTACGGAAATGTCGGAATTCCTGATGGTATCGGCGGTACTGACGGTAACTGGTGGAAAAGTTATCAGCCTGTTACTGAGTCCCTGTGTGACAATGGTTATACATGGTACGGTACAAAGGCTGAGTTTAAGTCTATGTGCGATGAAGCTGAAAAATATGGAATCAAGGTTATTGTTGACATAGTAGCAAATCATATGGGAAATATTAAAGGTTACAAAATCGGTTCAGTTGAAGAAGTAATGGGCGATATTTCTCCTCAAGTAGGTCAGTTCTGGAATCCTGCGATGCTTACAGACTCATCCTACTGGCACATAAGCACAAGCTGGACACATTCAAGCGACGGTCGTTTTGATGTTACTCAGGGCAATATGGGTATGCCTGATTTGAATACAGGTGACTCAAAGGTTCAGAACATGATTCTTAACCTTCTCAAGGAGTGCATAGATAACGGCGCAGATGGTTTCCGTTTTGACGCTGCAAAGCATATTGAAACACCTGCGGATGATCCTGCTTTCGCAAGTAATTTCTGGGATGTAGTTCTTGACGGTGCAACAAGTTATGCTAAATCAACAAAGAACTTTACACCATATTATTACGGTGAAGTTCTTAACAGAATTGATAGCAATGCAGCAGAAAACTATTATCTCAGTAAAATGTCTGTAACTGATAACTCAACAGGCGATAATATCAGAAACACCCTTAAATACGGCGGAATAGGCGGTGCAGCAAATTCCGGTTACTGCGGTTATGCTCACGGACAGGGCAACAAAGTTGTACTTTGGGCAGAATCCCACGATACATATATGGGCGGCGGTTCTTCATATGACTGCAATGACTCAACTATCAACAAAGCTTGGGCTATTGTTGCTTCAAGAAAGGATTCAACAGGCCTTTACTTAGCAAGACCTTATTATTCCTATGAAAGACTTATTGATGACCAGAATGGTTATGATGCAAGAAAAGATCCAAATCAAATGGCAAAAGAAATCAGACAGACTCAGATGGGTGAGGTCGGAACTCTCACATGGATGGATACATGTGTTGCAGAAGTTAACAGATTCAGAAATCACTTTATCGGTCAGAGCGAAAGTCTCGGAAGCACAGGAGATTCACTTTTCTACAATGTAAGAGGCAACAGTGGCGTTGTACTTGTAAGTTCAAAGGGTCCTTGCGATGTAAGCCTTAATCTCCAAGGTAAGATGAAAGACGGAACATACACTGATCAGGTTACAGGAAATAAATTCACTGTTTCCGGTGGAACAATTAAAGGTTCAATCAAAAATTCAGATGGTATTGCTGTTATTTATAATGCTAATACAGTTCCAAGAAATACAATCGAAGCTCCAAGAGAGAACTTCGCAACTGAAACAGCTGAAATTACTGTAGGTCTTAGTAATGCTACCTCAGGAACATACAGCATTAACGGTGCATCTCCAATTACATTTACTAAAGATACCACCCTTACAATAGGAGCAGGTGATGCAGTTGGAACTGAGTATGTTATTACTCTTACTGCTACAGACGGAACAAACAACACTTCCTCTACATTTACATTTACTAAGGAAAGCAAGACTGTTTCATATCCTACAGAACCTGGATATACTACTGTTCCGGCTACAACTCAGCCAACAACAGCAAAACCTACAACACAACCCGCTACTACTGCACCGCCAACACAACCACAGGAGCAGCTTCTTATCGGTGATGTGAATTTTGATAATAAAATCACAGTTGATGATGCTACTAATATTCAGAAATATTTAGTTGATTTATTAGATTTTTCTGAAAAAGCGCGTTTAGTTGCAGATGTTGATAGTTTAGGCGATATTAATATTACTGATGTAACATTAATTATGTTCTATGTTGCAGGTATGACAGATCGTTCAGGTAATTGCGGTAAATATATAGGTGGTGTTGATCCGACAACTCCTTCTACAGAACCGTCAACTACACAACCTTCTGATAACTATATCTATGCAAAGGGATATACCCACGCATATTTCTGGAGCGACTCACAGAAGGACATTGGCGGTAAATGGCCGGGAATAGCTATGGAGAGCATTGGTAACAATGTTTATAGAGTAGTAATTCCTGCTGGTGCTACAAAAGTAGTATTCAGTAACGGAGGAAGCGGTCAGACGGCTGACCTTATAATTCCGGGGGCTGATAAAATTTACGACAATGGCACTTGGAAAAATTATGGTGATCAGGACGAAACACAACCTTCTGATGGCTATATCTATGCAAAGGGATATACCCACGCATATTTCTGGAGCGATTCACAGACTGATATTGGCGGTAAATGGCCGGGAATAGCTATGGAGAGCGTTGGAAACAATGTTTATAGAATAGCAATTCCTACGGGTGCTACAAAAGTAATATTCAGTTACGGTGGAAACAATCAGACAGATAACCTTACAATTCCGGGAACCGATAAAATTTATGAAAACGGTACTTGGAGTTCATATAACTAATAAAAAAAGCCCATAGATTGCGATTCTTTATTTCGTGAATTTACACTGCGAAAGCGACTAAAGAATTAATAAAAAATATAAGAACTCTCTCAAATTTCTGATTTGAGAGAGTTCTTTGTCTCTATTTATTATTAAGTGATATATTATTTTATCACAAAGAAAATAAAACAATTTTGCATGTTGCAGATAATTTTAATTAAAATCAATAATAGAATCTTATAAATTTAATATTATAAAAATCACAGGTGGTAATATCATTAGTATCGAGTTCATTAATCAATATATAATTCTGCGCTACACCAAGGAGATAGCCCGATTTTGAAACCAAGTTATCTGAGCCTACAAGAAAATCAATAGTAACTCTTCTGCCAATCTGAGTTCTTATAAATCCATTAAGATACTGAATGCTTTCCGGAGTTACAGGATATGGATTTGCAACATCAGTAATTCCCATTCCCAAATCTTGACGCACTGATGTTGCCATGGTCGCCCCATAATTAAAAACTGTTGCAGGTGTGTCCGGCAGCTCCTGTGATGTAATTACCTCTTGTGTAGCTACACTATTGCCCGCAGCAGGCGTTTGTTGAATTGGTGATGACATTGACTGAGAAGTATGATCATATGATTGATTTTGTTGCATACTATTCTGATTCATATATCCTATTGCCGGGGCACTCAAATTATATGAAGCAATTTCCGCAAGCGAAGGAATGTAATATCCGAGATCAATCGAATTGGGGGGACAAGTACCAAGTGCACAACTTTTGTTAGAGAGATTGGGATTAGGATTATTAAGCCCATATAGATTATCTGCATCAATCTGATTTGTTGAAGAATTAACCTGTGTATTATCTGAAATAGCCATAATTATCTCCTCATGTTTTTGAATATGCTGCTGTAGGTGTATAGAAACAGTGGTCACCTACGCGATTGTATATAACACCATTGTTTGACGGAAAAAAGGTCGGACAGCTTTCCGAAAAAGGATTAAAGTAAAATATTGAATTGCCTACAGAGCCGTCTGTATTACCTGCTAAAGCCCAATCAGCAATTTCGTAGTGAATAGCTTCAGGCGTCATATTATATATATTTTGAGAATTATATGCACCTCCTATTGAAGTTTTAAGGCATGTGAACTGCCCCGGCTGCTCTATTATTGCTCTTACATCACCGCCGTTGCTTACTCTTGCAAACTCTCCATCTTGTACATTTGCTCTGTTTATTATTACAGAGGCGACAGCACGCATGCCATCAACGCCTTCGCCACCTGCCTCACATTTGATAAGTCTAGCAAAAAGTTCTCTTGTATCGAATGCCACATCTTCACCTGCCATCATTTTTATTCATTCTCATAGTATGCAAAATATAAGAATCTGTTCATTTATCCTTGACAACACAAGAAAAAATCGTTAAAATATATTATACATTGTAAATTATTAATATATAAATTCGGAGACGTATCGAAGTGGTCATAACGGGGCTGACTCGAAATCAGTTAGGGAGCAATC